>CAYXKS010000019.1:3110-4545 GCA_964465725.1 uncultured Bacteroides sp. | reverse complement strand
ACTCTTTATATCCTTTGTGTTCTGTTCTGAAATTATATCCGAAGTTTTCCCGAATTGCTCTGACGATATGTCACTGTGGATTAACTGCAAAGACAATGATATGGACGTGATCGGCGTTTTGATCTGATGCGCAATATTGTATAGATTTTCAGAGAAACTGTTCTTCGCACATACCGCTGCGTCCCGTGTACAATGCAGCGTGGTGACTGTCTTATAGATTTCATCCTGCAGTCTGGAAAACTCGTCTTCCCCACTCTGAGCCAACACATCACTGCCTCCGGTGTTTATCTTCTCAAGATAGTCCGTTAAAGCCCTGATCCGCGTATTCTCCCATCTATACCGGAAGAAAAGAGTGCCGGGAAAGAGCAGGCCGCCTACAGTAAATCCTGCCAATATAAAAAGCCCGACGTGTGCATTTCCGGGCTTTAGAAAATCATTCTGCCGATACCCATACGCCAGGAGAATATTTTCATCTCCTTTTCCTGCCGTCGGATTATAAGTGCAATCCTTAACCGCCTCCAGAACCGCCTGCTCCGCTTCCACACTGTTGCCAAGATTATCAATCGCCCCCTGACAGACCTGTCCCAGCACCTGCATATTCGCACGGCCATAATACCCTGACAAAAGCAACGCTGTAAGCGAAGAAACCAGCAGACTGACAGACATTACGAATCCTGCAAGGATTATGATACGTTTTCTTTCAACCATGATTTCCCCTCCATCTGGCACCGCATATCAGCCAAAATCTCACATCTCCTCCATACGGTATCCCACACTCCTGACGGTCTTCAGGCAGGCCGGCTGGTGCAATTTCTCACGGAGGCGCTTCATGGCCACCGTAAGTGTATTGTCATTGACAAAATTACCGTTGCTGTCCCAGATCGTCTCCAGCAACGACTGTCTCGTAGCGGTTCTGCCCTTGTTTTCCAATAAATACAGAAGAAGCTGGTACTCTGACTGGCTAAGAAAAACTTCTTCCGGGCCACAGCAGACCTTCCTCTTCTCCTTATCCAGAGAAATGGAACCACAGGACAGATACTTGTCCGATATGTTCCCGCTTCTTCGAAGCAGCGCCTGAATACGTGAAAGCAAAACCTCCAGCACAAAAGGTTTCACCACATAATCATCCGCCCCGGCCTGAAAGCCGGAAACAATATCGCGGGAATCATCCCGGACCGTGATGAAAATAACCGGCAGTTCCTTCCAGTTAGACCGAATCCACTGACAAAACATGCTGCCGCTGCCATCCGGCATGTTCCAGTCTATCAGCGCAAGCGTCGGGATCCTCTTATAAAAAGCCTGCTTTGCGGAGGCGATCGTGGGAAAGACCGAAACGCTGTAGCCATGCCGGCTTAAGAATTCTCTGACTGAGTGGGAGATATTTTCGTCATCCTCAATGTAGTAGATGGTGATCATTGCTGCACCCTCTCAGACA
>CAYXKS010000019.1:0-3010 GCA_964465725.1 uncultured Bacteroides sp. | reverse complement strand
GTAAACAGATTCACTTCGCCCCAGTTATCCAGCAGTTCCTTGATAAGTCCGGATTTATCAACATAGTAAAATTCTTCCGTTCTTATATCGCAAAAGTTCTCAATTCCTATGGGAAGTTTCTTTTTCATATAATCAATCACCTGCTCTCTCCTGCTGTGCTGACTGCTGTCATTTTCAAAAACGATATCATGAAAGCCACCATTAAGCAAACCATTATATCGTTTCGCTTATCGTCAGATCAAATATTTTGTTAGCATTCACAGCCTGGGAGCCGTACATAGCAGCTATTACCTGGACGGCACCATCCGTATGATCCGCCCCGCGAACTCATTGAAGTTCTGTGTCTGCAGGATCACTCTGCCCGGTCCGGTCAGCTTCGTCAGGAACAGGCCCTCGCCGCCCAGGAAAATGTTCTTAAGTCCCTTCACTGTCTCTATCTCATAACTCACAGTCCTCTCAAACGCCACCACATTTCCGGTGTCCACCTTGAGGACTTCGCCGGGCGCCAGATTCTTCTCCACTCTGTTGCCGTCGATCTCCAGAAATACCATCCCGGATCCGCTGATATCCTGCAGGATAAATCCTTCTCCGCCGAACAATCCAGCCGAGAATTTCTTAGTGAATGTCACATTCAGGTTCACTGACTCCTGGGCACAGAGAAAAGCGCCCTTCTGACAGATCATACCGCCGTTTGCCCCCACATCAATGGGAAGTACTTCTCCGGCAACCGTGGATGCGAACGCTACCATACTGCCCGCACGTTCTGCCTTATAGGTTGCCATAAACAACGATTCTCCTGAAAACATTCTGCCGATGCTCTTGCCCAGGCCGCCTCTCATGTTGGAATCCATGGCGATCCCCTCTGACATCCAGGCCATACCGCCTGACTGTGTGTACATGGATTCACCCGGTGCATCGAAAAGCACCTCCACTGCCGGCATTGTGTCGCCGATGATTCTGTACTGCATACTTAATTCCCCCTTTTTGTGGTATTTGCGGTCATGTTTATCTCTGTGCAAAGGCTGATCCAGACGCCAGCTTTGCAGCAATATAACCTGCAGACTTATCTTATCACTTATGCGGCCGGGCAGGCAATGTTTTTGTTACGATTCGCGACCCGGCTCTCTGTCCGATCATTTCCTCATTGGACAGATGCGGCCTGTATCCGGCATCTCCCTGCATTGCAGGTCCAAAATACGGATTCCCGTATTCTTCCTGCTGTTTCCCTCTGACATAATTATGGTCAATATAAGCTTCCAGATCCGGACAGATCTTCGCACCCAGCGCGGCGGCTTTACTGTCAAAAACAACCAGACAGACCAGCATCTCATTCCTCAGAAGAAAGGCATTGATCTCATCTGCCGCGATCCGCATTCCCTCTTCCTTCGGATATCCAAAACTTCCCGTCGAGATCAAGGGAAAGGCGATCGACCGGATGTGATGTTCCTTTGCGATCCGGAGGCTGTTTCTGTAGCAGGCGCGTAACTTCTCTTCCTCTCCCTCCGGCACGAACCCTATCTTTTCTTTCCTGTATTCCAGAAGCTCCTCATAGCCTGCCGCCTTGTATACGGCACTGTCACAACCGCGCCGACTGCCGGGTGGGCACAAGCCGTATTGACGATGGCTTCTGTATTCATTTTGGTGATGTCGCTGCGGACTATCTTGAAGGGCATGATGATACCTCCTGGTTTTGGAACATATATTTTCCTTTGCTTTTCCCCATACGGGTGTGATGATTTCGATTCCCGGCAAAATATCATTCAGCATCTCAAACCTCAAAATACGCAGATATTTCAGCCGACCTTACAGCTTTTCTCCGGTGAGCGCTTTGCATCAGTTTCTTAAAAGTCGCTTCATCTCCTCTGTCCTTCGCATCCTGTAGCAAAAATATAAAGAACGGAGTCTGGTC
The DNA here is from genome assembly GCA_964465725.1 of uncultured Bacteroides sp. Taxonomy (GTDB): domain Bacteria; phylum Bacillota; class Clostridia; order Lachnospirales; family Lachnospiraceae; genus UBA3282. The sequence goes on along the minus strand of CAYXKS010000019.1, from coordinate 1,101 downwards.
TTTCTGACATTTTTGAATAGCAAGATTCGCTATCTCAACAGCTTTTTCATAATTCCTGTTCTTGTAGTAGTCAAGCAGGATCATATATGGTTCCGCTTCCTTTCCAAGATGACTCTCAAAATATTCAGCACATTTGTCCTCTTCTCCAAGTTCCCGATAAAGTTTTGCCGCATCTGCTCCAAAACAGCCTCTGCCGGCTTTCATCATTATCTCTGCGCGCTTAAGATTTTCTTCTTTATTGGAACAAACGGCATTCGCCAAATCCCGCATCGGATCATATACGCCGTAATAGTCATAATAGTCATTCTCATAGATCTCCTCAAGAATATGCTCCTTGACCTCCCACGGTTCCTGATCAAATCCGCCTCTTTTCAAAAGAGCTTCAACGATGTTCCATATTTCCTCAATCTGCACCTGATCGTCGATATAAGGTTCATACCTCAAGTCTGCAATCAAATCCATGATCTGTTTCCATGTCCCTCTTAAAAAAGATTTCACAGGCTTCTTTTCTGTCTTCCCAAAGAACTCTATCAACGCATTAATGTGTCTGATCCGTCTTTGATCCCGATACTCTCCCCGGTAATATTTATCTTTATCTCTTTTTTCTGTGAACTCGTCTTCATAACGTTTCAGATCATCTGTCAGTTTCTTTTTAATTTCATCCAAAAGGGGATCTTTTTCTGTAATCTCCACACCGGAATAGGCTTTGCTGTCCTCAAACAGTTCCATTTCAAGAACCGCTGCGATTTTTTCAGCAGCCAGTTTTTTATTGCCAACCACATTTCTGCAGGCCAATATATAATCCTTAAGCAGCTCTTCCCTGTCGATTGAAATCAGATCTTCACGTATAGCCATCTCCAAACTCATAAACTCATCTTCACAGGTATCATCCGTATCAGGGTGATCTACTATAGCAAACTCAAGGGTTATCACCTTATCCAATGTTTCAAGTGCCTGTGAATATTCCTCCAACACAATAAGATCATGACAGCCTTGAAATATCGATGAAAGGAATGCCATAGCATAATCAGGATCATAGAAATCATGCTCCCAGTCATCATGAAAATGACCGTAATCATCAAATTCTACATAATGAGTCTC
>CAYXKS010000018.1:0-23845 GCA_964465725.1 uncultured Bacteroides sp. | reverse complement strand
GACCGACCCTGAAGAAGGCAGGTTATCTGACAAGAGATCCTCGTATGAAGGAGAGGAAGAAATACGGTCTCAAAGCAGCGAGACGTGCGCCGCAGTTCTCCAAGAGATAGTTTGGAACAGAATAAGAGATTTTACAGAACCCTTGAAAATCCAGTATTTTCAAGGGTTTTCCTTATGCTGTTTAGTAGGTTTAGTGCCGCTGAAATCCGTTAAAATCCCTTGCGTATGACACACATATGACACTTATATGACACACGAAAATAAGGAAAAACCGGGGCGATTTTCCCCGGTTCCTCATATCTTGTTTATGGCTTCCAAAAGTTCCTGAATTTCAAAATGGGTGTAGACTGTTTCTGTTACCGACTGCCCTTTGTGACCGACAATTTTCTTAATGATCTTATCATCAACCCCGGCCACAGTCAGCATACTAATGCAAGTATGGCGGGTATCATGTGGGCGGTGGTTCATACCCATTTGCTCAACCAGCGGCATCCAGTAGGAGTCATAATAATTCCGATAAATGAAGTGCTTCCCTTCTGGTGTGGAAAGAAGGTATTTGCAATCGTTTTTCTGCATCCAGCTTTCAAAAAATGGAAGAATCTTTTCTGCAATCGGCACTTTTCGGATCCCGGCTTCTGTTTTGGATGCAGTCACATCAAACCATTTTTCCGATAGGCTGACATTTTCTTTTTTCAGATCCAGCAGTTCCCCGATTCTTACGCCGGAATAGATTAGCATGAGGATAACCGACATATATTCGTTTGTGTCCTTCCACTTCCAGACGGTTTCAATCTCTTCTTTAGTGAAAGGCTTCCTGTTGAAAGCATTAGGGTTTTTATCCTTATACTGGCTTATGTCAACAAACTTTGCATAGTCTTTCCCGCAAATGTCATTTTGTAGGGCAAACTTGTACAACTGGGTGAACAGTACCTTTAATTTCCGCAAGGTGGGGTAGTTTTTCCTACAGGTATCAACTACTCCTTGTAAATGGCTTTTCTTTATATCCACAAAACGCATTTTATAAAGCTGTGCGCATAGCAGATAAGAAGCGGCGTAGCCCTTCACGTTGGATTCTGATATTTTTGGAAAATGTTCAGCTGACCACTTTTGATATACTTCTTCAAAAGTAATCTTGGAACAATCCATATCATAGGGGTTCTGGTGGTAATTGGAAAGCGCAATCAATCCTTCTTCTCTTGACTCATAATATCCGATAGTCTTAAATTTCTGCTTGCACGTTCCGGCCTTTTCATCCATTTCCCATCCGACAGTTATCCGGACACGGTAAGGCTTGCGCCTGTTCCCCGGAAGTTTGGAAACATTGCCAAAACCATTAGGCAATCTCATTATATCATTCCTTTCCGTTCTGACCGTGCGGCGGCTGCGGAAGGGTTAAGAATGATTATTGATTGTGCTTTCCATCATTTAGATATTTGGTGATTCGTAAATCTATATTTTCTTTGGTTGTATCTTCTAAAACATTCATTTCTTCACGGCTAATATAAATCTTTTGTTCAGTTTCTTTTATGCAAATTTCCCATTTATTTGCATAAGAAGATTCGTGTACTTCATACCCCAAAGCATGGAGATAATTGTAGAATGATGTCGTATCACTCAAAGATTTAAGTATATCGTGGGAAGTAATACCCTGTAATTCATAAGAACTAACTCCTAATACATGGGCTATTTTTTCTATAGTTTCTAATTTGGGTTCACGCTGCCCTTTTTCATAACGCATGATAGCAACACCAGAAACATTAATTTTTTTGCCTAATTCTTCTTGTGTAAGACCATGCTCTTTTCTAATTCGTTTTATATTTTCGCCTACTGTCATATACTTCCGCCTTTCCTTTATAGAATAAATTAAAACAACCAAAATGTCAATTTTAGTTTAAAAACAGTTTGACAAACAACCGTAATGGTTGTATTGTAATAAGTGAAATAACCGTTATGGTTGTTTTGGAAAATCAAAGCAAGCAGGACAGGGGGAAGCAACGAGAGGGCTACACGCAAGTGACATGGCGGTCAGGCTGACGGATATCAGACAGAGCGTGTGAAGAATAAGTAAGTTCCCTTAAAGTATTGGAAGAAAGCAGGAACAGCAGGGCAATGATGCAAAGTGTGTGGTACATACGGAATGAAAACCACTAAGGGCAAGCCGATTGTCACATTATCCCTAGAACAAGAAGCTGTTAAGCGGAAGAATCCAACGCGCGAGATGACACAGCACTTTGATTTTCCATAAAAAAAGTAGCAGTTCTTTTATAAAAGGGCTGTCATGTCCAGAAAGGAAGGTGAAAAAATGGCAACATCAAAATCTATGCTGGCGGTATCTGCTAAAAAGGTGCAGCTTATTATGGCTGAACGCTGCATGAATCCTTATGATGTATGCAGCAAGGCAGAGATCAGCTATCCGTCTTACCAGCGGATCATCAAAACCGGGAACTGCAAGCTCTCCACGCTGGGGAAGATTGCAAAGGCCCTCAATGTAGCAGTAACAGAAATTATTGAATAAGCATCAGCGCAACAAAAAGGAGAAGTATATGAGCGAAGATTGTTTTGACTGTTCAACATGTAGATACCGTTATATACATTTTCCTAACATGGACGATTTTGAAATTTCCATGCAGGAGTGCTTGTGTGACGGCGAAGATTATGAAAAGGAACAATAGGATAACAGAAATTATTAAATAAGCACCCGTGCGGCGGCTGCGGAAGGGTTAAGAACACCTCCATTTCAATTACACAATTCTGTGTTTGCCCGGTTCAGGGTACTGCTGTTCTGACGGTATGTAACTATTGTAAATGATTTTTTAAGTATATGGAAGGAAGTGAGAACAAAAAAATGGAACAATGGAACGGAAATGATGTGATCTTCCGTGGCTATTTCTTTGGCAAAGGGAAAGCGCCGGAACCGGGCAGTAGGATCAAAGGGGCGGCTGGTTATTCCTTTGCAGAAGTGAGTGAAGTAGATTGCTTTGGTGCTGTCATGCATAAAGGGTTTATAGATATTAGTTTTGACGATCCGGCCATGGCTAATAAATTCTTTGCAATGGCAGAAGAAAACCAGTGGCGATGTATGGTGCTGGTAAATCCTGATAACGGACATATCCACACATTTTGGAGAAACGGAAAGGGCAGAATCACAAAAAAATCTGCCGTAGACCAGAAGCTGGCAGTTGGTTTTGTTGCTGATATCCACGGTGGAGAAACTTATATTCCTTTATGTGTGGATGGCGTTGGCCGGTTCCCACCAGACTATGACATATTTGAAGGTGAAGATTATCAGGAAGTGCCGGAAGAACTGCTTCCAGTAAACACAAAGATTGACCTGTGGGATTTAAAAGGCGGTAACCGTAATAATGCGCTTTCCGGGATGGCAACATACCTTGTGCATAATGCCCATTTCACCAAAGAGCAGATCAGGCGGGTACTGGCCAACACAAACAGTTTTGTCTTTGCTGATCCGCTGGGGAATGCGGAACTTGACACTATCCTTCGGGAAGAAACCTTCAAGGATCTGGAAGAGGTGCCAAAGCTAAATACACTTAACGCCGCTGAACTATTTGGCATGGATATAAAGCCAGTTGAATTTGTCATTGAAGGGCTTGTCCCAGTGGGTATGGTGATTCTTGCAAGCCCTCCAAAGTATGGCAAGTCTTATATGTGCCTTGATATGGCGTTATCTGTATCAGTGGGGCGTGATTTTCTGGGGTTCCATACTAATCAATGCCGGGTGCTGTATTTGTCGCTGGAAGACCGCTTTGACAGGCTGAAACAGCGCATGAACCAGATCACAGGCGGCGAACGGTTCCCGGAACTGCTGGAACTGCAAATAGAGAGCCAGACACTTGACGGCGGACTAATTGAACAGCTGGGAGTTTTTCTACAGGAATATCCAGACACAAAACTGGTAATCATTGACACATTCATCAAAATCCGGGGAGAAGCTAAAAGAAATGAATCCGCTTACGGTACGGATTCCCGTGAAGCCGGGGTTATTAAGAAGTTTGCAGATTTGCATGGTATAGCGGTGGTGCTGGTGACGCATACTCGGAAGGGTATTGACCCTTCTGATCCCTTTGTGAATATCACTGGCACCTTCGGCATTGCCGGGGTAGCTGATGATATGATCATACTGACAAAGGAAAAGAGGGGCGATCTGCTGACAAAAATGTCAGTGACCGGCCGTGATGTGCAGTATGAAGAATATCCCCTGATTTTTGACAAAGACCGGGGAAAGTGGATGCGTCAGGGCGATTCCTACGAACTGGCCGCCGCCAAATTTGAATCAGATGCAAAGTGGGCTGCCTATCAGGTGGGAAATGTCAGGAAAACGATCCTGAAACTGCTGGAAGAAAACGGTGGCGCATGGTCTGGATTCTGCAAGGCTATCATTGACAAAAGCAAAGAGTACGGAACACCGATTGCAATGACTTCAAATAAGTTGGGAGTTGAACTGACAGCAATCAATGGCTTTTTGTATCGGGATAAAATCGCACATACAGAAATTAGCAAAGGCACGGCAGCAAAAAAGCATAAGTTTGAAATAATAAAATAGTATATACCCCTATTTATTTTGTTTCTTTTGTTTCTGCTGATGTATTGATAGAAACAAAAGAAATGAGGGCGTTATACATACAGAACATAGAAAGGTAGGAAAAAATGTTATTCAAAGATTTTAAGAAATATATAAAGTCAAAGAGATTTTCGGAAAAAGAGGGGGAACTTTTTATTGACCCGGATGATCTGGGTACGATCCAATGGAGTGGGAATACACTTGTCATTGATGGGCGTTCCTTCGACTCGCCGCCCGGATGCTGGCACGTTTACCCGGTGGCACTGGACAAGACCCATGTATATATTGTCTGCCCTTATTGCGGGCATATTCATTTACATGGAGCCGGGGGCGGTGACTATGAAGGGCACAGGATAGCACATTGTAACAGCCGTTCCCATATCAAGGGAGATATAACGGGATATTACATAGAACAGCTTTAAAGGGTAGCCGGAAGTTCGCACCTTCCAGCATTCCAGTAACTAACCAACAGAATGAAATGATCACAGCACTCGCACAGATCGGGGAAATGTTCCAGCATTTCCCTGAACATTAAAACGAAAGGGGTAAAAAACCATGAAGGAAGCAATTATCAGCCTGTTGGACAAGGCAGACGATCGGAAACTGAAATTAGTGTATGAGTATCTTAAGGCATTATTAGGAGAAAGCGGGGTACATAGCAATGGGTAAATATTTATATAGCCAAAATAAAACAATGGAACTGCTGGGGCAACAGGTGGGCGTATATGCCGGAACAGCAGCCGATAAGGGTATACGTGATATTATTGGCGCATATGTGGATTGTGAGGAAGATCCTGTTACACAGACAATAGTGCGGCTTTTCCAGAAAGGCTTTCTTTTTGGTATATTGTCAGACGTGTACACTTTGGGAGTAATTGCCGGGAAACGGGAAGAAAGGGCAAGGAAGAAAAAAGCCCTTGGTAATCGTAAGGATTAAACAAAGGGCTTTGCCACATGGTAAACATATGACCTGAACACCCATAGTTTACCATGTGACGGAAGTTTATTCAAGGGAAACGGAATAATTGTTATATGGCCGTCATATAAGGCCAGGAAAGGATAGATATATGAGTAGATACCCTAATTTGCAGGAACTTATTACATACTACCCATGTGGTGAACCAGCGGTATGTGACCATGCAGGGATAGAGCCGGAATTATTACATGTGGTATTGCAGGGTGAGGAAGCACTCACATCCATTGAGGTTATGAGGTTATCAAGACTGTATAGGTGTTCCGCCAGCGTGATAACTTGTCCGAGTCTAATCATGCTGGATATGGGCAGATACAGGCATAAAAAAATAGCCTGGCGTGTTAACTCTATATTCATGCAGTTAAAGTGCATGGCAGAAGGTGGCAACAAAGAAGCAGAAAAATATCTGCAATGGACTGACTGGGAACAGCAGCGGTTTTTGAGGGCAATACATGAAGACCGGCTTTCCTATGGACATTACTTTGGGATAAAAGAAGAATTTTCCCAATACGTTCAATTCGCAACACCAAAACTAAGACGTAGGGGGGAAGGTGGGCCGGTGTGTCAGTGAAGATAAAGGTATCATATGAGACAGAGGGGGAATTGAAGAAGGTGCTGCAGATCTTGGCCCCGGTGGTGAAAAGCTGGACAAAGGCGGCAAAGAAAGGCCGGTATAACCGGGCATACATTATTCTGAAAGATTGAATTTTAAGCGGGGTTTCTGCCGTGTTTCTGGCAGTAAAGCCCTGCTTTTGGGTGTGAAAATGATATGTAAGATTGCTGGAAGTTCCCTGAAATCCTGAAAAAATGCTTGCGTACCCCCTCACCCGTCTGATATAATCGTACTAGAGCGAATAGAATATATGAGTACCCTACCCCCTTGCCCTTCTGTGGGGGTGGAAGCCTTTGGAATAGCGGCACGGGAATGACTGGTTTTAATACCGGTTGTTTCCGTGCCGTTTCTGTTCGCCTAAAATACAGCCGGACGGGCGTAAAACGGAGAAAGGATATAATATGGACGATAACACGAAAAACACACAGGCATCAGCACAGCAGGACGGCCAGCAGAACAGCCAGAACGGTACACAGCAGCCGGAAAAACTTTTCACACAGGCAGACGTTGACAGGATCATCAATAACCGCTTTGCCCGGATGAAACAGGACATGGACACCGCCGAACAGTACAGGCAGGAACGTGACGATGCCCGGCGGGAACTGGAACAATATAAGAATGATGCTTTCCTGGCATCAAAGGGCGTGGGCGAACAGTACCGGGGCTATGTTGCCTTTGAGGTCTCAAAGCTGGTGGATGACAAAACGGACTTCCAGAAAGCGGCTGAAAAGTTCCTTGATAGCAACCCATTTTACACTGGCAGGGGCTACACGGTTGTGTCCACGGGTACGCCTGACGGCGGCCCCGGCACGGGAACAGGAAGCGGCAGCCGCTACGGTTCTGCCGTAGCTGATGCGGATATCAGGAAAGCCATGGGACTGAAAGGATGATGAATTATGGCTATTGAATTAGTAACTAAATACCTTCCGTATGTGGATGAGGTCTTCACAACGGAGAGCAAGAAAGAGCTGCTTACAAATAAAGATTTTTCGTTCAAGAATGCGAAAACGGTCAAGGTTTATAAAATCTCAACCGGGAAGATGAATGATTACGGGCGCAGCGGCCCCGGCGAAGGGGAATGGTCGCGTTATGGAAAGGTGGAAAACCTTGACGCCACCACGCAGACATTGACGCTTGAAAAAGACAGGTCTTTCACTTTCGCCATTGATGCGCTGGACGAGGACGAGACAGGGGAAACACTGGAAGCGGCAAGCGCACTTGCAAGGCAGATCAGGGAAGTGGTAATCCCGGAAACTGACACCTACACGCTGAACGTCATGTGCGGCGGTGCGGGGAATAAGCCGGCCGCAAAAGCCCTGACCAAAACGAACATTTATGAAGAAATCGTCACGGCTAACAGTGTGCTGGATGATGCGGAAGTGTTTGAGAATGGGCGTGTGCTGGTGGTAACGCCTAAGATTTATCTTATCATGAAGCAGTGCAAGGATATTGTGATGGAAACTGATATTGGTAATGATATGCGGATCCGGGGCGTGATTGCCAATCTGGACGGGATGACGGTCCTTAAAGTTCCGGCCAACAGGCTTCCGGCTGATTTTGGGTTTATGATTGCCCATCCGTGCGCAACGGTGGCCCCGGCAAAGCTGGAAAGCTACAAAACACATCAGGATCCGCCCGGTATCAGCGGTACACTGGTAGAGGGGCGTGTTGCATATGACGCTTTTGTCTTGGAGAACAAGGCCAGGGCAATCTATTATCAGGCAACAACGTAAAAATAAAGAAGTACAGCCCCGGAAGGAACAACACCAGCCGGGGCTTTTCTGTCTATGGGGGTTGGTATGAAGCAGATTGACAGATTACTCATAAAGGCAAAGAAGATCAGCGTTGAATATGGTGATTCTGTGATTGTGATCAGTTTTTCGGATGAGGGATGGTTATCTGATGGGCGGTGCTTCCAGAGCATTGAAGAAGCGGAACAGGCTTTTTATGAGAATGCTAAAGGGGATCTGCTTTTTATCATCAATGATATAGGCGCGCCGGGATATCACCCTTTAGCTGCCTGTATAGCCAAACAGAAAGCACGGTACAGGAGAAGGGAAAAGCGGCGTTTACTGGCGGCTAAAAAAGTTAAGGAAGCTAAACACCTACAACAGATAATAAAAGCGGCAGAGCATCAGAAAGCAACCCAGCAGGAACAGGAAGCAGAAATTGACGAAAAGCGGAAACAGTTAGCAGCGGAAACAGCGGGGAAGGTGATATAGATTGGCACAGATCAGGTTAAAAACAAAGACAGCTTCGGAAGTCAGGAAAACACTGACAAGAGTAATGAACATGGTGGCGAACGGACAGATGGACAATAAGACGGCGAACACAATCATACTTGGATGTAATGCGGTGCTTTCTTCCATACGGACGGATGACCAGCAACGAAAAATAGAAGAACTGGAAAATATTCTGGAAAGTCTGCAAAGGCAGGGGGGCGCACTATGAAGGTGACAAAAGGGTATCTGGAAGAAACACGGGAACTTGTGGTTTCGCTGGTGGAAATGGCAACGGAGATCAGGCAGTTGCAGGAACAGGCGGTTTCCACGCCGGGGCAGCTGTTTTCTGATGTTCGTGTCCAGACAACAAAGAAAACGGATGCCATGGCTGACCGGGTAGTGAAATATGCTGACCTTGAAGAATTGTATATAAATTTACATAGGCAGTATCTGGAACGGTTTGAAGTGGTAACGGATGCGATCAGGTCAATTCCAGTCAGGGAGCAGATCATAACTATTCGGTATTATCTTCATGGGGAAACTTGCCCGGAAATATGCAATGCTCTGTATATATCCCGCAGCACTTTTTATAAGCGGCTACGGAATGCACTGGCGCACATAGCGGAAATTGAGTGAAAAGCACCGTCATATAGGCGGTGTTTTCCATTTCCCTTGTGTTATATCCAATAATAAGCTAGTATAAGCTATATGGGGCTTATATGAGTTGTCAGAGGGTAGAAACGGGGTTGATATGGTGTCACTGAATGAAGCAAAGAACACTGTTCTGGCACTAGCCGGGGCTGGTATGGAAATATCTGAAATATCTGAACTGCCTACAGGGTGGGTTTTTGGTATGAGGAACGCCGAAACAAAAGAAGAACCAGACACGCTGCCGTTGATTGTTTATAAAGCGGATGGCAAGGTGGCTGATTTTTTCCCGCCCGAACACATGGCTGAACTTCCACAAATGAAGCAGATCAATGGGTGAAATAATGAGAATATATATACCTGAATCTGAATTGAACAACGCTGATAATATGCAGCGGATCACGGACATACTGGAAAAAGTACCTGATACCGATATGATGTGTATGGACAGTGAAGAAATGACGCTTGATGACGCAGTACAGGCAATCCGGGAACTGGGGGAAGATAAAATTGCGGATCTGCTTTGTAGCGGTGGTGCTGGTTACTGATTGCTAAACATTACACACATATGACACAAAAGCCTTGAAAATACCGTATTTTCCTATAAGTACAGTTCTCCAAGAGGTAGGCAGAACACAAGATTTCAAGAATATATACTCCGCAGGTTTTCCTGCGGAGTATTTTGCTCTATTAACATTTTGAATTATTTAGGTTATAATATATTTTAAGCTTATACAGTTTTCATAATGGAGGTGCGGGTATGTGCGATGTTAAAAAATTTGAAAAAATCTATGAGGATATAAAAACGCTCCAACCGGAAGATACTTTACAGCTTGTACTGGAGGCTGAAACAGAAGAACAAAGAAGTTTTTATGAAATGGTAGGAGATTTTCTTCTGCAAAAGAGACAGCGTCAGGTGATAGAAAGGAACCTTTTTTAGTGAAAAAATATATTATAATAGCAGATGTAAATGGAGTGGGTAAATCGACGTTGTATCAATCATTGCAAAGCCTGCAGGACATGCCGAGGGTGAATACAGATGAAATATTGAGAGATTTTGGCGATTGGAGAAATATGGCTGATGTGATGAAAGCCGGGAAAATTGCAGTGAAGAAGATTGATCAGTATTTTGGTGAAAGCATCACTTTTAACCAGGAGACTACATTGTGTGGGAAATCAATTTTAAAGAATATAGCTAAGGCTAAGGATAGAGGATATTTTATAGAACTGCACTATATTGGCGTTGAGGATGTGGATATTGCTAAAGAAAGAGTAGCGATGCGCGTAAAACAGGGTGGTCACGGCATTGCCGAAAAGGATATTGAAAGAAGATATATTGATACGTTTATTAATTTGAAAATTGTCCTGCCAAAATGTGATTTGGCAGCGTTCTATGATAATACAATTGAATTTCGCAGGTTTGCGATTTATAAAAATGGAAAGCCGGTAAGAGTTTCGCATGATGTGCCGATGTGGTATGAAAAATTCATAGAAAATGTAAAATAGAGAGTGGTAAATTATATGATGAAAAGCTGTGAGGCAATATAAAATTATGTGGGTAAGTGACACGTAACTAACAAAGCGCTTGAAAATGCCGTATTTTAGGTGTTTGAAACTATCCAAGAGATAGGCGATCAAAATTTACAGATTCAAGAATATGGACTCCGCAGGTTTATCCTGCGGAGTTTTTGGCTTAATTTCAAAGTGTGATAAAAAGGATGTAAATAATGTCTTTGACAAATGTTATCATATATGATAATATAATAATTGGATAAGGAAGTGATTAAAATTATAGAACTAGATTTTTATATGAAAGAAAATGGCAAAATTCCGGTGCAGGATTTCTTATATTCACTAAATCCGAAACTAAGAGCAAAAGCCTTTAGTGATATTGAGCTATTAAAAAAATTAGGTACTGAATTGAAAGAGCCATATGTTAAGCCCATAAAAGGGAAAGATAATAAAGGTTTATATGAATTACGGATAAAGTTTTCAAGCGATATAGCAAGAATATTTTACTTTACCTATTATAACAATAAGTTTGTGCTGCTGCATGGGTTTATTAAAAAGACTATGAAGACACCTGAAAATGAAATAAAGAAAGCAAGAAAATATATGGAAGATTATAAAAGGAGGTCTGAACCATGAGTAAAGCGGAAATATCTTTTGAAGAAATGAAAACCGATATGCTTAAGGATGAAGAATTTAAAATAGAATATGAAAAATTGAAGCCCAGATATGAAGCAATTGAGCAGATTATAAGGGCAAGAAAAGAACAAAACATAACACAATCAGAACTTGCTAAAAGAGTAGGCACGCAGAAAAGTAATATATCCAGGTTAGAGAGCGGAAATTATAATCCCAGTTTGGATTTCCTTACAAAAATAGCTGAATCACTTGGGAAAAAAATATCTGTGACATTAAATTAGAATGAGGAATATTTAACAGGATAGTAAATGACATTAGAAATTTCGTTTTCGGCCTTACAGAAGCTTCCGTATATGGTTTCAGCAAGAGCTGGAAACAGAAATTTGTTATGTCGTTTACTATAAGATAGGAAAAAATTTACAGATCCAACAATATGGACTCCGCAGGAAAACCTGCGGAGTTTTATATGATGCAAAATCCCGGTTTTTTGTCATAATATCTTGAGGAATACAGCACTCTAAATGACTTCCAGATAATCTCTGTCCGGCAGCGTCGGAAATGCAGCATGGGGCAGTGTCTGATACCAGAAAGCTACCGAAGCGATATCGTCCTGCAGAGGCAGGTATCGTCCGCCGCTCCGCCAGCCCAGAGCCTGAATAGTCACCCGGAGACGTTTTGTAAAGCGTACGGGATCAGTGAGATGCCAGCGATACATCCCGAAACGGAACTGGCTGTTATAAAGTTTATTCGGCGTAATTACCTGATGAAGACCACTATAGGGAGTGCTGAAAGCACAGTAATGATCATGATTTACCGGGTCTTCAAAATTGTAGGAACCGCAGAAATAATCCTCCGTGCCGGTTCCACAGATGGTGGGATAATCCCGGTCGTCATCTATATAGAATTTGATCTCGCCTTCACCCCACCAGCCGCGGTTGTTGACGCCCCAGGCCATATAGGTGCCCACATAGTGGCCGGAGCCTTCCACACCATCCAGGATCGTATAGACGTCTTTGTAGGGAAGCGGATTTACGCGGCGGAACTGAGCATGAAAGTAAGCACAGTTCTCCGGAATCTCCTTTAGCTCATAGTCAATCTGATAGTAATAAGTGACCGGTTCCTCGGCGCGGTTTTCGATGGTGATGCGGCATTCGCTGCGGAATGGCATCTGCCAGTAGCAGTTGAATGCACTTCCGGGATTGACGCACACTGCGAGCGATGAAAGCTGCGCATATTCGTTCCATCCGGATGCAAAAAAGTCCCCTACAGGACATTCTACGGAAGGATTTTCATCACCGTCCCAGTAAAACCGCAAAATGGCATCCCGCCATTTGCCGGTGGGTGTCATCCAGATATGGTTGATCATGCCGGAGCCTGTTATATGGGCAATCTCAAAAGTCTCTTTCGGCGGGATAATGATATAAGGATTTACTTTCCAGCCGGTACCGAGATCACGGGCGGCAGCTTTGGCAGTTCCCTCATCTAAAGGGCACATCCCGCCTGTACCGGGAGCGCCTGTGAAATTCTCCGGGCAGATGGAGCGGGACCTGGAGTCGGAAAGATATGTTAATTCTGTTAAATTCATGAGCAATACCTCCGTTGACATGAAATGTTATGGTTGAAAAAACAGTTGGTTACATGATGTGACATCGATACCACAAATCTAACATGGCGATGATCCCATGTCAATATGATTTAGCGAAAAAGACAAAAAAATACTTGAAAAAGATAAAATATTTGATAATATCCATAATAGAGATTGTACGAAAAATATAAAAATTACAGCGGGCATAGCGGAGCATTAACCGAATAGGTGTCAGGTTTGTTGCATTCGATACGGTATGCCGGAAAGGTGGGATCAGATGAGTACAATATACGATATTGGGAGAGAAACGGGTCTGTCGCCGTCTACGGTGGCAAGAGCGTTGAGCGGCAAGGGATATTGCAGCGAAGCGGCGAGAATCAAGGTACAGAAAGCGGCCAAGAAGCTGAACTATATCCCGGTTCAGGCGGCCAAAAGTCTGAAGAGCAAGATAACGAAGAAGGTAATGTTCTGCATTCCCGATATTTATAATCCTTATTACTTTGACATGATACGGGAAGTGAACAGAGTGCTCGAAGAGAACGGGTATTATATGATACTGGTACATACAGGACATGATGCGAAGAAGGAATTGGAGATTGTGGACACTTTGAAGGAACGCTTTGTGGATGGGATGATCATACTGTCCTTTCACTTTAACGATAAGCTGATGGAAGGAATTCGGACATGTGGGCTGCCGGTCGTTCTTACGAATCACTGTGAAAGCTATGCCGACGAGGAGAATTTTGACTGTGCCTATGTGGACTATATGCGGGCGGCATATATAGCGACAGAATACATGTTGAAGAAAGGGCACGGGAAAGTCGGGCTTCTGGTGGGAGATGTCAGGGAACAGATGGGTTATGAGAGGCTGGATGGATATCAGCGGGCGTTACAGGATTACAAAATCCCGTACGATGAGAAGCTGGTTATTCATTCCGACTTCACCAAGGCGGGCGGATATGCCAGCTTTTCCGATTATCTGAAGAAAAGGGAATTGGATATGACAGGGCTGGTCGCCTGCAATGATCTGATGGGGATCGGGTGTATCCAGGCATGCAGGGAGAGAAAGATCACACTCCCGGAACAGCTGTCCATTGTTACACTGGACAATACGGACTATTGCTCCTGCACTTATCCGGAATTGACTTCCGTTGATATGCGGCAGACACAGGTGGGGCAGAATGCGGCGGAACTGTTGATGGAGCGGATCAGGCAGGGCCGCAGATATACCAAGATGATTTCCCTTATGCCGAGACTCGTGGAGAGGAATTCCGTGCTGGAGTTATAGAAACGTGTTTATGAAATATGTTTATGAAATGTGTGTAGAGCAATGTTATGGTGGATGTGAGAGTTTATAGATGTCAGGGCAGTGACAGAGGGACAAAATGGGTTCCGGATAAAATCTTTTTAGCCTTGAAGTGATATCGGTGCCATTCAAAATACAGCATGATTGATAAAAAGCAAAAATAGAAATTGTGCAAAATGTTGGAAAATAATGTAAAATAAAAAAGAGTATTGACGAAAATGTTAATCTATGCATATAATGATACCACAGAAACACGAAATTTTTTTAAAGAAAATGTGACATCGATGTTACACAACCGTCAAAATCAAACGAACAGAATGGAGGACAGATTATGAAAATGAAAAAAATGATGTCACTGCTTTTAGCAGCGGCGGTAACGGCAAGCCTTTGCGCATGCGGCGGAGGAGAGCAGAATGGCAGTACGCCAAGTAGTGACAGCGGCAGTACGGCGGTAGCTGAGGACGGAGCATCCGGCAGCGGCAGCGCGTCTTCGGATGGGGAGAAAGTGAAACTGACAGCCCTTGTTGTCACATCTTCACTCACGGAGGATGTCAATACGCACCAGTATCTCACGGATATCGCGAATGAGGCAGGAGTGGAAATCGTATGGGAACAAGTAGTGGATTCGTCCTGGGCAGACAGGAAGAGTACGATGCTTGCCGGCGGTGAGATTCCGGATTTAATTGTGGGCATGGGAGCGGTAGGAGATGCGGATTTTGCGGCTTATCCGGGGATGTTTGAAGACATGGCGCCATTGATTGACGAATACGCGCCGAATATCAAGAAGATGTTTGAGGAGAAGGAAGAAATGCTGCAGATGGCGACATCTCTGGACGGTCATATTTATGGTATTCCCAAGTATCAGAGATTCTGGCCGTTAACGGCGGATCATCAGATGATCAACAAGCAATGGCTGGACACGCTGGGTCTGGAAATGCCGACGACCTTTGACGAATTGTATGATGTTCTGGTTGCTTTCAAGGAACAGGACCCGAACGGCAATGGGATAGCAGATGAGATTCCGATGGACTGGGCTCCGAGTTCCAATAATGGAAGCTTTACGGCGCTGGCTATGCTGGGAAGTTATGGCATTACGGCCAATTATCTGAGCGGAGACGGTTACTATGTGAAAGACGGACAGGTGAAGAACTTCTATATGGATGAAGCGTTCAGAGATTTGTGCAATTTCCTGAATAAATGCTGGAATGCCGGTTTGATCAATAAGGAAGTATTTACACAGGATTATTCTAAGTTCCAGGCGCTTTCCAGAGGAAGCGGAGATGATAAAGCTATTGTGGGATTTACATTTGGATTCGACGCTCTTGACCGTTTTGGAGCTATTCTCGCGGATCAGTATGTGGGATGTGCGCCATTGAAGCCGAGTGCAGATTACACGGGAGAGATATCGTGGGATTATGAATTTGCAGATGTAAATTATGTGCAGAACTCCTTCATGATGTCCTCACAGTGTGCGAACAAAGAGGCGGCCATGAGATATATCGATACATACTATGCGCCGGAGTACAGTATCCAGGTACTGTTCGGTTCCTTCGGGAAATGTATTGAGCAGAATGATGACGGCAGTTATACGGTGCTTCCGCCTGAGGACGAAACCATTGACCCTGGTACATGGAAATGGACTAACGCATTGGCAGACAGAGGACCTATGTATATTTCGGATGATATGAAGGTGACCCTTCCGGCGGATTTGCAGGCAGTTACGGAACTGGATGCCGTATTTACGCCCGTGACTTCGAAGATTGATTTGGATAATGATGTGTATCCGAGGGCTTTTATGAAATTCAGCCAGGAGGACAACAATGCTATTTCACTGATTAATACCGACGTTACGAGTGTGACGGCGACTAATTTCTCTAAATGGGTTACAGAAGGAGGCGCTGACGCCGAGTGGAACAGCCATTTGGAAGCATTGCAGAATGCAGGAATGCCAGAGGCGATAGAGATTATTCAGAAGCAGTATGAGAGCTATAAAGCAAAATAGTGCAAAATAACAGCGAAGGTATCTGAGTGATTATAATGTAGAAACTGTCCGGGATACAGTAAAAGTATTTCGGACAGTTTGTCTTAAACCTATAGTAAACGGCATAACAAATTTCTGATTCCGGCTCCTGCAGGGGACATATACGGAAGCTTTTGCAAGGATGGAAACGAAATTTCCGATGTAGTTACTATAAGAAAGGATGGTTCTGTATGAAAACATTCTCAGGACAAAAACAGGTTTCTGTACGAAAACAGGAACCTCTTTTCAAAAATATCAGGAAAAGATATCAGTTATGGCTGATGCTGCTCCCGGCGATCGTATCCATTGCAGTTTTTAATTATGGGCCAATGTACGGGATTCAACTGGCATTCCGGGAGTTTGATTTTACCAGGGGATTGACAGGAGGAGAGTTTGTTGGGATGAAATATTTCCTGAAATTCTTCCGCTCCTTCCAGTTTGCGGATATGATCCGCAATACTTTCACCATAAGCTTTGCGACGCTGATACTGGGATTTCCGGTGCCGGTCATATTGGCTCTTATGATGAACCAAATTCGGAGAACAAAGGTAAAGAAAACACTGCAGACCATTTTCTATGCGCCACATTTTATATCGATGGTGGTAATGGTCGGACTCCTGAATGTACTGCTGGCGCCCAATACAGGGATTGTCAGCTCCATGTTGGGACTTTTTGGAGTTGATATCAATCTTTTGGGAGACAGGAGTGCGTTTGTGCCGGTATATGTTTTGTCGGATATTTGGCAGCATGCCGGATGGAACAGCATTATATATCTGGCCGCTTTATCTTCGGTGGATACACAGTTATACGACGCTGCAAGAGTGGACGGCGCAGGGAAATGGCAGACGATTTGCCATGTGGATATTCCGTGCCTTATGCCCACGATGATCATCATGTTGATCCTGAGCATGGGGAACATACTGAGTGTCGGGTTTGAGAAGATATTCCTGATGCAGAACAGCACTAATCTTACGGTTGCGGAAGTGATATCTACATATGTTTATAAGATTGGTATCCGTTCCAATCAGTACAGCTATTCTGCGGCTATCGGTTTATTTAACACAATCGTGAATTTCGTAATGCTGATTACGGTTAATTGGATTTCCAAGAAGGTATCCGATACCGGGCTGTTTTAGGAGGGATGCGGAATGAATAAGGAGAGGTGGAAACAGAAGTCCGCAGGAGATAAGGTATTTGATATCGTGTTGAGAATCCTGCTGGCAATATTGGTAATTATCGTTGTATACCCGCTGTATTTTGTTGTTTTGGCATCTGTCAGCGACCCGCTTCTTGTTTCGAAAGGACAAGTGCTGCTTTTGCCGAGAGGCATGAGTCTGTTCGGCTTCCAGAAAGTCTTTGAGGATACCCGGATCTGGACCGGACTGCGGAATACGGTTATTTATACAGTGCTTGGGACGATCGTGAATATGGTGGCGACGCTTCCGGCGGCCTATGCGTTATCCAGAAAGGATATGCGGGGCAGGAAAACCGTTATGATGCTTTTCGTCTTTACGATGTTTTTTAACGGCGGACTCGTGCCGACTTATCTGCTGATGCAGAAGCTGCATCTGGTCAATACGATATGGGTCTTTATCCTGCCTTTTGCGGTGAATGTATATAATCTGATTATTGCACGGACGTTCTTTGAGAATTCTATTCCCACGGAACTGTATGAGTCGGCGGCGCTGGACGGATGCAGTGATTTCAAGTTTTTTGTTTCGATGGTTATGCCGCTGTCAAAGGCCATTGTATCGGTTATCATGCTTTATTATATGGTGGCGCACTGGAATGATTTCTTTACGGGCCTGATCTATATCAGGGACCAGAAGCTGAATCCGCTGCAGCTTGTACTGAGGGAGATTCTGATAGCGAATAACGTGTTTGCGGCCGGAGGGACAGGAGGAGGCACTCTGAGTTCCTATGACCAGATGTATGCGGACACGGTGAAATACGCGATTATCATTATATCTTCGCTGCCCATGCTGATCCTCTATCCGTTTATTCAGAAATACTTTGAGAAGGGTGTTATGATCGGCGCGATCAAGGGATAGGCAGCAGTTATATGCAGTAAGAAAATCGGAGGAAAAGATGCTGAGATCATTGGATAAAAATGTAAAACTGAAAGGGATTCTGGAATGGCGCCGGGAGGAAGACCGCAAGTATATAATGAGCCTGACGAAGGAAAACCTTCTTCTGCCATATTATCATGAGGCCGGAATTATCCGCATCACATATTTTCCGGAGAATATGCATGGAGGCTGGGATTCTCCGCTTTCCATGATACGGGGAACGGTGTGCGGACACTGGCTGAGTACGGCGGCGCTCCTGTATTCCGAGACGAAGGATGAGGTTATCAGGGCAAGAGCGGACGAGATCGTGAGGGAGATCGGACGATGTCAGGAAGAAAATGGCGGGGAGTGGTGTTTTTCGATTCCCGAGAAATATCTTCTCTGGCTGAAGAAAGGGAAGAGAACATGGGCGCCGCAGTATGTGTGCCATAAGACTATGGCAGGGCTGTTGGACATGTATCTTATGATGGGAAACAATCAGGCACTTGCTATTGTGAAAAAGGCAGCAGAGTGGTTTATCCGTTATACCGAGGACATATCGGATGAACAGATGCGTCAGATGATGTGGGAAGAGACGGGAGGTATGATGGAACTGTGGGCCGATCTGTATGCCGTGACAGACGATGCAAGGCATCTGGAACTGATGCGCAGATACGAGAGAAAAGATCTCTTCGAATTGCTGGAGACGGAGGAAAACCCTCTGGTGAACATGCACGCCAACTCCACAGTGCCGGAGATCATGGGTGCGGCAAGGGCGTATGAAGTGACAGGAGAAGAACGCTACAGGCGTCTCGTGGAACGTTACTGGGAGATTGCGGTGCACAGGTCGGGGATGTTTGTGACCGGAGGACAGACAAGCGGTGAGGCATGGACGCCGGAGCAGATGCACGGTGCAAGGCTGAGTAACACGAATCAGGAGCATTGTCTGGTGTACAATATGATGCGCCTTGCGGAATATCTGTTCCGGTGGAGCGGCGATGCGGAATATGCAGATTACTGGGAAAGAAATCTTTATAACGGGATTTTTGCGCAGGGTTTCTATCAGGATGACAAATCCGAACAGTTTGGCGGCGATACGCGGAATCCGAAATACGGTTACGTGGCATATCATCTCCCGCTTCATGCAGGGGCAAAGAAAGTATGGGGCTCCCGGACGAAGGATTTCTGGTGCTGTCACAACACTTTGATGCAGGCCAATGCATCGTTTCACAGGGCGTTATTTTATCAGGACGGTTCCCGTGTCGTCTCACCACAGTATCAGGATGGCGACGTCACATTTACAATAGAAGGAAAAAGAGTGGAACTGCAGCAGAGAATCGACAAATGCACGGGCGAGATCATCCGTATCGAAGAGGTAAACCGGAAAGTCATCAACAGACCACGGTACATGCAGGTTATCATTCGGATTTCCTGTGAAGAGGCGGCAGATTTTGAATTGGCGCTGCGACGGCCATGGTGGGTTGACGGTTCCATGACGGTCAGGATTGACGGAGAAGACATTCCTGTCGGTGAGGATGGCAAAGAAACAGACCGCTATCGCATGGAAAAGGGATTTGTAATCTTCAGGCGTACCTGGAAGGAAAACGAGGTGACCGTCACGCTTCCCAAGAGGATCAGTACTTGGCCTCTGCCGGAGAAACCGGATATGGTGGCGTTTCTGGACGGACCGGTGGCACTTGCAGGTCTGGTCGATGAAGAACGCACTATTTATTATGAAGAGACACCGGAAGAGGTTCTGGTTCCCTATGACGAGCGCAGGTGGGCGGAGTGGCTGCCCGGCTGGAAGACGCAGGGACAGCCTGTGAACTTTGTATTTCAACCGATCTTCAGGATCGGATATGAACAATATACAACATATTTTCCGGTGAAAAAGATAAGAGGTGACTCCCGAACAGGGAGTTCAGAAGTTGGAACGGAGGCTGAAGCATGACGGAAATCGGAAAAAACGATGTGGAAAGGATGCTGCAGGATGTAGCCAGGGAGATGATTCTGCGGGAGCAGTATTTCTGTGAACTGGACCTGGGACTGGGCGACGGAGATCACGGCGTGACGGTCAGCAGAGGGTGGAAAGCACTTCTGGAAGCCCTTACGGAGCAGAAAGAAGAAACTCTGGAGGAATTATTCCGGAGGCTGGGCAGCGTCATGACGGACAGTATGGGAGGAACGATAGGACCGATTTATGGACTGATGTTTGAAGGGTTCGCCGATGCTGTATCCGGGGCGGAAACAATCGACCTTATGACGGCTGCTTCCATGTTTGGGCAGAGTGTTCAGGAGATAGGCATTGCGGCGGATGTTAAGGAAGGAATGAAGACGTCTTTTGATGCGCTGGCGCCTGCCGCCCGTGCCCTGCGGCAGGCAGCGGATGAGCGCAAAAGCCTGGAAGAAGGATTCAGGGAGGCTGCGGAGGCGGCTGAGCGGGGCGCACAGGCTACGGTGAATATGACTGCGAAGAAGGGACGGGCAAGGTTCCTGGGAGAGAAGTCTGTTGGGAAAAAGGATGCCGGAGCCGCGTCCATGGCCACGATGGTCGGGGCGATGTATATGTATTTGAAACGATGACAGACAGATCAGAATGGAGAGAAAATGAAGAAGATCAGAAATGACAGGGAACATCTTGTGGAAGAGACACTGGAAGGTTATGCCATGATGCATTCGGATATCATTACATGGAATGAAGGAACCCACCAGATTGTCAGGAAGAACAGGAAAGGAAAAGAAAAAGTTAAATTTGTATTGGGAAACGGCGCCGGTCATGAGCCGGCTGTGATTGGATGGGTCGGGCCCGGAATGCTTGACATGAATATTGTGGGGGATGTCTTTACGGCGCCTTCCGCAGATAAGATTCTGGAAGGGCTGGAGGAGGTCAACGACGGAAGTCCGATTATACTGGCAGTGCAGAATCACGCGGGAGATGTGTTGAATGCGAACATTGCATACGGTAAGGCGGTAAAAAAGGGAATCGATGTGCGGAAAGTACTGTTCTATGACGATGTCGCATCCGCTCCGAAAGGGTTTGAGGAAGAACGTCGGGGAATCGGCGGTATGCTTTTCTACACAAAGATCGTAGGCGCATATCTGGAACAGGGCGGTGATGCGGATCATGCGGTGGAATTGTTTGAGAGAGTGCGGGACAATACCAGAACCTACAGCGTGGCTTTTACACAGTGCACACATCCGGTCACGGGAATGAAAATCGTGGATTTGCCGGAAAATGAAATAGAAATGGGAATGGGTGTCCACGGAGAAGGCGGAGGGAATAACAGGATTCCAATGCCGTCGTCGGCAGAGCTTGCCAGGATGGTGGGCGACATTCTGTTGGAAGACGGACCTTATGGAGTGGGAGACGAGGTACTGCTTTTTATTAACGGACTGGGCTCAACGACTATGATGGAACAGTCCATACTGTATCGTGATATGGTGCATTATCTTGCAGACCGGGGTATAACGGTGGCAGGAAATTATTGCGGGAACTGCCTGACGACACAGGAGCTGGGCGGTGTGTCCGTTTCACTGTGCAAGGTAAGCGAGGAAGAGAAGGCATTGTGGAACGCACCGTGTGAGTGCGGTATTTTCAGAAGATGACGGATGGGAAAGGAGTACGAAGGGAAATGAGAAAACCAAAGATAGGAATCCGTCCTATCATAGACGGCAGACGGGCGGAGCGGGCCAATCTGGAAGAGAAAGTCATGAGTATGGCGATAGCTGCTAAGAAGCTGATCGAAGAAAACCTGAAAGATGTTGACGGCGATGCCGTCGAGTGTGTTATCGCGGATACAACGATAAGCGGCAGCGCACAGGCGGCGGACTGCGCGGAGAAATTTGCGGGTGAAAATGTGGTGGGCACGTTGAGTGTGACGTCCTGCTGGTGCTACGGAAGCGAGACGATGGATACTGATCCGATGACTGTGAAAGCCGTCTGGGGATTTAACGGGACCGAGAGTCCGGGCGCGGTCTATCTGGCGGCCGTGCTGGCGGCTCATGCCCAAAAGGGCTATCCTGCTTATGGAATATACGGCAAAGATGTGCAGGATAAGTCAGATACCTCCATTCCGGAGGACGTTAAAGAGAAAATACTGAGGTTTGCAAAGTGTGCCATAGCTGTGGGCACAATCAGAGGGAAAAGTTATGTGAATATCGGAGCTGTTTCCATGGGAATTCAGGGTTCTTACTGCGATGACAGCTTTTTCCAGAAATATCTGGGTATCCGTCCGGAATTTGTGGATATGGTGGAAATCAACAGAAGGATAAAGGATGGAATTTACGATAAAGATGAGTATGAGCGTGCGTACCGGTGGACGATGGAGCACTGTAAGGAGGGGGAAGATCATAACCCGGCAGACATGCAGCATACCGACACCCAGAAAGCGGAGGAATGGAAGTTTGTCGTCAAGATGACAATGATTATACGGGATATCATGTTGGGGAACCCGAAGCTTAAAGAACTTGGTTTCTATGAAGAAAGCCTGGGAAGGAATGCCATCGCAGGCGGATTCCAGGGACAGCGCATGTGGTCTGACTGGCAGCCGGTGGGGGATTTCTCGGAAGCGATACTGAATTCAGGGTTTGACTGGAACGGCCCGCGCAGGCCGCTTATCCTGGCTACGGAGAATGATACGTTGAATGCGGTTTCCATGTTGTTCGGACACTTGATCAGTAACGGGTCGTCTGTGTTTGCCGACGTGCGCTGTTACTGGAGCCCGGAGGCTGTGGAGCGGGTTACCGGATGGAAGCCGGAAGGGAAAGCGGCAGGGGGATTCATTCATCTGATCAATTCCGGGGCCGCAGCGCTGGACGGGACAGGAGAGTCCCGGGACGAGAACGGCAAGGGTGTGATGAAACCATGGTTTGAGATGAAGGATGATGATGTGGACGCATGCCTGAAAGCCACGAGATGGTGCCCGGCCAGTGCGGGATATTTTAAGGGCGGAGGTTTTTCGTCTCAATTCCGAACAGCATCGGAGATGCCGGTCACACTGGTACGCGTTAATCTGATCGCAGGTATGGGGCCTGCCATACAAATTGCGGAAGGATATACGGTGGTTCTGCCGGAAGAGGTGCATCGTATTATTGACGAACGGACAGACCCTACCTGGCCGACTACCTGGTTTGTTCCAAGGCTTACCGGGCACGGGGCCTTCAGAAGCGTGCATTCCGTAATGGCCAGATGGGGAGCCAATCACGGGGCGTTCGTATACGGGCATGTCGGAAAAGACCTGATCACGCTGGCTTCCATGCTGCGGATTCCGGTTTCCATGCATAATATGGAATATGAAGATGTCTTCCGGCCGCATTGCTGGGACGGCTTCGGGACAGAAGATCAGGAAGGGGCCGATTATCGCGCATGTCAGGCGTATGGGCCGCTGTACCGATAAACAACAGAGGTGTGGATATATACAAGTATTTCATGATGGCGATTTGCGGGTCGTACCTTCACAGTCTGCAGTGCCGGAATGAAAGAGATCAGGATTGAGCGCTCTGCAGCTTACTGCAGGGCGCTCAGTTTGTGTGTGAGTTAACTGATTAAGGCTTATACTTTTTTCCCGCTTTAAAACTATTCTTTGGTGTAAGAGTTTTGGATGCCTTACATCTAATTTGCCGTTGTAGTTGTTTGTTGCCACTATGACATTATTTTTTCAACAAAACAAATGCCTCATACGGTTTCAATGCCATCTCCGGTTT
>CAYXKS010000017.1:15827-23874 GCA_964465725.1 uncultured Bacteroides sp. | reverse complement strand
AAAAAAGAAGGCAAAAAAGAAGAAAAGCTGCAGATAATTAAAAGGATGCAGGAAGAGGGAATGGAAGAAAACCTCATACGCCGGATTACAAAGTGCACGAAAGCAGAACTTGCGGCAGCACGGCTTTAAAAATAATCCGAGAAGTACGCTTTCTCCACCGGAATAATACGTTCCAGCCATGTCAGCATATAGTATTCGGTTTTGATTTTCTCGTGTTCATAGAGATAGGAGGGCCTCTTATATCCCATCAGCATAGTAGTGAGAGTGTTGATGGATAACTCCACCACATTGATGGACTGATTGTTATCAACCCGCTCGCAGATGGTCTTGCCGTCGTGCCAAGAAACCATATAGTCGCCTTCGTTCCAGGGGGCCATCTCGTCATGTACTACAAAGTGAAGTTTGAAATCTTCGGGCTGCACCTGAAAAGGGTATTCGGAGAGAAATTCCCTGACATCTATGATACGCGCCATAATATAAGGAGAGATCGTCTCCGTGATTTCACTGTCATCAAACAGATAGGCCATCGTCTCACCGGAATAATTGTCGCCCTGTACCTGGGTGATCATGGAAAAGTGTGCGCTGATGTAATTCCAGAGACCGTAATTGGCTTCGATGTTCAGATAGACCATCTCTTTAATGTGGAAAATCTCATTGGCAATATAGTAGACTACATAACCAAGCGGTTTGTGTTCCTTGCTATAGTAAACTGCCGCAATCATATCATCGTTATCCCAGCGCCAATATTCCTCCCAGGAAAGAGCATCGCGAATCAGGGCACCGTGTCTTTGCAGTGCAAAGTATGAGTGCACATTATGATAGTCTTCGGAATCGAGACTGACGCGCTCTACCATGCCGTCTACGGGGCGCGCCTTGGGAAGCTGTGTATCCTTGACGGTAAAGGAGAGCTTGTCGGATACGATCTCCCATCCCATTTTGCGGTAGAAAGGAATAGAGTAGGGATAGAGAAAAGAGAGAAGCATTCCGTTCTGATGTATGTAGTCGAGTGCATGCCTCATCAGAGAATGAATCAGTCCGCGGCCTGTGTATTCAGGGTAAGTTGCAACACCAGTGATGCCGCCCATATCCATGATCGTATCATGGACGTTGACTTTCATGGAGTAGACCACGATCATAGACGCCAGTTTTTCCTGATAAAACCATCCGATAACATAAGCTTCCTCTAAGATAGGACGTTTGGCGTATTTGATTTCTTCCTGCTGCCAGCCGGTTTGAAACAAGTCATAGGAAGTGACCTGAAAAGCATATTGTAAAAGAGCGTTGAACTGCTCTAAGTCGCTTTTATCCAGTTCACGCATCTTGAATTCACCGTTTGTTTCCAGGTAAGTATAAGATTTTGGTTGATCACCCATCATTGCTCCCTCGTTTTGTCTGATTCTGTGTCGAAAATAAATTGTTTAAGTCAAAAGCTCAGAAAGGATATCTTTGGCTTAATCAGCGTCGAAATATTTACTGTATTTGCCATCATCTGCATCGAAGAAGCAGAAGCCTATGATGCCCCGTCCGGTATGTGCGCCGATGGCACAGCCGACTGTGGAGATCAGGGTGTGTCTGGGATGAAATGTTTCCTGTATCATAGTATTCACGAAATCAAGAGATTCTTTATCTTCCCCATGGCACAGCGCAACGGTCTGATTTTCAAGGTGATACCCGTTTTCCTTTGCATAGTCGATCAGAAAGCGCAGGGACTTCTTCCTGCCGCGTACCGTCTTGACTACAGCCAGAGCGCCGTCTCCATTCACGATCAGCACCGGTTTCATATCCAGTGTCTCGGCCAGAGTACCTTTGAACTTGGTCAGGCGGCCGCCCTTGATCAGGTATGCCAGTGTCTGTACCGTGAAAACATGTTTTATATGTGAGATATAGTAGTCTGCTGCCTCGATAATTTCTTCCTTTGAAGCGCCTTTTTCCAGAAGCGTGACCAGTTTACTGACAACCAGGCCGAACCCGACGGAGGCACACTTGGAATCGATGATAGTCATATCGAAGTCGGGATAGTCTTCGCGAATATTGTCCAGAGCGATGTTCGCCGCGTTGAAGGTTCCGGCAATTCCTGTGGAGAAACACAGATAAATGATGCTGTCTCCTGACTGTGCATAGGGCAGGAAAGCGTCTGTAAACATGGCCGGATTGATGTGATATGTCTTAACATCCCTCTTGATATCGTCTAAGATATGATAGAATTCTTCTGTCTGTATAGTTTTACCGTCCAGATAATCAACATCGTCGATCACAACAGGTGTCGGAATTACGTGTAGATTATGCTGTTCGATATAGCTTTTGGGTAAATCGCTTGCCGAATCTGTAATAATACGAAGCATATAATATTTCCTCCATGTATAACACTCATCACCGCTTATATTTAATGTCATTTAGTTATACTTAACGACATAAGAAATTTTGTTTACTATAAGCTAATACATAATGATATGTGCATCAGTCTTAACTTAATGATACTGGTTTAAATCCATAATCAATAAAAATTTCTTCCTTTATTATAATAATAGAATGGCGGAGACTTTTCAAGTGAAATCATGACTGTCGTTTAGCTCGGCAGCGTGTACTTTTGTTGTATTATGTCGGAACCGAAGCAGAAATGTCGGGCTATGGGGAAATCAGTCGGCAGGTGAAATATAAACAGGGAAACAGCCCTGCTTACAGGTATGGGCTGTTTCCCTGAGTGAATTATGCCTGATTCATCTGATCCAACAGTGCAATCTTGATATCATAAAGCTTACGTGAAAGATCCACATAAACCCTGTGTGGGTTTACCAGTCGTCTGGTTTCGTCCCAAAGTGTATTCTGTTCTTCTCTGCAGTACGCCTGAATATCCATGACTTTCGGGGAAGTGTAACAGCATTCTCCGCCTTTAAATACAGGAATCATGAGTTCCCGGAGCGTATAGCTGCCTCCGGCCAGTTTCGTCTTCTTCCATGGCTCGTTAGGGTTGAACAGAAGCAGAGGATCTTTTTCATCGAATTTCTCTTCGACCAGGCAGATCAGGTCAGCCTTGACTTTACCGGTTTCTTTTTCATAGACACGGTAAATGGTCTTGTTGCCCGGATTGGTTACTTTCTCGGAATTCTCTGACAGCTTAATCTTCGGGATGAACTTGCCATCCTGGCCCATTATGGCTGCAAGCTTGTATACGCCGCCGAAGGATGGGCAGTCTTTGGAAGTAATCAGGTGTGTTCCCACGCCCCATGAGGTGATGGCGGCGCCCTGATCTTTCAGACTTTGGATCAGAAACTCGTCCAGATCGTTGGAGGCGGAGATGACCGCGTCATGAAATCCGGCTTCATCCAGCATTTTGCGGGCCTTCTTGGACAGATAAGCAAGGTCGCCGCTGTCCAGACGAATGCCGTAGAAGCTGAGTGGAATACCGGCTTCGCGCATTTCGGTAAACACGCGGATGGCGTTGGGTACACCGGATTTCAGAGTATCATAAGTATCTACCAGCAGAATGCACGCAGAAGGGTACATGTCCGCATAAGTCTTGAAAGCCGTGTACTCATCAGGAAAACTCATGATCCAGCTATGTGCGTGAGTGCCCTTGACCGGTACGTCAAAGAGCTGTCCGCACAGTACATTGGAAGTACCGATACATCCGCCGATAATTGCAGCCCTTGCACCGTAAGTGCCGGCGTCCGGTCCCTGTGCGCGGCGCAGGCCGAATTCCATAATGCCGTCTCCGTGAGCGGCATAGCAGACTCTGGCGGCTTTGGTTGCGATCAGGCTCTGGTGATTGATGATATTCAGAATAGCAGTTTCCACCAGCTGAGCCTGCATGATCGGGGCGATAACTTTGACAAGAGGCTCACGCGGGAAAACCACGGTGCCTTCCGGAATGGCATATATGTCGCCTGTAAACCTGAAATCTTTCAGGTAATCCAGGAAGTCCTTGTCAAATATTCCGAGACTGGCGAGATAGGCGATATCTTCCTCGTCGAAGTGAAGCTCCTTGATATATTGAATCAACTGGTCTAAGCCCGCCGCAATGGCGAAACCGCCGTCGCAGGGGTTATTGCGGTAGAAAGCGTCG
This sequence comes from uncultured Bacteroides sp., assembly GCA_964465725.1. Taxonomy (GTDB): domain Bacteria; phylum Bacillota; class Clostridia; order Lachnospirales; family Lachnospiraceae; genus UBA3282. The sequence continues at coordinate 19,811 of CAYXKS010000017.1, read as the reverse complement.
AATATTACGGTTTCATTGCGGTCTTTGTTTTTGAAATAACCTTGCATCATAGTCAACTCGTACAAATCGGTAAGCAGGGTCAGGTTCTGTCTGTCCATTTTTTTCCTCCGTTCTCAATGTCATCTTGTGCTGAGTGCTTCGCGTAACAGTTCAGCCCAGGACTTTGCACTTGCTGCAAAGTCCGTGAGAAAGTGTAGATTTAGCCAGGTGGGAATCTGCCCCTCGTCGAAGGCGACTGGGAAAAATTGAGCTTTGCTCAATTGGCAGATTCCGTAACAGTGAAGCCGAAGGCTGAACTGTTACTGTTACGCTGAATATCAGGGTATTGAATATTGATATTTATAAAGTGATTTTTCTTTTCATATCATTTTATACCAAATAAATAGAATAGGGAAGAGATAAACAGTATATAACTCTTGACAACAGTTAAATACTGTTATATACTGTTTATCAAGAGGAGGGGATAAAAGAATTGAAAATCATAATCAATAGTTCACTTATGGTTCCAATCTATGAACAAATAGTAGATCAGGTTAAGATGCTGATTCGCAGAGGGGAACTGAAAGAAAACGATATACTGCCGTCTGTCCGCACTTTATCGAAAGAACTGAAAATCAGTGCACTGACTGTTAAGAAAGCGTACGACAGCTTAGAGAGCGAGGGATTTACAGTAACGGTTCATGGAAAGGGAACCTATGTGGCGGCCTCTAACGCAGAACTTCTTCTGGAGGAACAGAAGAAAGAGGTAGAGGCTGACCTGGAAATGGCGATTCAAAAAGGCAGGCGATGTGGAATCAGTGATGAAGATATCAGGAGTCTTTTTGAATTGATTATGGAGGAATGATAATGCTGAAAATTGAACATTTGAAAAAGAACTATGAAAATTTTTCGCTGGACTGTTCATTGGAAGTCATGCCAGGGTGTGTAACCGGCCTGATCGGCCAGAATGGGGCCGGGAAGAGTACAACATTTAAGGCGGTTTTGGGATTGATTTCTACAGAAGGCGGGACACTCAATATATTTGGGAAGGATATACAGGAGCTTGAGACAAAAGATAAGCAAAATCTGGGTGTTGTTCTATCTAATTCCGGATTCAGCGGATATTTGACGATCAATGATATTATTCCTGTTTTGGATAAGCTTTATGACAATTTCGATAAACGGTTTTTTGCGGAACAGTTACAGAGATTTCAATTACCTCTTAACAAGAAGATCAAGGACTTTTCAACCGGTATGAAGGTCAAACTGAAAGTGCTGACAGCAATTTCCCACAATGCCAGATTGTTGATACTGGATGAGCCTACAGCGGGACTGGATGTGATTGCGAGAGACGAAGTGCTGGAAATGTTGAGGGAATTCATGGAAAAAGATGAGGAACGTTCCATTCTGATCAGTTCGCATATTTCGAGTGATTTAGAGACTTTATGCGATGACTTGTATATGATTCATGAAGGAAAAATCATTATGCATGAGGACACGGATGTTTTGCTGAGCGATTATGCGCTGCTGAAAGTTGATCCGGAGCAATATGGGAACTTAGATAAACAATATATTCTTCGCTTAAAAGAGGAAAACTATGGATATAGCTGCCTGACAGATCAGAAGAAATATTACATGGAAAATTTTCCGCAGATAGTGGTCGAGAAAGGCAGTATTGATGAGGTGATTATGATGATGATAAGGGGTGCCAGGTTATGATGGGTTTATTAATCAAAGATTTTAAGTTGATGAAGAGTCAGAAAAGTTTCTTTATGATTATCATTGCCATCGCGGTGGGAATGGCGGTGGCTTTGGAAGATCTTACTTTTATTATTGGATATGTATCATTTGTCGGCGCTTTATTTACCTTAAGCACAGTTAGTTATGATGAATTTGATAATGGCAATGCTTTTCTGTTTTCACTGCCGATTACCAGGAAAAGTTATGTTTTGGAGAAATATGAATTCGGTCTGATTGTCAGTGTTGGGGCATGGCTTTTCGAAATAGCGGTGGTTGCTGCAGTCAGCCTGATAAAGAGTTCATTTATAGGATCGGACGTGATTCTGGCATCTCTGCTGATTTTGTCCATTGTGATGATAGCACTGGCTGTTATGCTTCCATTCCAATTTAAATTTGGAGGAGAAAAGGGCAGAATTGCGCTTATTGGGGCAATCGGGCTGATATTTATTGTCGTATTTGCTGCCACTAAGATTGCTGAATTATTCAATGTTGATTTGCTGCTGATGTTGAGTAATCTGCCCAAAATGAGTATGGGAGGGTTCCTTGCGGTCGCATTGGGAACTGCAGTTGTTACATTGTTTATTTCCTTAAGAATCAGTGTCAGTATTATGAATAAGAAAGAATTTTAAGGCAGAAAGGGTGGTGCATTATGGATTTAACTGTTTTATTTGTAGGTCTGCTCCTGGGAATCGGCATTCCGGTCAGGAACAAGATAATTAAGCAATATCGTAAGAATAAACATAAATAGGGCAGTGTGTAAAATCAGATTATTCATTATTGTTTGTGCCTGGGTAAAATGAAAGGAATGAGTGATTATGATGTAAATCAATGCTGGAAATTGGCTTCCAGCCACTTTGCAACGCCGTCTTCATTATTGCTTTCGATAACCGCAGTGGCCAGCTCCTTTAATTCATCAACCGCATTTGCGACGGCATAGCATGTATCTGCGATAGCAAACATATCGATATCATTCCTGCCGTCGCCAAACGCCACCACTCTGTCGCATTCCATCAGTTTCTTAAGCTGTAGTATTGCATTGGATTTGGACGCGGCTTTCGGCATGATTTCTAGCCACTGCTCCTTTGTATAAATATCCTTCTGATAAACACAGTGGTATATATCGCGGTATTTCTCATATAAAGGTTCCAGAACTTCGGGTTCATCAATGCAGGTAATGTAGAAACAGTCGCCCTGTGTCAATTCGGCTGTCGTTGTGACGGCATTGGTACGGATATCTCCCTTTCTGCTGTCAAGGAACATCCGCATTCCGCGGGTACACTTGTCTTCGATGAAAGAAAACTTTTCGGTTCCGTTGATATAAGAATACACGATAGGGTGTACATGATTTTCGAATAATTCTGCAAAGACATCTCGGATTGTCCCGTCGAAATAGTTGGCAATCATGATTTCTCCGGTTAAATTGTCCATAACGAACGCTCCGTTGTATACGATGACGGGAATGTGCGCATTCAGTCCCCTGGTCACTTTCCGTGATGTAACCAGGGATCTGGCCGTGGCATAGGAGAAGATCATTCCCTGTCTGGTCAGTGCATTGATCGTATTGTTGGTGTATTCCGAAGTGGTTTCATCACTTCTGAGTAATGTCCCGTCTAAATCGGATACGTATAATGTCTTCATAATGAACTCCCTGATTTTGTTTTGTGAATATACATTCTGCTTAACTCCGGCTCATCGTCTCCCTGTACCATACAGAAAAATTCCCAGCCGTACCGTTCATAAAAGGAGGTGTGGTCTGTGACCAGATATAAAGTATCGATTCCCTTCTCCTTCATATCGGCGCAGACATAGTTCAGTAAAGCCCCGGCGATTCCCTGACAGCGTCTGTTTTCTTCTGTGTATACGGCGCAGACATTGGGTGTTAAATCTTTTCTGTCGTGAAAGTCATTCTCGATTACACCCATACCGCCGATTATTTTCTCCTGCTCCAATGCCAGATACCACTCCGGAACAGCAGTTTGTCCGGACAGGGATTCCTGCATACTTTCCAGGTATGCTTCGTAGGGAATGCCCCATTTTTCATGGAACCATTGTGCGGCAGTTTCCAGGATATCAGGTTTGTCTGTCAGGCGTATAATTTCGTAATACATCTGTATTCCTCCGGTGATAGTTCATGGTTTTTTCATAATATCATATTGCTTTAAGAAAGTCTTTAAAATTATTTTTCCTGGTGCTTTGAATGGTGCAGTATAGCCTTCAGCTTTATTGTTACCGGCGCAGAAGACAGAAGCTATAAAAAACAGACAA
>CAYXKS010000017.1:4695-15727 GCA_964465725.1 uncultured Bacteroides sp. | reverse complement strand
GCCTTCAGCTTTATTGTTACCGGCGCAGAAGACAGAAGCTATAAAAAACAGACAAACGAAGGTTACTGTGATACAATGAAACATGAAGTTATATTAAGGAACTGAAATACAGTGCCCAAGTATAACTATAGTTAACGACATTAGAAATTTCGTTTTCGGCCTTGCAGCAGCTTCCGTATATGGCTTCTGCAAGAGCCGGAAACAGAAATTTATTATGTCGTTTACTATAAATCATGTTCGGAAGAATGCAAAGAGCAGGTATTCTTCACGGACTGAGCAGGAAGTTCAGGATAAATGCAGGAACAGAATCGTTGAATCAGGAGCAGAATTTATGAACATATTTCAAAAACTTAAAAAGAAACAGGAAAAACAGGAAAAACAGGAAAAACCGCAAATGCCGGAGAAACAGGAAAAACCGGATAAGCCGGCAGCACAGGACGAAATTAAGACATCTGGCTGGGAAGCGGTGACGAGAGAATGTGAACGGATTTATCCGGACCAGAAAGATCCTAAACATTATGGAACTTTGATAAAGTGGCAATACGGAATAAGGAAACAGATGTGAGGGAGTTGTATGGCAAATTAGGCAGTGACATTACAGATTATCATAGAGATTCGGTTGTATAGCGTCAGTATAGCGGATCTTTATGATTTGGAGGTGCGAGTATGAAGCATTTGTTGGCATTCCGCGTAGCCTGTGTGGTTCTTCAGGTAGTGTGTTTCGCTGCACTGTATGTGGAAATTTTCATGAATGATATTGAGAGCATGACGGCTGTTTATGTGTGGGCTGGTCTGGCAATCGCCGGGTTAGTGGGTAATGCCGTCGGAGCAATCGTTAATTGTGTAAAGTATTAGTTACTGAATAGATATACTATAACAAATTGTATAGGGACTGTTTACATGTTCGCTTATGTTTATAAAGAATATTTTTCCGCATATTCTTCATATTTGTTCCTGAATGCCGAGCTGTCATTGCGGAACTCGCTCAGGGACTCATGCAAATTCATATTATTGCGAGACATCTCTATAATACAGCCGGCTATATTGGAACAGTGATCAGATGTTCGCTGGAGGTTTGTAAGCAGGTCCGACCAGATAAAACCTGCATCGATCGAACACTCGCCCTGCTGCATTCTGACAATGTGATGGGTCCTCAGTTTTTCCTTCAAATTACCGATGACCTGCTCAAGCGGTTCAACCATCACTGCCGTTGCAATATCGTCATCCAGAAATGCAGTGAGAGCCAGATCCAATATTTCATTGACTGCAGACGATATAGTATAAATTTCTTTTTCTCCTGCCTGTGTAAAAGTTATCTGCTTATCGTTCATCTCTTCGGCGGATTCCAGTATATTTACGGCATGGTCGGAAATCCGTTCAAAATCTCCGATCAATTTCAGAAGTTTAGCTGCCTCCGCGCTGTCGGCTTCACTGATTCGATAAGCGCTTATTTTTACAAGAGAAGTCCCCAGAATGTCCTCATAGTGATCTGTTTTTTCCTCCAGATCCCGAATGGACACTGCAAGTTCTGAATTGTATTTGCGCAACACCTTTAATCCGTTTTTCAGGGCTTCAATGGATGTGTTTGCCATATCGGATGCGATCGAGCGGCATCTTTCCACCGCAACCGATGGCGTTGCAAATAAGCGCTCGTCGAAAATGGGAATGACTTCTTCTGTTTTGGCATCTGGTACAATTTTAGTGACAATCTTCTCGAGGACGCCAGATAGCGGCAGCATCAGCAATGTACACAGAATATTGAATGCAGAGTGTACAACGGCAATTCCGAAAATGGTAGTGCTGCTGTTGAATATGGCAGGATGGAAGACGATTTGTAATATGCAGAACAGTCCGGTCAGAATAATCGTTCCGATTATATTGAAGGAAAGATGTACGAGAGCGGCTCTCTTCGCATTTTTGTTTGCACCTACGGAGGACAGCATTGCGGTAACACAGGTACCGATGTTCTGCCCCATTATAATGGGAATTGCTGCACCGTAAGAGACCTGGCCGGTGACTGCGAGTGCCTGCAGAATTCCTACAGAAGCGGAACTTGACTGGATGACTGCGGTCAGAAGCGCGCCTGCCAGCACTCCCAGGAGCGGGTTTTTGAACAGGAGGAACAGATTCTGAAATTCCGGTATCTCTGCCAGGCCGGAGACAGCGTCTGTCATCGTCTCCATTCCGAACATGAGCGTGGCAAATCCCAGGAGAATGGTTCCGCTGTCTTTCTTCTTGCTATTCTTGCAGAACATATAGAATATGATTCCGATAAAAGCTAATACAGGCGTGAAAGAGGTTGGTTTGAGGAGCTGCACAAACAGGTTGTCACTTTCAATACCGCTTAAGCTCAGAATCCATGCTGTAACGGTAGTACCCACATTTGCTCCCATTATGACGTTGATTGCCTGTTTTAAGGTCATCAGGCCGGAATTTACGAAACCTACTACCATTACTGTTGTGGCGGAGGAGCTTTGTATAACTGCCGTGACGCCGATTCCTGTAAGCAGACCGGCGAGTTTATTTGTCGTAAGCTTTCCGAGGAGAGAACGGAGTTTTCCTCCGGCACGGCGTTCCAGCGACTGGCCCATCACATTCATACCAAACAGAAACAGACTCAGGCCGCCTATCAGAGACAGCATATCAAAAATATCCATAGATTTACTCCTTTCCAGTCATCTATGGATATTGTATCAAGGTATCATCAAATTTATTATCTTATCCTTGTAAAATTCATGTAAAGCGGATGTGAGGAGTTACTATTCACAGATGAAAGCTGTGAATAGTAATTGTGAGGAAACGTGACAATAACCGTCGTTCCGCCACCTGTCACACTGTGCAGTTCGATCGCGGCATTGTGCAGCTTTGCAGCGTGTTTTACAATAGAAAGGCCCAATCCGGTTCCGCCCACTTCTTTGGAGTGGCTTTTATCGACGCGGTAGAATCGCTCAAAGATTCTGTCCTGATGCTCGGCCGGAATACCGATGCCAGTATCGCTTACGCTAAGGATTATGGCGTCATTCTTATTTTGCACTTCAACGGAAACGGAGCCGTTTTCACGGTTATACTTGATTGCGTTGTCGCAAAGATTGAATACTATGCTGCTTAACAGCTGCGGTATTCCCCACATAGGTGTGGATACACCGTTGACGGTCAATGTGACTTTGGCGGCGTAAGCTTCCGCTTCAAGGATATGGACGGTATCCGTGGCAATTTCGTATAAATCCACATTCTCCCATTTCAAATCACTGGCGTCTTCATCCAGATGGGAAAGCTTTATGATATCATCGACGAGATAGATCATACGTTGTGCCTCTGAATATATCCGGCCGGAGAATTTCGGAATATCTTCCGGCTTCACCATATCGTTTTTTAGAAGTTCCGCATAACCGGAAATGGAATGCAATGGCGTCTTCAGTTCATGGGAAACATTAGCGGTAAATTCTCTCCGCATCTGTTCTGCCTTTTCTTTCTCGGTCACGTCAAAGATCAACAGGGCAATACCTGACACCTCATCATCAGTAATGACAGGGCTGGCGTTTAGCTGATACTCCAATCCGTTCAGTCTTATCGACATTTGAGTGTGTTCGCCGTTTTTGGCTTTGTTGAGTAGTTCCTGGAGTTCAAAGGCGTTATTCAACATCAAAATATCCTTGCCGATACAGAATTTGCTGATACTGAGCAATCTGGATGCCGTCTGGTTGATGCTCAGGATAATTCCTTTCTCATTGAGCAGCATTAACCCCTCATTCATATGGTCTGTCGCTGTTTCAAATTCTTCCTGCTTGCGTCTTAATTCAGCCGCCTGGTTTTTTAATTGTTTCTGTTGAAGACTTATCCGCTTTAACAGTGGACTCAGTTCAACATATTCTTTATTCGATAACGGTTCATCAAGATTTAATTCATTTAAGGGATCGACTATTTTCCTGGAAAGCCTGGATGCCAGGAAAAGGGAAATGCCGGCAACGATCAAAAACATGATAAGAATAGGCTGTATCATTCCAAGAAGAAGTACCCAGATTGCGCGCTGCGATCCGGAGAGACGGATCACAGTGCCATCAGGCAAGCGCTTAGCCGAATACAGAAGACGTTCCGTCAATGTTGTGGAGTACCGTGAGCTTTCGCCATAGCCGCTTGCAAAAGCCTCCCTTATCTCCTCACGTTCCAGGTGATTTTCCATGTTTTCCGCATTGGATTGGCTGTCATACAGGACTGTGCCGTCTGCAGATATCCATGTAATTCGATAATCGTATATTCTAAGTCCACTGAAATAGTGGATTCCCTCATTGGTTACACCTTGTGCGATCAGCTCTGCCTGCCTCCTCATCTGGTCTCTCTGCACGGTAGAGAAGTAATCGTATAGAACGCCCATAATGAATACAAGCGATGCCAGAAATACCGCTATGGCAGCAAAACAGATGGAGCGGAATATTCGTCTGGTCATGTCGTTCTCCTCAATCGATATCCTACGCCGCGGATCGTTTCAATATATTCCCCGCAGGAGCCGAGTTTGGTCCGCAATGTCCCTATATGCACATCGACCGTCCGGGTCTCTCCTTCGAACTCTGTGCCCCATATATTTGCTAAAAGTTGTTCACGGGTAAATACAAGGCCGGTATTTTTCATAAACATAAGTAATAAATCGTATTCTTTTAAGGTGAGCTGAACCGGTTTCCCGTTTGCCGTGACTGTATGCTCATCATTGTTGAGTTCCAGTTCGGCAATACGAAGAATATTTTCTTTATTTATGGGAGAAGTTCTGCGTAAGACCGCCTTTACGCGGGAGATCATTTCCATCATGCCGAAAGGCTTGGTAAGATAATCGTCCGCGCCCATATCCAATCCGATCACTTTGTCATATTCCGTGCCTTTGGCAGTGGCCATTATAACGGGAATATCTGCGGTGCTGCTTTGCCTGCGGAGTTTTTGCAGAATAGCGATGCCGTCTTCATCCGGAAGCATAATATCCAGCATAATCATTTGTGGCTTATGTTCTTTCAGGGCTTCCCAAAAAGGTTTGCTGTGTGAGAATCCGGTTGCTTCAAAGCCTGCGGAATTTAATGTATATATCATCAGGTCGCGGATTGCGGCGTCATCTTCTACACAATAAATCATGCTATATTCTCCCTTCGTAAGCCAGGCATGCCATGTCTGCAGCTGTGTTCCAATGTGCCATTAAATCAAGGATATTGTGCCGATAGACAACGCACGGTTTAACTAAATGACATTGCTTCACAGCTTCTGGCTGATCATATCTTACAACCAGACAGGCAAATCTATAACCATGTTATTGTAAAATTTGTGTAAAGTTTTAATCAGCAAAGTTTTAATCATTGCTTTCCATCAGGCTGCCCTTTCTGATATTATCCTGAATGATCTGATCGGTGACTTCGTACAAAACCTCTGATCCGTCTTTTGTTCTGGATTGCCTTGCGTATACCTGAGCGGACGTAACCTTGTGTTCTTTCCAATCACCGCCGCCGTTGCTGTTGTTGAGCAGGAGCGGCTGCAGATTATCCATCGCGTGTGCGAATTTTGCTTCAGCAGTCTGGTTCTCCTCGAACTCGTCGAAAATCGCGGTGAGGGTTCTTTTCTGATCCTCCGGCAGAAGAGAATAGATGCGTTCTTTTGCGGCATTTTCGCGGGTTTTCTGGGTTTTCAATCCTTCCTCGTCGTAAGCGTATGTGTCCCCAGCGTCGATCTCTACCACATCGTGAATCAGGCACATCATGATTACTCTTAGAATGTCGATTTTTTCATTTGAATATTCCTGCAGAAGATAAGCCATGACCGCCATATGCCATGCATGTTCTGCATCGTTCTCATTTCTTCCGTGTCCTGATAAGTGTGTCTGGCGGAAGATGTTTTTCTCCTTGTCGATTTCCAGAATAAATTCAAGTTGGTTTTTCAGGCGTTCGTTCATGTACTCCTCCTTCGGTTTACGGTTTTATTGGAATAAGACACATCCAATGCCGCTTATTATATCAGATAGAGCGGTTATTACCAGGAAATTTGATTTATAACAAAAAAGCCGGTTCTTAAAACTGGCTCCTTGTCTGCACGATTTGTTGCAACCTCCATTTCAAATCAAATCTTGCCTTATTATAGCATTTCGTTTTAAAAAAGTGAAATAAATTTCTTTGCACTTGACCCGATTATGATTGGATTAATTTGCATATTGGTTTATGCTAAAAAATAAGTTAATGTGGATGGAAACAGCATTATGGCTATACAGCAGGAGGGGAGTGTTTATAGTTTTGAAAAGAAAAAGTGTTACTGCCTGGCTGAAGGGATTTATACCACAGAAAATTTCCAATGCGGCAGTACTTGGAACACTGGACAGAGCAGCGAAAATAGAAGCAGCAATAAAAAAGATGTCGTTCCCGATACCGGTTTCGGCAAAATCGTCAGCGGTCATTAAAAGACATAAAGTGCAGAACATGAATATACTTCTTAATGGAAGCCAGGAAAGTAATGGAGCAGCAATTTATGCAAAAGATAAGTATATAGAGAATCAGAATGCCTGGCGGGAGGTGAAGTTTGGAATCTCGGATATGAGATATTCCGGCTGTGAGATCATTGCTGCATATAATGCATTAAAGGCTCTTGGAGAGCCCGTATCTGAACAGACAGTAGTGGATCTGATCGCGATGTATGAGCAAAATGGAGCTGTGCTGGGCGGAAAGTTTGGAACGTCGCCCTATGCGGTGGAGAATTATTTCAGAGGGCGGGGATATGATGTGATGACGACGACTAGCCGGGAAGCGGCGGTGATTAACAGGATTGGAGAAAAATGTGATACAGTGATCGTGAACGCTTACAATAATAAGAACGATATCACGGCGATGATACACACTGTCAGCATAACCAGAGGGGAAGAGGGAACATATTCTGTACATAATGCCTACCATATTGATAAAAAAGGGAATGGAAATGACAGGTATGTGTCCAAGGATGGTTACAGCACGTTGCAGGAAGCGATTGATGCCATATCAAAGTATGGTTCTTTATGCATTGATGTAATAGGGATCAGTAACGCTCGTACCAATGTTTCGCGGATGCAACGGTGAGCGCCGCAGCCGATGTCCAGGCCGTTTGAAAATGTCTGGTCGGTGACGTCTTTCTGGAACCGTTCTATCACTTGTCTATGTAGAAACGGACGGTTCTTATATCCTTCTGCAATTCTCCGGAAATCAAAGTCTTTGGGAGTCATTTTGATTTTGCTCCTCCTGTATCGTTTATATTGATTTAGTGTTTAGCAGAACACCGCATTCAACTCGTCTCCACAAGGCGCATAAAAAACTTCACTGATCTCATCTGTAGTAAAAACAGGCAGCATCTCCTCAAAGCCGTCTATGAGTTTGCCTGACAGATGCAGTTCGGAAAGGGGATACCAGAAAACCTCTCCTTCGGCAGATGATTTCAATTCTCCCGAAAACTGATCAGCAACATACAGAAAGACAATATACCGTTTTCCGTCTTCTGCTTTGTGAAATTCTTTAATACCGCACAGCTTCGGGTTTTCTATGGTTAATCCTGTCTCTTCCCTTATTTCGCGGATAACTGACGGAGTAACATATTCACCCTTTTCGACATGACCGCCGGGGAAATTCCACCCATGCCATGTTGGATGATTATTCTTGTTTTGTACAAGTACTTTTCCTTTTCCGTCGCAGACCATGCACATATTTGTAAGTTCAACTTCTTCTACTCTCGACATCTGTATTGCTCCTGTAAATCATAAATCAAAGATCAGGTATTTTTCAGCAGTTCCAGCCGCTGCAGGAACATGTCATAGTACTGAGGCAGACTGGCAAAGATATCTTTATCGATCTCTTTGATCTGATTCAATCCTATAGCTTTTACAGCCTGGACGGCAGCCTCCCGCTGTGTCACACCAGAACGGAACACGGTCTGACAGTTGGCTCCGTCCAGCGTATCATAGGCATGAAATGCCTGATTAAAATCCATCAGCTTATGCAGACATTTTGCCTTATGGTCTGAATTATCAATCAGGACGCCCCAGTTGCCCCAATGTCTGTCTGTGTTACCGATCAGATAGTCGATGATATTCATCATGTAGTAATTATGCACATCAAGATTCACGATATACTCTGCCGCATTTTTTTCATGATTTTGTAGAAAAATCGTGAAGGCTTCCATGGATGCGATGGAATATTCTTTGGATGTAATATTATCGCTGACGGCAACCTTTTCTCCGTCAAAATAATCTTCTTCGTACAAAACCTGTGACACGTCAAAGCATCTGCAGATCCGGCTGGCAAGCAGTTCACGTTCTACGGCATTTTCATCCCCATCCTTTAACAGCCTGAAGCCGTGGTCAGTACGCTGCCATGCTTTCGGGAAGCATCCGCTTGTCGAGAGATCTCTTGCCAGATATTTGTTTTCAACAGTGTACTGTCTTCCGCGCAGTGCAATATCGATAAAAACTTTGTCGAGATGATTGTCGTACAGGTTGACATCCTCAAACAGAGTCTTTTCGCCCTGTTCTTTCACCCAGAAAACGTCGGTCAGAGAGGCGCAACGGTAGGACAGCGCAATCCGTGCACGTTCCCTGTCGGTTGCAGCCTGGGGCATTCCCACACTGTTTAATATTTCCTTCGCGTATTTCCGGTCCAGTGTTAAAACCCGGGAGGCGCACCAATAATGGAAATTTGTAATATTATTGACCAGAGTGTCGATATCATCGCTTTCTTCCAGATATAAGTTATAGGGCATGAATGATTGAAAAAAGATCCTGCAGTGCCCGGCCGTATCGATCCTGGCTGCTTTTCTGTTCTTATGCATGATTTCGTATGTGGTCTTCTGCATCAGGGAGCTTCCTTTCTGTCGTCCATTGCACCATCATCCACTGTGTTACCAATCCATAAATATGATACATTATAGCATCTTGAACGAGGTTTTACAAAGAATATTATATTGCGGTCACTCCATCTTTAACGTCTGCATCAGGCTGTAATCCTCACGGTCATAGGAGCGCAGAATTTCCGGGTGTGCGATATAGAAGCGTTCCCCGATAAAAAGCCCACGGTAATTTTCCCCTTCATAATCGTCTTTCAGGTCTTCGGAGAGCAGCTTCTGAAAATTTTTCCCGTCCCACTGATACAATTCATACCTGCGTTTTACGCCGTTTTGGTAGGATTCGCTCACGAATCCGATCAGGTTTTCCGCAGGATCCGCAAGCACGGCCTTATAGTCATAGAGGGCCGGACTGTAGTCTGTTTTGTCCAGTGCTTTGCTGTCAAGGACCTTAAGTTCTGCAGGGTCTGACATGTCGAACATGACCAGCTTGAGACCTTCCCGGGCGCCGTTTACCGGATCGGTTTCATAGCCCAGACCCAGAAGCTTATCCCTGCCCCAGAAATGCAGGTACTCCGAAAAGCCGGTTATCTCCAGTTCCCCTACGAGTTTGGGGTTTGTTTCGTCGGAAAGATCCGCCGCAAAGAGGGGATCGGTATTCCGGTAGGTGATAAAATATGCCATGTCGCCCAGAAATCTTGCCGCGTAGATACTCTCGCCCACGGCGATGTGGGCAAGCGTTCCGGTCAGCTTTAATTTTTCATCCAGAAGAAACAGGCAGTTCTCAGGATCGCTTCCGGAAGTGTCCGTTGTCAGGATCCGCAGTTTATCCGCTTTCTCGTGGATGGCGAAGGTGTCCCGCACGGCGCCGCGCACCGAGGCGGCGGCTTCTCCGTTCAGATAGCCGTTGCTCAGCGAGAATTTTGCAATCTGCGTGGTTTCCGAACCGCTTTGGTAAACCGTGCGGTACAGATACAGGGAATTCTCGCCCATGTAGATTTCGGAACCCGCATCCAGCAGCATCACGGTATCCCGAAGAGCCTTGGGTTGATCTGCAGAGAGTGAGGAGACTAACAGTGCGCGTTCCCCACGGTCGCCCAGATAGATGCAGTCCTCCGCCACTTTCCGGCCTCCCGCCTGTGGGATTGCGCTTTCCGGGTCATGCCGGTAGTCTTCCAGCAGATACTGCTCGGTAAAAAGGTACAGTATCCTGCCGTCTTTCCGGGATGTGACGTAGTCGCCGTCCTGGGTTACCTTTCCCGCCAGCACGGGATTGCTTCTGTCGCTGATATCATAGGTGAGGACGGAGGTATACAGGTCCGTGTCAAGATAATCCAGCTTGTAATCATAGCGCGAGCCGTCCCTGTCCGGGTCCTGCTGCAGACTGCTGTCGCTTTCCGAGAGGATCAGGATCAGCGTATCCCCTTCCACATACATGGCGCGTGCTTTTGCGGCGCCGCTGTCGCCCTCCGCCTTCAGTTCACTGACCTGCCGCATCGTCTCCCCAGTGGCGGAGACGATACTGACGCAGCTGCCCCGCAGCAGGTAGAGATAACGTCCGTCCGTCTTGACGATGTCGCTCTCATCGATGCCCAGTGTCTGGACATTGGTCCTGGAGTAGTTGTCCTCCTCTGAGGATTCCAGGGTAAGTTCCTGCTTTTCTGATTCGGCATTCGCCGTGTCATATTGAGACATATCCGCATTTTTGGAAGTTGCCGTGCCAGTGGAAGATTTCATGCCTCCAATGCCTCTGTCCGCGGTCCCCTCCTCGCCTCCGCACATGGTATCGTCCCGAGCCGACGACAGCTCCTCCAGGGAGGCATAGACCGTGTCATAACTTCCTGCCAGTGTGTACAGGGTTCCGGCGTCTTTACGTAAGACGGATTCCTGCCGTGTGTCGGCTGCTGCCTCTGTATTTGTCTCTCCTGTTGTCCCGGCTTCTGATGCCGAAGTGCCGGAATCGGTTTCCGCCATGGAGATATCGGCGCTGCCGTTTCCGGAGGAGCCGGACTGACCGGTTCTGATGCTTCCGGATATTGTCCGCAGAGAAATAAAGCAGAGCGCGAAAAGCGCGGCGGCTGCGGCCAGTGCAGACAGGGCGGCCGGCTTTCTTTTGTGTGTATTGTGTGTATTTTTCCGATTTTTTGCACCTGTGGCTCCCGGTTTTTTCGCCAGGCATTTTTCCAGCAGGTTCTCAGGAGCAAGGCTCTTC
>CAYXKS010000017.1:0-4595 GCA_964465725.1 uncultured Bacteroides sp. | reverse complement strand
TCCCGGTTTTTTCGCCAGGCATTTTTCCAGCAGGTTCTCAGGAGCAAGGCTCTTCGGAGTGACGACCGATTCAGCGGACCGTCTGATCTGTTCCAGTATTTCCTGTTCTGTCATATGAACGCCTCCTATTCTTCCAGCTGTCTGGCCAGTTTCTTCAGCGCGCGGCTCTCCCTTGACCTGACCGTGTTCGCTTTCATGCCTGTGATCCGGGCGATTTCCTGGCTGGTATAGCCGCCGAATACATGCAGGCTGATGATGGCCCGGTCCTTGTCCGCCAGTTCGCCGAATGCCCTGCGCAGATGGTACTTTTGATCCAGGTCGTCGTCGCTTGCAGAGTCCCCGAGCGCGTCTGTCCATTCCAATGGCCGGAAGAGGTATTCCTTCCGCCTGCGGCGGCATTTGTTATGGAGAATCTGAAACATCCAGCTTTCAAAAGATTCTTCCTTCCGAAGTTTCCCGATGGCCGCCCAGGCGTCCGCCACCGTGTCGCCGACCGCGTCCTCCGCATCCGTGGGATTTCCCAGGGTATATAACGCAAACCGGTATAAATTGTGATAAATGTCCTGATACAGGGCGGCAAAGGCCTGCGCGTTCCCCTGCTTCGCCTGTTTTACTAACTGCAGTTTTGTATCCATATCCCACCTCTTTTGCATCTGCTTCCAATCGTTGTATGGGAGTTCTATAGGTAAGTGTATAATATCCTTTCTATTGTTGCAAAAAAATTCATTTCTTTTCTGATGACATCAAAAGATAAATTGTCAGGAATGAAATGGCATGGTAGATTTAGAAGGGATATGGCTAATAAGTAGATGATATCGGAAGAAGGAAAGGATACAGTATGTTAGAGAGAATGGATCAGTTTTTTGAGAACAGATTGGAAGGTTATGACGAGCACATGCGCAGGGAGGTTGAATGCGGTGCAGGATTCTATCAATTTACTGCCGCGCAGCTTCCGAGAGAGGCAGAAGCGGAGGTTCTTGACTTAGGCTGTGGTACAGGGCTTGAACTGGAAGAATATTTTCAGCTGAATCCTGAGGTGCACATCACGGGGATAGATTTATCTGATGCCATGCTTGGTGCACTGGGCAGAAAGTTCCCGGATAAGAACCTGAATCTTGTGAAAGGCTCTTATTTCGAGGTTCCTTTTGAGGAAAAGAAGTATGATGCGGCAGTATCTGTCGAGTCACTGCATCATTTTACGAGAGAGCGGAAGCTGTCATTATATCAGAAGCTTTGCCGTGCTTTGAAGCCAGGCGGATATTTTATTCTGACAGATTACTTTGCCGAGTCGGAGGCGCTTGAGGTGGAATATTTTGCTAATCTGGCAAAACTGAAGCAGGAACAGAATATCACGGATGATGAATTCTATCACTATGATACACCGCTGACGGTGGAACATGAAATAGAAGTGTTGAGAGCGGCTGGCTTTGCAGTGGTCAGTATTTTAAAAAACTGGGGTGCGACTTATACGTTGAGGGTGATTCGGAACGAGTAGATTCCAGAGCACTTGAAGTGCTGCGTATGCAGTCTTCCTGGACGGCCAGTTATCAGGATTACAGGAGATTATAAGGTAGGGCATGTGGTGCTTTGCGGCGAGCAGAAATAAGAGCTCACATGCCTGCGCCGCATAATGATGGCCTCTGAATTCCGGGTCTATGGAATAGCCGATATGTCCGCCGAAATATAGGCCTTCCGTATAGCCGATACGAAGGTCGCAGACGCCCATTCTGGTCCCTTGGAAGTATGTGCTGGAGACACTGCCGGAAGTTTTTATGCCGTTTTATATGCTGCTGCCGGATGACGGTGTATCTGGCAGCGCCCGGGCTATCCTCGCAATTCCGGCTCATGGCGCCAATAAGAATACGGTATGTGGTATCGCGGAGACAGAGGAGGAAGCGGAGAGCGGGTGGAGCCAAAACCCATGGAGGATATTTGTTTCTCAGGGTCACAAGAGCGTTCCAGCCTCGACAGTTCTTGCAGGGATCTGGCGCAGACGGCGGAAGCGCTGGATATCAGCCTGACGGCGCTGGAGATCTGGGAACTGCGCAGACTGCTGGACTTCGCCTGTGGCTGTCCGGAGGTGATGGCGGATGGACAGGGAAAACGGATCGGCTGTGCAGGTTTTTCCGGCGGGGGACAGTACAGCATGTGGCTGGCGGCGCTGGACGACCGCATAAGGCTGGCGGTGGTCAGCGGTTATGTGCACGGATATCTGGACAGTCTGTTATATTGTCATCTGTGCCCCTGTAACTATGCGCCGGGATTATGGACGCTGGGTGATATCAGTGATATTTGTGCCCTGATCGCGCCCCGTCCGCTCTTTGTGGAGAACGGTACGGAGGATGTGGAGAACGGGCCGGACGGCATTGAAGGACCCAGCCGACAGGTGGAAAAGATCCGCAAGGCCTACAGGCTGTCGGGACAGGAGAACAGTCTGCGGCACAGCACGCCGCAAGGCCCCCACAAGTGGTACGGTACCTGCTATGATTTTGTGGAAGAGGTGCTGTAGGCGCCCTGCTGCTTCCGGTATTCGCTGGGCGTCATTCCCATAAATTTCTTAAACTGCCGCATGAAATGCAGGTCGTTTTCGTAACCGCAGAAATCCGCCAGGCCGCTGATAATCATGCTGCTGTTTCGCAGATAGTATCTGGCAAGTTTCAGTCGGGCGTTGATCCTGTCCTGGCTGCAGGATATGCCGAAGAATTGTTGGTACAGATGCTGAAAATAGGACAGGCTCAGGCAGAGGGAGTCAGCCAGTTCCGGCACGGTGCGGGATGCGGCCGGATCGTTGTAGAGCTGGGTGCGCAGCCGGGAAAATTCGGGATAGTATTTCCAGACGCCCGGGGAGTCAGACCGGCGTTTCAGCTCTTCCTGCAGGGAATACAGGAAAATGCGCATGAAGGCGTCCAGGATTTCAGTCTTATGGACGGCAGGTGCATGATAATGGTCCGACATCATCCGCACATACTCTGATAATTTATGAAAATCAAACGGATACACAATCTGACAGAGGGGGAGGTTCAGATTCTCCAAAAGGCCTGTCTCCTCCGGACCAAGAATAAAGTGGATCCAGTCGTCATTATATCCGGCCACGTCACAACCATAATGAATATAGGTATCCGGCGGAAATAAGAGCAGGGCGTTAGGGTGAACTGGATGACGTACGCCGTCCAGTTCTACCCATGCTTCCTGCTTAATGAGCAGAATAAGATAGTCCGGAAGGCCCGGATTGTGCTCAATATTACAGGGATTGGGGTGATGGGAGTCATGTCCGCAGCTGTTTATGGTTATCATAGAGAAATCGGTTCCTTTCAGAAAAACGGATTATGTCAGTTGTTTGCATGATAGGATATTGCGGGGCGGGTGTCAAGTCTTTATTATGGAGGGCGTGGAAGAGGATATTACTGTTCACAGTCAAAATGCGTAAAAGGCAGCGCGGAAAGAGAGGAAAAGATGGAAGATTACAGGGCATGGGCAGAAGAAGTCCTGCGGAAGGTCAGGGAGAAGATGACGTGGGTCAGTGAAAAGAACAGGGATAAGATCCCTTATACCACGGATGAGAGCGGTGATTATGACGACCGTTCGGATGAGAGCAGAAAGTGGAACCTGGATGATGGCTTAAACTGGTGGACGAACGGATTCTGGGGCGGTATCATGTGGCTTTTGTATCAGGACACCGGGGAAGAGAAATATGCCGAAATTGCCAGAGTATCGGAGCATAAGCTGGAGAAATGTTTTGAGACATATTACGGCCTGCATCACGATGTAGGTTTTATGTTTCTTCCGACGGCGGTGGCGGATTACCGGCTTACCGGGAATCAGGATGCGAGAAGGATCGCCATGCATGCGGCGAACCTTCTGGCCGGACGTTTCAATCCCGTGGGGAAATATATCCGGGCATGGAATGATGGGGAGGACAGTGATACCAGAGGCTGGGCGATCATAGACTGTATGTTCAATATTTCCTTATTGTATTGGGCTTCGGAGGAGAGCAAAGATCCACGGTTCCGGCAGATCGCCATGATGCATGCGGATACCGTTCTCGGGAACTTTATCCGTCCGGATGGTTCGGTAAATCATATCGTAGAGTTTAATCCGGAGACAGGGGAGAGAGTGAAAAGCCATGGCGGCCAGGGTTACGGGGAAGGGTCTTCCTGGACCAGAGGCCAGGGCTGGGCCGTATATGGGTTTGCAAACAGTTACGCGCATACGGGCAGACAGGAGTATCTGGATGCTGCCAAGCGCTGCGCGCATTACTGTATCGCCAATCTGACGGAGTCAGGGATCGTGCCGGTGGATTTCAGGCAGCCTGCCGAACCTGCCTGGGAGGATTCCTGCGGCGCCTGTGTGATCGCCGGAGGGCTGCTGGAGGTTGCAAAGCATGTGCCGGAATCGGAAAAAGAAATGTACATTCGTGGGGCGGTCAAAATTCTGAAGGCCATCGCGGATACGAGGGCTGACTTTAGCCATGACTGTGACGCTATTGTGTGTAACTGTACCGGGGCCTATCACAGTCCGGAGCATCATTTCACCATGGTATATGCGGACTATTATTTTATAGAGGCATTGTATAAGCTGACGGGGACAGGAATTCT
>CAYXKS010000016.1:3117-24102 GCA_964465725.1 uncultured Bacteroides sp. | reverse complement strand
CCCATGTTGACAATGGCACGCCGTGTAATCAGCATTGATGAGGGGACAACACTAGGCTATATTTTTGTTAATGTAACAGAGCAGACTTTTGCTGATATGTTTCCCGGGGATAAAGATCAACAGGATTATTTTGTGATAGATGATAAAGGAATGATATTGATCAGCAGGGGAAAAGAGAAAATCCAAAAACCAGTGGAAAATACTGCAGTCAGGGAACAGCTGATACAGGGGAAGGCCGCACAGTTTCAAACGAGAACCGAAGGCAGGATGTATTTATTTAGCGAGCAATTGATTCCTTGTTTCGGCTGGGCGCTGATTAATCAGATTTCGGTAGAAGAATTAAAAAGAGAGGTCAATGTGAACACGATGTTTACTCTACTGATAAGTGGAGGTGTACTGCTGATGACTATTTTTCTGGTGATTCAAATATCGGGAATGATTGCATGGCCTATTATGCAGCTTCGCAAGGTTATGGAGGAGGTGCAGAAGGGAGATCTGGATGTATTTTGTCCCGTGGATACCAGAGATGAGATAGGATCATTATCACAGGGATTTAATGATATGCTGAAAAATATTCGTCAGCTTTTTTCTCAGGTAAAGGAGGAACAGAGAAAAAAGGGAGAATACAAACTGGCTTTGAGCCAGCTTCAGATAAAGCCACACTTTTTATATAATGCGCTGGATCTAATTTATGTGCTCTGTCAATTAGGTGAACCGGAAAAGGCAGCAGTGACTACAAAAGCCCTGGCTGATTTTTACCGTATTAGTTTAAGTGATGGGGATGAGATTGTGACGATCAGGGAGGAATTGGATTTGACAAGAAATTATCTGATGATCCAGGAAGAAAGGTATATGGATATGATGTCTTTTTCAATAGAGGCAGATGAAAAAGCATTTGATTATCTAATTCCCAAAATAACCCTGCAGCCATTGGTGGAAAATGCAATCTATCATGGATTAAAAAAGAAAAAAGAGGGCGGGAGTATATGGGTGTCCGTGTATCTTGATAAGGGTAACATCTGCATTATAGTGAAAGATGATGGTGTAGGTATAAAAAAGGAGCATCTTCAGGCAGCTTTTGAAAAGAGGTTGTCGGGTGAAAAGGGAAGTTTCGGGATTGGAAATGTTCATGAAAGAATACAGTTATATTTCGGGATGGATTATGGATTATCGGTAGAGAGCGAAGAGGGAAAAGGGACAGTTTGTACGATAAAGATACCTTGCTGTTATGTGAGAGGGACGGAAGGAGATATTTGCAGATGATTAGAGTAGTAGTGGCGGACGATGAACCTCATTTTCGGCTATTCATGGAGAAAGTGGTAGACTGGGAACGTTTAGGATTCGAAATAGCAGGTATGGCGAAAAATGGGGAGGAAACCTTGGAACTGGTGCATACGCTTAGTCCTGCCGTACTTTTTTTGGACATCAACATGCCCTATATGACTGGAATTCAGATGACGGAAAAACTACGGGAAGAAAACAGTAATTTAATGATAGTATTTGTTACCGGATATTCCGAATTTGAATATGCCCGCAAGGCTATTCAGTTGGGAGTGGAGGAGTATCTGCTGAAGCCTTTTTCTCCTGAGGAACTTATAACTGTGTTGCAAAAAATAAAATTGAAAGTAAAGAAGGCAGAAGAAGAAGCGAAGCAGCAGGACAGGGAGAAATTGTTGGTTCAAGAGTGGCTTTGGATCCAGTTTTTAACCGGGATTGAGAAAAAGAAAGATGAACTGATTGAAAAACTAAGACAAGGAGATACATATCGGTCATCGGAATATTTTCGGATTGCAGTCATCGATGCAGTGGATGTTTATAAATATCGAACCCAGCCGGAGGAAATCGCATTGATGGAGTTCAGCATTGAAAATATTCTGAGGGAAAGCATTCAAATTAAGGGGATTCATGAAGTATTTCATTTGTCGGGAAACCAGATGGTATCTGTGTTGAATTATGAAGACAAAAATGTACCGAAAGCGGAATGGCATTCTGGTTATGAAAATCTGTGTGAACGAATGAACGAATATTTCCGGTTTACTGTACGGGTAGGAATAAGCGGGATGGTGGAAGGTCTGGAAAAAGTGCCTGAAGCATATCAAAATGCAAAGGCTGTTTTGCAAAGCTGTTTTCTTGAAACGGAATGTCAGGTGCTCTGTGCGGATGATGGAGAGAATCAGAACGTGCAGGCAGGCTTTTATCGGGTGGAGTTAAATGACAGACTCCTGTTGGCTTTGCGGAAGGGAAAGCGCAAAGAGGTGGCTGGAATATTGGAGGAAATCCGAAAAAATATGTTAGAAAGCAGAGTTTCCACAGATTTGGCCCGCACTATGCTTTTGGGTATACTTGCGATTGGATTGTCATATGTAACGGAACGTGGAGGAAATTTAGAGGAAATATATGGGGAAAATTTTGCACCGTATCAGGCTATTGATGCCTCGGATTCTATGGACGGTTGTTTTTTCTTTTTGGGTGAAATTTTTGATAAGGCGGTGGAATTTGGGAAATCCCATACAACCAGGCGTTCGGATGAGATTTTGGGTAAAATTCTCGATTTGATCCACAAAGAATATGGGAATCCCGATTTAAGTGTAAGGGGAATTGCCCAGGCCGTTTATCTGGATACCAGTTATATCCGGCGGATTTTTGCAAAAGAAATGGGAACGACCATATCGGATTATCTGACAGAAATACGGATGAAGGAAGCGGGTCGTTTGATAAAAGAAGAAAATCAGTCAGTTGGAGAAGTGGCACAAAAAGTAGGCTATATAGATGCAGGCTATTTTAGCAAATGTTTTAAAAAATTTTATGGAGTGTCTCCAAGCGTTTATTTAGAAGAAAGATAAATGTCCTGTTTTTTACTATTGGTGTCTCGCATCTTCCATTCAAGTAGAAAAATTCAAATGCTATAATGCGGATATAGCAGTAAGAGTTCAAAGGAGGATAAATGATGAAAGCGAAACGTGTAACAGCATTGTTTCTCGCAGCAGCTATGACATTGGGGCTGGCTGCGTGTGGTAATGCAAATAGTGGAGGAACGGTGGAAGAGACGAAGCAGGAGACTACGGACACGGAGCAGCCAACAGAGGATGCAGCACAGGAAACGACGGATGAAGTGCAGAGCCAGGAGGTGGACACAGGGAAGGAAATTACATTACAGCTTTGTACACATTATGCGGGGAATGGGGAAAGTCCTAATGTGGATTATGCTATGGAAAAGGTAAAAGAAAAATATCCCAATGTAAGTTTTGAAATTGATACTTTTCCTCAGGATGGCGGCCAGGCATTGAAAGCAAGGGCAGCGACCGGAAGTCTGCCCGATATTATCTGGTTAAACAGCGGACTGATTGAGCCTTTGGCAAAAAGCGGAAGTCTGGTACAGCTGGATGAATATATTGCAGCAAATGGGTTTGAAGACAGTCTGAATGATGCGGCCAGAGAATATTGCCAGAAATCTTCCGACGGGCACATTTATATGTATTCTGTGGAAAGCGTACAGCCGTTGGTATGGTATTACAATAAAGAAATTTTTGAACAGAATAATATTAAAGTTCCGGAAAATTTTGATGAACTAATGACAGCGGTAAAGGAACTTAGGGAAAAAGATATTATTCCGATGGCCTTATTCGGAAAGGAACCGTGGCCGCTGGGAGCTTTTTTTGAAGCATTTGCCATGAAAGAAAATTCTGCCGGTTTGAGACCTTTTGCAGAGGGAACGGCAAAAGCTTCCGATGAAGATTATCAGAAAGCGATTGGAAAGATGAAACAAGTCATTGATGCAGGTATCTTTCAGGAAGGTGTAACGAATGCAGATCATGATACCGCTTATGCACTGTTTACGGCAGGAAAGGCGGCTATGTTCCAGAATGGAAGCTGGGCAATCAGCGATATGGTAAGGGATTTGGGAGATAAGGTGGACTACTTTACTACATATCCTACGGCGGACGCCGGAGCAGAAGATACAAATGCAGCTTCTTTTGCAGGGGGCGGTGATACAGTTGGCTATGGTGTTTCTGTCAATACAGAAGACGTGGAGTTGGCAACGGATGTGGCAAAAATTCTGGCCGAAGCGCAGGCGGAATATGATTATTCTTACAGAGGTTCTATTGGTTCATCGACGGATTTTGAACAGATTACGCCGGAAAACCCAATGCCGGAAATGGGAACACGGATGGCTGCCCAGATTAAGGATATGTCCTTTGAATCTACAATGCTCCAAAATTTTCCCAATACAGAATTTGCAACCGGATTTGCAGAGGAAATGCAGAAATTTCTGGTAGGGGAATCAGTGGAAGAATTTACGCAAAATTTGGATAGTTTGATTGAATCTTCAAATCAGTGAGATAGTGTATGACATAAAAATGGCATGGCGTCTGCCATGCTATTTTTATATGGTTTGTTACAACAGAATTGAAGAGTAGGGTTTTCGGATTTTGAAAGGAGCATGGTACAACTATGAAAAGAATGATGGGAAATAAAAGGGCAATTGCTATATTTGTCTTTCCTGCACTGTTTGTATTTACAGTGATTGTATTTTACCCGATCCTGCAGACTGCACAAAAGAGTTTTTATGATTGGGACGGATTGACAGAAGCAGTTTTCAATGGAATGAACAATTATAAAAAATTGTTTTCCGATCCGTTGTTTTACCAATCTACAATAAACGGTATCATTTTTGCAGTGATTTTGGTGATTTTTCAGATGGGGCTTGCAACATTGTTAGCTATGGCATTGCTGAATGATAAAGTCCCTTTTCGACGTTTCTTCCGGAGCGCTTATTTTATCCCGGTGGTACTTTCGGTAACAGTTGTATGCCAGCTTTGGAGCGCTATTTATAATCCGGAGTTTGGATTAATCAACAAGATCTTTGATATTTTTCACATACCACACCAGGATTGGCTTTCTGATCCGAAAGCAGCGCTTATCGCGGTAGCCTTTGTAAATGTATGGCAATGTATGGGAAACCAATTTGCGATTATTTATGCAGGAGCCAAATCAATACCGGATCAGTATCGGGAAGCAGCTAAGATCGATGGGGCGACTAATATACAGATCAATCGAAAAATAATTTTGCCCCTGTTGAAAGATACTTATCGTATGTGTCTGGTATTTGCTATTACCGGTGGATTAAATGCTTATGGCCATATGAATCTTTTAACAAAAGGCGGACCTGGAACGTCTTCTTATACTCTGACCTATATGACTTTCCGTTCAGCATTTACCATAGGTGATTACGGATATGGGTGTGCGGTAGCGGTTGCCCTGGTAATTCAGTGTCTTGTTGCTACAGTTATTATTAACAAATGTATGTCCAGTGAAACAATTACTTATTAATGGGCGCAATAATTGCGCGGAAATGAGGTGGATGATGAAAAATAATAAGAAATTACCTGTTTTTTTAACAATTGGATTAGGGATATATGCGTTGATCTCCCTTTATCCGCTAGTATATCTGTTGTTCTATTCCCTGAAAACGACAGATGAAATCTTTTATACAAACCCTTTTGGAGTACCACTACGTCCACAGTTTGAAAATTATTCCAGAGCATTTCAAAGTTTTGACATCGTTAAATTTTTTGGCAACAGTATCATCGTAACATTTTTTTCTGTGATAGGGATTCTGGTTCTGGCACTGCCATTTGCTTATGCAGTTTCCAGAATGCGATGGAAGCTGAAAAAGGCCGTTTCTACCTATATTACGCTGGGACTTTTCATCCCGGTACAGGTAATCATCATACCGTTGGCGATACTGGTAAAGGATTTGCATATGTCAAATACCAGAATGGCTCTGATCGTGCCATATATTGCTTTTAATTTGGCATTTACCTGTATGGTGTTGTCTAATTCTTTCCTGACCTTGCCCAAAGAACTGGAAGAGTCTGCCTGTATGGACGGAGCAAATATTTATGTAACATTTTTTAGAATCATGTTACCTCTGGTGAAACCGGCGTTGGCAACTTCCATGATATTCGCTATGATGAATGTATGGAATGAATATACGTTGGCATCCATTATGGCTACCAATAATAATGTAAAAACCCTGCCTATCGGTCTGGCCAGTTTTGTAGGACAGAGAAGCACAGATTGGGGAGCTATGGGAGCTTGTATGGTGCTAGCCAGCATTCCTACGATTATTTTATACTTGTGCTGCAGTGAGCAGGTGGAAAATGCACTCACTGTAGGGGGTGCTGTGAAAGGTTAGTGGAAGGAACGGATATAAAAAATGGATTTCTATGTAGAAAAAACATATTTATGGCTTCCGGTGAGCGGGAATGGAAAAAAGGAAATTCTGTCTATTTATTATGAAGAAGAAAAAATCCATGAACTGGAGATTCAAATAGGAAATACCGTTGATTTTTATGTGTATATTTATATGGAAGCTTATAAAGGAAAGAAGATAAAAATATATGGCGGCAACGATTTCCTTGATCGGATGCTCTGCACACGGGACACTAAACCGGAATATAAGGAGGAGAGACGTCCCAGGCTGCATTTTACGCCAAAAGTAGGATGGATGAATGATCCCAATGGATTGATTTACAAGAATGGTTGGTGGCATATGTTTTTTCAACACAATCCCTATGGTATAGAATGGGGGAATATGCATTGGGGACATGCGAAGAGCCGCGATTTGATAAGCTGGGAGCAGGAGGAAGAAGCGGTATATCCAGATAAATATGGGGCTGTTTTTTCAGGGTGTGCGGTGGAAGATAAGGAGGGAGTTGCCGGCTTAGGTAAAGAAAGTGTATTGTTCTATTATACGGCAGCTACCAATACACCTGTTTGGAGCAAAGGAAAGAAATATACACAGAGAATGCTTTACTCGGCGGACGGAGGAAATACGTTAATAAAAACAAATGCTGGCGGGGTTCCTTATATTGAAGGCTCTAACAGGGATCCTAAAATTATTTATTATGAGCCTGCCAGGAAATATTTTATGGTTCTGTATTTGGATAAAAATGATTTTATGATTTTGGAATCAGGCAACCTTCTGAATTGGAAAATTCTTCAACGGATTACGTTAGAAAATGCATGGGAATGCCCGGATTTATTAAATCTTTCAGTGGAGAATGAAAAAGGAAAGACGAAATGGTTGTTTTGGACCGCAGATGGATTTTACTATTTAGGAGATTTTGACGGAAAGCAGTTTATGACAGATGGAAAGTGCAGGAAGGCTTATGGGAACAGACTGCCTTATGCAGCACAAAGTTATACAGGGGTGCAGGGACGTTGTATTAGTCAGAGTTGGCTGCGTATACCGAATAAAGGTAATGTTTACACAGGGGTGATGGCTTTGCCTGTAGAAATTTTTTTGCAAAAGGAGGAAGAGAACTATTATGTTTGTCTTCGTCCGGTACAGGAAATTAGCAGAAGGCGGAAAAATGGACGGAAAATAGTAGTAAAGGAAACAGAAGGTTTTTTATTTCCGAAAGGGGAAGGACCGGGAGAACTCCAGTTATTTATGCCCTGGCAAGAGACTGGAAGTATAGAACTTATAATTTACGGGGAAAAAATCAGAGTAGATTTTGATACCTGTGAGTTAATGTTTAAAATGGACAAGATATCAATTCCAAAAAAGAGAAATTTCTCATTGCAAATTATTATAGATTTTGAAGTGGTAGAAATTTTTGCTCAGGAGGGAAGAGTTTATTTTCCATGTGCCTGGGATCTGGAAAATTTGGATGGAGAGATTAGCATCCGTAATGCAACATTGGGAGAAATCAAAGCCACGCTGTATGAACTTTAAGTAGTGTGTTTTAATCTTTGTGAGATTTGGAATAAGAGTGAAGTTAGATGAAAATATGATGGTTAATTATGTATAGCTTAAGTAGCTATTGCCAGAGACTATTTATTAAGAAATAAGAAGCGACTGGAGGTGTTATTGTTGTTTATGCTAGTATGACCCAACTTAATTAACCTTATGTTTCACTTGTCTAAATTTCCATCTGCCGCGTCGGCTTCAATCGACGATGCTACCGGCATCGCCTCATTCAGTCTCCTTGCATATGAAAATTTATCCTGCGTGAAACATTAAGGTAATTAAGTTGGGTCATACTAGTAAGAAACTTCCATGACTTAAGAAGGATTATTCAGAGATAAAGGACGCTTTGCGGTCAAAATATACTTGATATAAAATAAATTCTTGTGTATAATACAAAAAAGGATTACAACTCTCTTTTTGTATTAAGGAGCGATTTGCATGTATATTACCCGTATCATAGAATCCAAATTAAAATATCTGGCGAAACACTTTCCAGTTGTTATAGTGTGTGGCGCCCGTCAGGTAGGGAAGACGACATTGTTAAACCAAATCAGGGAAGAGGACAGACGGATTCAATATGTGACGCTGGATTACCCAAGATTGAGGAGTCTTGCAAAAGAAGATCCCGAATTGTTTTTACAGCAGTATCAGACGCCTCTTATGATCGATGAAATACAGTACGCGCCGGAACTGCTTTCCTATATCAAGATTCGGGTAGATAAAACAGATCAGAACGGATTATATTATCTGACTGGTTCTCAGATGTTTCATATGATGAAAGATGTGAGCGAATCTTTGGCAGGACGGGTGGGAATTTTATCCATGTATTCTCTGTCAAGGGCGGAGATTGAGGGCCGGATATCGATGCCTTTTCTCCCAGCTCATATTGAGACCGGAGAGTCCGAAGATACGGTGACAGACATTTTTGAGAAAATATACAGAGGCGGGATGCCGCGAATGATCACGGACGGCGAACTGCTGCCGGAAGATTATTTTGGTGCCTATATGCAGACTTATCTGGAGAGGGATATCCGTGATTTAATCTCTGTGAAAGACGAGAGTAAATTTCTCAAATTTCTGTCCTGTGCCGCGGCCAGAACCGCACAGGAAGTAAATCTTGCAGATATGGCAAAGGATTTGGGAATTGATCGTAAGACGGCGGACGGCTGGCTGTCCATTTTTGTATCTTCCGGTCTTGTATATTTGCTGGGACCATATTCCGGTAATACCATCAAACGGATCGTCAAGCGTCCGAAACTGTATTTTATGGATACAGGGCTTGCATGTTATCTCACTCTGTGGAACAATCCGCGGGCTTTGGAAATGTCAGCGATGGCGGGAGCTATGTTTGAAAGCTATGTGGTATCGGAAATTATCAAAGGATATGTGAATCAGGGAATTGATGTCAGGAGCCGTTTCTGTTATTATCGGGATAATAACGGAAGAGAGATCGATTTGATGATAATGGAAAACGGAAAACTGTATCCCATTGAGATCAAAAAGAGTGCGGATCCGAGTAAAGATGCACTGAAAAATTTCGGTGTACTGGACAGCCTGCCAGAAGAAACAGGCGCAGGTGCGATAATCTGTATGACGCCCATGGTAGTACCATTGGATGATAAAAATAAACTGGTTCCTGTCAGATATATTGGGTAGAGGGTAGATGGTAGATAATGAAGAGGTGATTGCATGTCTGAAATAGAAACATTGAAGATATCAATTGAAGAATTTTCCAGAGTTCAGGACTGAATGGAATTATCAGACGTAGATTCCAATGTATATAAATCTTTAAGAAAAAGATATCTTGATTTAAAAGTTATCTTGACATTTTTTGGTGTAAATCTCACAGAGATTGACAGGACCAAAGGATAAGGTCTTATTTCTGCGGGGCATCCATGTTTTGGGATAACCCGAAAAGTAAAATTAAATAAAAAAAGAATAAAAATGAAAATTCGGGACAAACAAATTTGATGGGATTGTTTGCTCCGGTTTTTGTTTGTATGAAAGCTTAAAACTGTTATAAGCGGCAGGATGAAGATTAAAATATAATTGTATGTCAAAAATGTAATTGCTATAATAATTTATAAGATAAGAAGCATGAGTCTGAAGGAAAAATGATACATATGTATTTAGATTATAAATATACGATATAAGGAGGATAAGAAATGAATCAATTCAACCATTTAGATCACTACTTGGAGGAGCTGGTAAAAACCGGCCCAGCTGGATGCGGCTGTGCGATAGCCAGAGATGGAGAGGTTCTATTTGAGAATTATTATGGATATGCAAATCTGGAGAACAAGATTCCTGTCAGTGCCCGGTCGATTTTTCGACAGTTTTCGACGACAAAAGTGATTGTCTGCACAGCTGCGATGATGTTGTATGAGCGGGGAGCGTTCCTGCTGAATGATCCGTATTATGAATATTTTCCGGAATGGCGCAATACTATGACCGCATCCACGGATGAACAGGGAATGGTACATATTCGACCTGTCAGACGGCCTATCCAGGTGAAAGACTGTTTTACAATGGCTATGGGGATTGGTTATGATGGAGAAGATTATACACATCAGCAGATGAAGCTGGTACGTAAAAGGCTGGCACATGATAAGCCGGATTATACACTCCAGGATGACATCCGTGCGATGGCAGAGGTACCGGTTGCATTTGATCCTGGAACACGATGGTTGTATGGATTTGGACACGAGATGGTGGCGGGGTTGATTGAAGTGGTGTCAGGAATGACAGTGGGAGAATTTTTGAGAAAGGAGATTTTTGTGCCGCTTGGTATGGACAGTACAGGGTATCGGTATTTCGATGATATGAGAAGCCGTATGGTGACTGCTTATCAGGTGAGTGAAGACGGAATTCGGACACCAATAGTGGGTTCCTTGGATGGACGTCATGAACCGGAATCCAGATATGAAGGCGGAGGCGCAGGTCTTTTTTCTACGATTGGGGACTACTTGAAATTTACACAAATGCTTGCATGTGGAGGGGTATATAAAGGAGAGCGGTTGCTTGGAAGGAAAACCATCGACTTGATCCGTACCAATCAGTTAAACGATGAACAGATGCAAGATTTTTCGAATTCATATTTGGAAGGATACGGTTATGGTTTGGGAATGCGCACGATGGTTCATCCGTCAGTGACAAATACTTCGCTGGGAGAGTTTGGGTGGACAGGTGCAATGGGTACATATGTTTCGATTGATCCTGCTGAGAAAATATCATTAGTCTATATGCACAATCTGGTGCCTAACAGAGAACTGGAGATTCATTCTAGGGTCAGGAATATTGTATACGGTGCTATTTAGTAACCATGTGAGAAATTTTAAGGTTATGCATGGAAATAAGGATGTCGGTCACGAGTCAGGAATACTAATAGTAACAAGTCAACGTACTTATTGCGCTGACCTGTTATTATTAGTATAATTCATATTAAATAACCACGCATTTCGTTTGTCTAAAGGTACATCTGTTATACAGAAATCATGTTGCGATTTTGTTTTTATAACTATGCTAATTTTGTAACAATACTACTTGTTTAGTTATATCAGAAAATATTTTTATTCCGGTTGCATTCTTTAATTACCTCAATTTCCTCATCATCGTAAGGTGTGAAATCAGAATGGAATATGTCGTGCATCCACAGTCGTGTATCGATGTCGGGTAGTTTTTTAATAAATTCCCATACATAATTAAACTGTGCTTTGCCGTTTACAAATCCGAAGAAATAACTGCCAATTTTCTCCTTTTTCCATAGTGGCAGATGGGTTTGAATCAGACTGCGGTAAGGGCGATGCATCCATTCGGTGTTGACTAACGGGCGGCCATACTCTTTTAATTTCCGGATGTATATCTTGGCATGGGAATAATCTCCGTAGAAGTGAAAGGAAATAATGTCGGAAAGTTCAATAGCCGTATGTTCCACATCTGCGTAGATGCCAGGATTTTTTAGCCAGCCATAGGGATGATCTGCACCGGCGCCCCACACATCGGCGGTCAAAGGCTGTTTAACATCTTCTTCACGCATCCATCCGAATACTTTAGTCATCAATGGAACGGATTTTTCCATACGCTGGGAATTTCCGGCTTCATTCCAGATATTCCAGATCAGAATCCGGTTATCTTGTCCATAAACTCGTGCCATTTCTCTTACATAGGCTTCTACAACTGGCTCCATTTCTGCTTCGTCTGTTATATCGTATCCGATGATATCACCGTTCTGGGTATCATCATCAAAAGGTGTCGTTGCCGTGCCGCCGAAATACCCTGGGACAGGTTCCGGTTGAGGTCCTAAAACGGGTTCCTCATATTTAGATTTTGCAACACAGCAGTCATTGAAGAGTGTCGGCATCATTGTCATATGATAACGGTCAAGCAGAGTTAGAAACTCTTCAAAATTTTTCATAAAACTGTCATGCTGTACCCGCCATAAATAGAAAGGTACAAAAAATCGGATACTGTTAAATCCCAGGCTGGCCGCCAGTGCAATTTCTTTTGATGCATCACGGAACGCATTTTCGTGGTCGTATTCCTGAAGCATCCATACACCGCCATGAATAGCGCCACTGGGAATAAAGTTGAAGCCTGTAATCCACGGACGTGTCTTGTACCAGTCCCATATTTCTTCTTGTGTCCATTTTCTTTTCATTGGTTTCCCTCTTGTCATAGAATTTTTTGTTGATTTTTAATATTATAAATTTTTTAAATATATCCGGATCATCGCAATACGATTTAGGATAACTGAGAGCACGCAGCAGCTATGTATAATAAGTTTTGAAGTATTTTAATTATGACTTAACTGCACCTGCTGTCATACCTGCCACGATATATTTTTGTGCACAGAAATAAATAATGACTGCTGGTGTCATTGCTATTAGTGACGCTGCGAAAGCTACACTGACATTGGCTGAATATTCGCCAAAGAAATAAAATTGCATTAGTGGTAATGTACGCTTCTCAAGTTTCTGACAGATAATCATAGAAATGATAAAATCATTCCAGGAACCCAGAAAAGAGAGAACGATTACGGTCATAGTGATAGGTTTTAGCAGCGGAAAGACGATATGCATGAAAGTCTGATAGCGATTGCAACCATCTATTCTTGCGGCTTCCTCCAATGAAATTGGCACGCCTTTAATGAAACCTGTGTAAAGAAACACATAATATCCCACATTTACACCGGCCTGCGCCAGACACAGCCCCCATAAGGTATTCAGTGCACCGATATTGCTGAGCTCCTTGTACAATGGAAACATAATGGTCTGAAATGGAATCAGAATTACAAGTTGGAATATATAAAATATGGCATTATATGGTTTATTGTTTTTCCTTGCTATAATATAGGCGCCCGCCGAACAGAAAAAAACAACTATGATGACCATGCATGCTGCAACGATAGCACTGTTCCTTACCGAGTCAAAGAAGTTTCTGACATGGATTGCATCCACAAAATTGCCTAGGAACAGAGTAGTTGGGGGTGCAAGCTTTGTTTTGGCAAAATCTGTCTTTGATTTAAACGCATAACAAATAGCCACATAAAAGGGCGCCAGGCAGATCACTGAGAACAGACAAAGAAGCGTAATCCGTATGATGTTTATAATTCTGTTTTTCGGTGTTTTTATCATTGTTCAATCTCCCTCTTTCTCAGTGTTCTTGTTACCATGTTTGAAAGAATGATGCAGACTACAAGATAAATAATCGCAACTGTCTGGCCGTAACCCACCTTATTATAAGGAAAGAGATAACTGTATATATAATAAGCCATGGTTTCTGTAGAATGTTGTGGACCTCCAGATGTTGCCACGAAAGCGTAGTCGTACATACGCAGCCCGGCAGCTAACCACAATGGAATGCAGTAGGTAAAAGCAGGGGCAAGAAACGGAACAGTGACATTTCGAAAGCGCTGCCAGAAATTAGCGCCGTCAATGATTGCCGCTTCATTGATATCCGATGGAATACTTTTTAATCCGGCCAGATAAATCATCATAGCCAGACCTATCTCACGCCAGACACTCATCAGACAAAGTCCCAGCATGGAAGTCTTTTTGTCAATCAGGGGGCTATTTAGTCCGATCATAGAGAAGAAATCACTGTATACATACATCCACATCTGGGATACAAGCACCAGACTGACAACAAGCGGAATGAAAATAATACTTTTAATTACATTTACGCCTTTAAACTCTCTGTTCACAGCCATGGCAACTGTCAAGCCGAGTACATTGATGGCGACTACGGTCACCGCCGTAAAAAGAATCGTATTTCCGATAGGCTGAAGAAGATCCGTATCGTGGAAAACCGTAATGTAATTCTTTAATCCTACATAATTCAATTTTGGCATAAGGCCGTCCCAGTCTGTGAAGGTATATTTTATACCCTGCAGCAAGGGGATAATGATAATAAAGAGGAACAAGGCTAATGCAGGTGCCAGGAAACTGAAATCGATCAGCTCTTTTTTCCAGTTATATTTTTTCTTCATGAACCCATCCTTTCCTGTAGAAGATGAAAGCCTCGTAAAATTGTAAAGGGGGACGCCGCGCTGGACGTCCCCCTGCTTCTATAGCTGACGACATTAATGATTTCACTTAAGGGATACGCAGCTTCACGCATTATTTATTTACTTGCCGCCGCATATTCACTATCCATATTATCGCACCATTCTTCTACAGTCATGGTATCTGACAATGCGAAATCCTGCAGGCAGTTATAATATGCTGTGCTGTACTGGCCGCTTGGAGCGCCATACTGTACCCACATAGATACTTTACAGCCATTGTTGATCAGATCAGCGATATCTGCTGCACCCTGTGGAAGTGTGCTGGCCTCTACGCCATCCAATGCACTCAGCTGTCCTACGGTTCCAATCCATTTTGCATTTACTTCCGGACGTGTCATGTACTCAAAGAATGCTTTCGCGATCTCTATATTCGGAGAATCTTTCAGAATCATCCATGTATCGTCTGTATTTAATGGCAATGCATTATCCTCTGCGTTTTCTTCAGAAGGATAGATGAATCCGCCGCAGTTCAGGTCGGGATTGTAGTTCATGATAGCACCCAGACCCCATGTACCGATGATGATCATGCCGGATTCACCGTTTGCAAAGATCTGCTCTGCGCGGTCCGTGGTGATAGTCTTGTGGTCTTCGTTCTGATAACCGATAATTTCACGGAACTGTGTAAGAGCCTTTGCAACTGCCGGATAATCATGCCAGCTTTTACCTTGATTCTGGGTTTCATCCGTATACTGTTCACAGGTCAGATAAGGAGCACCGTAGAAAATTGTAAAATAGTTTGCACCCAAAGATATCTGATCCTGATAACCTGCAGCACAGGCAGCGTATCCTGCTTCGTCCAGAGCCTTGCAGACATCAATGAATTCTGTATATGTGGTGGGAACACTGAGACTCAGCTCATCGAAGATGTCTTTGTTGTAGAATACTACATTGGCCATCTGGTCCAGAGGAATACCGTATACTACATCATTTACGGTCATAAGTGACAGGGAGCTTTCAGATACCCGTCCTGTGAATTCTTCGTTTGTCAGATCCATAATGTATCCTGCTTCGACCAGTTCAGGATAAGAAGACGGACCGCCGAACATAACGTCCGGAGCATCACCCGAAGATAGCCTCAGTTTGATAACATCCTGGTAATTGTCCATGCTTACGGCTTCAGTGTTTACTGTAACGTCCGGATTCTCTTCCATAAATCCTGCAATCAAATCATCCAGTGCCTGCAGCTTTGCATCTTCTGTCAGATAATGCAGTAATGTCAGCTCTCCTGAGAGCGCTGCTCCACTGGTATCATCAGTGGAAGTTTCTTCGCTGGCAGCATCTTCAGCAGGTGCAGCATCCTCAGTGGATGACGTATCCTCTGTGGCAGCATCCTCAACGGGTGCAGTATCCTGTGCAGGTGCGGTATCTCCGCCGGAGCTTCCGCAGCCGCTCAGTGTACTGGCAATAATTGCAGTGCCGAGCAAAATACTTATAAGTTTCTTTTTCATAACAAAATCCCTCCTTCTTTGATTGATACATTTTATTTTATACCTATATTTTTTGGGAAAAAATTCAGTTTTCAATCATTTTAGAAGAGGGATTTATATAATATTTTGATATTTTATGTGAATATTTTATCTTTATCCACATAAAAGTCGGTCAACCAGACAAAATTATGAGTATTCTGTCGGAGCCCTTCCGGTTATCTTTTTGAAAATCTGGTAGAAATAGGCATAGTTGCTGAACCCCACGGCTTCGGCAACCTCATAAACTTTGTAGCTGCCGCTTTGAATCAGTTCCAGCGCTTTCTGGATACGTATTTTGTTTAGAATATTAACAAAGGTTTCTCCGATTTCACTTTTTAACAGACGGCACAGATGGCTTTCCGAAATGCCGGCCTGCGCGGCCGCGTCTCCCAGGCCGATATGTTCCATATAATGGGTATTGATATAGTCGAGTACACGCCTGGTCTGTGTAGAGACAGTTATCTTGTCCTGTTCCAGCATATTCACACTTTCCATAACATAATTTCTCAGCCATTCGGTGATATCCCGCATTCGGTGGATTTCCTTAACTTCGTCCAGTATGATGTTCATTGTCTTGATCTGCATAGTACCGGTGTTATGTTTATAAAGTGTCTGTGAGATGGAGAAGGCGATCTGAACAAAAATATTCTTCACATATTCCACATCGTACCTGTTGTTTTCATCTATCAAAGAGATAAAAGAATCCAGACGGTCCAGGGACTCAGACGGATTATTCCGCAGTACTTCACATAGTTCCTGCATTTTCTTGCTGAGCACATATTCATTGTGGACGCTGTTGCTCATAACACTCCGATAATGAATTACTGTCTTGTTTTCCAGAAAGAAACGGCTGTTTATGGCGAAAAGGGCCTCTCCATACTGCCGGTCTAATTCTGACAGGGTTTCTGTATAACTGCTTACGCCGATACAAATGCAGAGGTTCTCGGCAAGACAGCGCTGTACAATAATGTTAGCTATTTTTAAAGCCAAAAGGTTATAGTCCCTTGCAAACCGCAGAGCCTGACACCCAAGAAGAACAAGCAGGCCGTCTCTGGTCTGTACGGACAGAGACTGAATCTCGTTGGGAATTTCGCAGTCTGTCAGAGCGGTTTCGACAGGGTTCTTCAGATCTTCCATGTGTGCCTGCTCACTTTGCATATTGATGAGCAACAATATATAACCATATGCATGCCATTTTTTCTGCAAAAGCTTTTCCATTTCTGCCGTAGATTCAGCGACATGATTGATGCTGTCAAGCAGCAGTTTGCCATACCATTCCTTCTCGATCTGGTGGACGTCTGCGGAATATAACCGATGTTTCCGCTCCTGTCTGATTTTTTCTGAGGCTTTATCCAGAATCTGCTTCAATTCTTCATTGTCCAGAGGTTTCAGTAGATAATCGAAAACACCCAGACGAAAACCGGACTGAGCATAAGAAAATTTGTCATAGGCCGACAATAGGATCAGTATTGGCTTTTCAGGTGCCAGGTTGATTTCCCTGGCGGCTTCCAACCCGCTCATTCCGGGCATATTGATATCCAGTATCACGATATCAGGTTTAAATTTTTTTACCTTTTCTACTGCTTCTGATCCGCTTTCAGCCATTGCGGTCAGTTCATAACCCCATTCTTGCCAGGGAATTGTCCGTTCCATAGACTGTAAAGTCAGTCGGTTGTCATCTGCTATCAATATTTTTAACATGAATCTGTCCCCTTTCTATAAGGGAGATTAAGTCTTACAATCATTCCATTCCCCGGTTCACTGTGCATTTCCAAGCCATATTCGCAGCCGTAGAGAATATGTAGCCGCTTCTGGATGCTTCGGATGCCGATATGAGCACGGTCTTCGCCATCCGTTGGCTCGTCATCTTCCTGCAGTAATTCGTCAATAATCTTCTGGTCCACTCCCTTACCATTGTCGCATACATCCAGAACAAGATGATTTTCTCGTACATCTGCCGTGATGATGATAATGGCATCATCGAGGAGCTCATTCAGTCCGTGTATGATGGAGTTTTCTACAATAGGCTGCAGAATCAGTTTGGGAACCGGACATTCCTCAAGCTCTTTATCGGCGGCTATGTCCCACGTAATCCTGCCTCCGGTAACAATTTTCTGCAGTTCCAGATAGTATCGGATATAAACCAATTCCTGTCTCAGCGGAATTTCCTGTTTCCCTCCGCTTAGGGAGGCGCGAAGTAGATGACTGAGCATTTGTATAACGCGGACAATATCCTCCTGACCGGAAAGCTTGGCCATGGCGCTGACCGATTCCAGTGTATTGTACAGAAAATGCGGATTCATCTGCGCAAGCAGAGAATTGTATTCGGCTTTTTCCAGAAGCATACTGCTGAGTACCATCTGTTTGGCATTTTCTTTCAACTGGTCATACATGGAGTCAAACTGCTCACAGAGATAAGCTGTCTCATCATGGGAGTGGGGAATGATCCTGGAAATCTGTTCACCGGCATTAATCTGCTTAAAGTTATTTGTGAGTGCCATCACATTCCATAGGAATCCTTCTGAAACCCGGTATACAATATAGATCATAACAATAAAAACTACGGCTTCTATAGCGGCCAGCATCTTAAACAGAGCTGATATTTCTCCGAAAGCTTCCTTTTTGGCAATCAGTCCAACTAACTTCCATTCACCTCTTTTTCTCCGTACGGTTGTCTCTGTGCTGAGGTATTCGTCCCATTCATCAAGATTAGAAGAAATATTTTCTTCCGGGTTCCGGCTGTCATACAGAAGGCTGCCATGCTCATCATAAATAATACTGTCAAATTTGTGTTCGCCTAGTAATGACTGGAATACTTCCCGTTCTATGGTCAGGCAGACAATGCCCTTGTAATTCATATCGACAGGATCTACATAAGATTTGATAATATATATTTCCTGTGGACTGTCGGGGAAACTTCTCCAGACTGTGCTTCCGCGGCTCTGGAAAAGATGTTCCTGTTTGGTGGAGATTTCCAGGTAAATCTGTTTCTTACGGAGGTCTTCAAGAGTAATCCCGTTTGTTTGTTGATAGTCATAGAGGAATCGACAGGTATACTTGTCGAGAATAAAGATATTTTTGCAGTCGATTCCCCGGAAGTGCATCAGTGTGGCCAGGCCCCTCATCTTCCGCTCAACGCTAGCGGATGCTGCTTCTGACAGAGAAGACTGGTATCCAAAAACATCACAGCGTCCAATCTCATTCATCAGAATATCCTCTATACTGGTGATTAAATTTTCAATATTATCTGACAGAATTTCATTCGCATCCTTCATGGAAGAGAGCTCTTTCTCTTCAATATCCTGTTTATAGATCTGATAGACCACCAGATCTATAAACACTGTCACGAGAAGCAGCATTAGGATAATACTGAAATTCAGTTTCGCACGGATACCCATAAAGGGAAATATTCTTTTCCACATTTTAACCTCTTTGAAGTCCGGCCAGAGGAACAGTCCTGTCATGCTCTTTCTGAAGCTCGGGTGTTATAACCGTGAGCTTATCTTTGATATAGTAATCCAGAAACTCTTGAACTATGTTGTCCAGGAGCTTTCCGCTTAATCCATGTACTCCGCCAGGCACAAGATACATATGCACGGGTACACCGGCGGCCTCCAATGCATTGCGGAGAGCTCTGGATTGGTCTGGAGAAACTGCAGGGTCTGCGGAACCATGAAGGATCAGAAAAGGAGGTTCGCTTCCGTCGATGTAGGTATCAGGTGAGGCCATGGCAGCTCTTCCCAGCATGGCTTTATTGTTGTCAAAGATGCCAAGAAGCTGAGAAACAGGGCTGATTTCTTCTGTTTCAATGTCGTTACAGTCACCGATGCGGCATGGACCGCAGAAGTCTACGACAGCCTGTACACTATAATCTTCTCCTGGTTTCTCCCAGTCACTGTTTCCGGCAGACACACCCAGCAGGGTGCACAGGTGGCCGCCCGCCGAGTCTCCTGAAAGAATTACTTTGGAAGCGTCATACCCATATTTGTCACCACTGGCTTTGACAAAGAGCAGAGCATCTTTTAAGTCAAACATCTGTGCGGGAAAAGGTGCCTCATCGGAGTATCGATAGTCAACACTGCAAACCGCGTAACCTCTCTCCAATTGCGGATAGACAAGACACCACTTGCGGTTCAGATCTTTCCATCCTCCGCCGTGAATCCAGAGAATGACAGGCGGTTTTTCTTCATTTTCCGGAATGTAGAAATCTGCGAATAAATCGTGGCCTTCCACTTTTTTAAAGGGTACATCAAAGTATGTCTTCATAAATGAATCCTCCGTTCTGTGATGAAATTGTCAAAGCAGCGGACATATGCCCGTCCTGATTTATGTTTTACATAATTTCGTTTTATCATATTTGGCACCTTCTTGACAAGCCTTGCCGCAGTTTTCCCAATATAAAGATATGGAACAACCATCAATTCCAAGTAGTGTGAGAGACAAACCAGATATTCACAGCGTGAGATACCTTCTTCTGTTAAGAGTAAAATAACGGTTGACAAAATATAGCCCTGCGGCTAGAATGAATGCAAATAAGTTCTTGAGCGGAATATGTCGGAGAACAGAGCTGCAGGAACTTTCGAACAGGATTATCAGACGTGACGGAGAAGAGAATAGTACGGACAGGGAACGTGTCAGAGAGAGAATTAATGGTGGAAGATTCTTACGTGTAATGTTCGGAACCGGCCTCGGAGTCCTGTGTGAGGAGCACAGCGTAGCACCGGCGATAACGGTAGGAGAAGATGGGCATATATATGCTAATTAGGGTGGTACCGCCGAGATTTCGGTCCCTTTCGGGATGGAAATCCCGGCGATTTTTGTTTTTGCAGGATTAAATATCCTGTTGCCTGGAGCTTTCAGAAAGAGGAAGCCAGGGGTATCCGCATTTCATGTGGAAAAAATGAAATAATAGAAACAATAGGAATAATCAGGAA
Source organism: uncultured Bacteroides sp. (assembly GCA_964465725.1). GTDB lineage: Bacteria > Bacillota > Clostridia > Lachnospirales > Lachnospiraceae > UBA3282. The sequence continues at coordinate 3,378 of CAYXKS010000016.1, read as the reverse complement.
AGGAATGAAGAAAATGGCTGACAAAAAATTAGTGGAAGCGATCACTGCCATGGAAGATGACTTTGCGCAGTGGTACACAGATGTAGTTAAAAAAGCAGAATTGCTGGACTACACAAGCATCAAGGGATGTATGGTATTCAGGCCTGCCGGATATGCGATCTGGGAGTTAATCCAGCAGCAGATGGACGCCATGTTTAAGGCGACAGGAGTGCAGAATGTATATCTGCCTATGTTTATACCGGAGAGCCTTCTGAATAAAGA
>CAYXKS010000016.1:0-3017 GCA_964465725.1 uncultured Bacteroides sp. | reverse complement strand
AAAGGCCGTAAAACCGAGAAAGAGAAATTTGCAGGAGCTATCGCTACTTACACTATTGAAGCTCTGATGCATGATGGGAAAGCATTGCAATCCGGTACCAGCCATAATTTTGGTGATGGTTTTGCCAAGGCTTTTGGTATTCAGTTTACAGATAAGGATAACACGTTAAAATATGTACATCAAACTTCCTGGGGGACTACGACCCGTTTGATCGGGGCGCTCATCATGGTGCACGGTGACAATTCGGGACTTGTCCTTCCGCCCAGAATTGCGCCCACACAGGTAATGATCATTCCGATTCAGCAGAAGAAAGAAGGCGTGCTGGATAAGGCATATGAGCTGCGGAATCGGTTAAGCAATTTCCGTGTCAAAGTAGACGATGCGGACAAGAGTCCTGGATGGAAATTCTCTGAACAGGAGATGAGGGGTATTCCGATTCGTGTAGAGATCGGCCCTAAGGATATTGAAGCAAATAAGTGTGTGATCTGCCGTCGTGACACGAGGGAGAAGATAGAAATATCTCTGGATGAATTGGAAGTAAAGGTTGGAGAAACACTGGATAAGATGCAGACAGAGATGCTGGAGCGCGCGAGGGCACACAGGGATGCGCATACTTACACGGCAGAGAATATGGATGAGTTCCGCAGATTATTTACGGAAGAGTCCGGATTTGTCAAGGCTATGTGGTGCGGGGAACAGGAGTGCGAGGATAAAATCAAGGAAGAACTTGCCGTTACCAGCCGGTGTATGCCTTTTGAGCAGGAGCAGATCAGCGATGTATGTGTTTGCTGTGGAAAACCTGCCAAAAAGATGGTTTACTGGGGCAGAGCATATTAAAAAAATGATTTTGGACGATTATTTTTAATATTAGTTTGTGTCCGGAAGGGTTTTGACTTACAATATATAGCGTGGGAAGAACTTTTAAGGTTCATAGCAATGGCTGTTACATCAATAAAATTAAGAAAGGGGAAATACTAAATGAATGTTTTGGTGATTAACTGCGGTTCTTCTTCTCTGAAGTATCAGCTGATTAACAGTGACTCAGAAGAAGTGCTTGCAAAAGGGTTATGTGAGAGAATTGGAATTGACGGAAGCGCTATTACACACCAGCCACAGGGTGGAGATAAGGTTAAGACAGAAATTGATATGCCGAATCATACGAAGGCTGTACAGCTGGTGATTGAGAAGCTGACAGACCCGCAGGTGGGTGTGATTGCTTCCCTTGATGAGATCGATGCTGTGGGACACCGTATTGTACATGGGGGAGAGAAGTTTGCTTCTTCCGTAGTATTGGATGATGAGGTTCTTGCAGCGATCGAAGAGTGTAACGATCTTGCGCCGCTTCATAATCCGGCAAACCTGATCGGAATCAACTCATGCAAAGAGATTATGCCGAATGTACCTATGGTTGGCGTGTTTGACACAGCCTTTCATCAGACAATGCCAAAGAAAGCATATCTTTATGGTCTTCCGTTATCTTATTATGAGAAATACAAAGTGCGTCGCTACGGTTTCCATGGTACCAGCCATGATTTCGTATCTAAGCGTGCGGCAGAGCTTTTGGGGAAAGATATTAAGGATTTGAAGATCATCGTATGTCATCTCGGAAACGGCGCCTCTGTGTCGGCGGTGAAATATGGTGAATCCGTGGATACTTCCATGGGACTTACACCGTTGGAGGGATTGATTATGGGGACCCGTTCCGGTGATCTTGACCCGGCAATCATAACGTTTATCGCGGAAAAGGAAGGAATCAGCGCTGAGGAAGTCGTAAATATCTGTAATAAGAAATCCGGAGTATTGGGATTATCCGACGGCGTGTCCAGTGATTTCCGTGATCTGGGCGAGGCTGCGGCAGCAGGGAATGAAGCCGCTCAGACTGCATTGGAGACATTCAGCTATCGCGTGGCAAAATACATTGGTGCTTATGCTGCGGCAATGTGCGGTGTAGATGTGATTGTGTTTACGGCAGGCGTCGGAGAGAATAATGCCGATGCACGGGCGGAGATTGGCAAGTATATTGAATTCCTCGGAACAAATATTGATCCGGAGAAAAACAAGAAACGCGGAGAAGAAATTATTCTGTCTGATGCCGACGCGAAAGTGACCGTTATGGTGATTCCTACAAATGAAGAACTTGCGATTGCAAGAGAAACTGTTCGGCTTGTGAAATAATATGTTTTGCAGTCTTGTAGCTTCTGCTACAGCATTTTATAAATGCAGTGAAGGGGAATTTGTATGGGTAGAAGGAAAAAGAAGAAAAAGGGCATAGGAAAGATTGTCATGCTTTCTCTTCTGATTGTAGTTTGCCTGGTGATTTTGTTTGGATTGATAAGAGGAAGCTTCTTACCAGATAAAATAACAGGAGGAATTAAATCTGCGGTGACTAAAAAAGTGACAGAGACAGTTATGGAGCAGGCGGTGCAGAAAGCTCTGGAGAGTTCCGGTGATCCACAGGCTGCTTCCAAGGCGAAAGAGATCGTCGACAACATGGAGGAAGCGGATAAAGAAGAAGCAGAGGCGATCATCGAGAAATATGCCGACAGTGAAACCCTGTCAAACTGTATGGAGATTGTGGGAGACGGTATCAACAGCGAGTCGCTTGCAGAGGTTGAGGAATATCTTCAGGAGAGTGTATCCCAGGAGGATATTCAGAAACTGCAGGAGCTGTACCAGAAGTACGGTGGTGAGATGCCGTAGATTTATTAGTAACATATGAAATTTAACTTTTAATCGGAGGAGATCCTTTTGGAAAGAAAGGGATCTCCTCTTGATAATATGTGTTATCCTAATTTCGAGATTCGTACTTCATCCGCATAAAAAACATCATCTTTAATGCTGCCTTTCAGAGACACGGAATCTTCTATTTCCAGAGAATCCGCTTTGGATTCGGAATCCTCATAGGATTCCCCGCCATTAAAGATAGTTCTTGTATAAAAACGTGTGTTATCGTCGTAGACAACCTTGAGAAGATCAGAATCAGGAACATCTTCGGCCGCACTCATGGTCATTAAGAA
>CAYXKS010000015.1:0-24315 GCA_964465725.1 uncultured Bacteroides sp. | reverse complement strand
AACCCTGATGCTCCAGGTAAGCCATCGTCTGCAGAACCGCCGGATGTTCCATCCTTGTCGTAACCAGATGTCTTCCTCTTCTGTGATTCGCCATAGCAGTACCGATCAGCGCGATATTATCGGACTCCGTGCCACCGGAAGTAAAAAGAATCTCCTTCTCGTTTACCTTCAGCAGTTTAGCCAGGGTTTCTCTGGCGTATCTTAAATACTGTTCCGCTTCCACACCTCTATGATGCATACTGGACGGATTTCCATACTTTTTACACATGACTTCGCATACTAATTCCGCAACCTCATCATAACATCTTGTAGTTGCGGAATTATCCAAATAGACTTCCATTCCTGTCATTCCTTTCTCTTGAATTATCGTCTATTGTTTTTCCAAAATCCATGCAGCAGTTCCTGTATCTTACCTCTGCACATCGTTATCTATCCAGACACAGTAAATACGCAGAGCTGTTACACAGATTATCCTTCATAACAGTTCAAGTCCGTAAGAACATGTAAACTTGACCAAGAGGGAATCCGCACCTCATCACAGTCTGCCTGGAATGTGCAGATTCCGTAACAGTGAAACCAAACGTCGAACTGTTACTGTTTTTCCATAATTTATAATATGTCGTCAGCCTTCCAAGTGATACATCAACCACGACAAAACAGTCAGTCCAGCCGTCTCCGTCCGCAGAATACGCTTTCCCAGCGTGACAGGCACTATGCCTGCCGAGGCTGCCATCTCAATCTCACTCTGCTCAAATCCGCCCTCAGGGCCGATAAAAACCGCAATATCCGCACCCGGGCGCACCGACTCTATAACGTCCCTGGTATGCTGCATGTCCTCTGCCAGTTCATATGGAATCAGTTTGACATCCATGGCGCGGGCATAATCCACCGCTTCCCGCATACTCATAACCGGATGCACATTCGGGATGATCCCTCTCTTACTCTGCCTGGCTGCCGCTTCAGCGATTCCCTGCCACCTTCCGGCTTTGCCGACAGCCTTCTTTTCATCCAGCCTGACCACACATCGCCTGGCTGCCACCGGAATCACTTCATAAACACCCAGTTCAACCGCTTTCTGCACGATCAGCTCCATCTTGTCCGCTTTGGGTAATCCCTGGAAAAGATAGATCCTGGACGGAAGCTCCACACCGTCTTCTTTAATAAACCTCAGAGTGCAAATCACTTCTTCCCCTGTAAAAGCTTCAATCCCACAGCGGTATTCTTTATCATCGATACCGTTTCTGACCGCTATTTCTTCTCCGGTCTTCATGCGAAGCACATTACGGATATGATTCACATCACTGCCGGTTATGATAATTTTTTTATCCTGAATCTGCCCCGGTTCCACAAAAAACTGATACATATCTCCTCCGCAATCCTGACTTTTCCAGTAAACACTTATATCTTCTGAGCCTTTGTCCCCGTCCCATTTTCTTTACCAGAGGATCTGCTATGTATCTTTTTTACAACAGACTTCCAAAGTATCAGAAAAACCGCCAGTCCCACAACCGCACCGACGCTGTCTATCAGTACATCACTCACCCTGCCGGCCCGGCCCGGTACAAATAACTGGTGAAGTTCATCTGTACAGGCATAGAGCGCTGCCAGAACCGCCGCAGCCCAATAACGCCGCTGCTGCGATATCTGCCATCTTTCGAGCCATACGTACAACAGAAGCGCCAGAATCGCAAATTCTGCCATATGGGCTCCTTTTCTGATAATACGCTCCACCGTAAGCGCTATAAAACCCAATGTTTCTTCATCAATATTCAGATGGAGGAACCAGCCGCCTATACCGAGAATACGGTCACTAAGCCCCCCGCTTACCTCGCTTGATTCTTCCTTGCTCTGTGCAGAAAAAATAAAAATTATGACCATCCACAGAACCGCCAGAATTCCCGCCATATTACTTTTGATCTTTGTAATATCTTTTTTATTCATCCTGTCTGTCTTAAAGATTAAGACACGCCCACCTGCCTTACCCGTCAATATCGGCCTCAATGCCCATAACGTTCACGCAACAGTAAAGCCAAAGTCTTCGCTGCCGCGAAATCCGCTCATTTCCAGATGTCTGCGCTGTGCTATACAGATTTACGGGCAGTCACACAAACCCATTCGCCCTGACAGGTAACTTCCAATATCTCCAGCCCCGCCGCCTCCACAGCGTCCCTGACCACCTGTTCCTTCGTGTCAATAATGCCCGAAGTAATATAAATTCCACCTTTTTTCATCTGACGGACAATCACCGGTGTAAGCGATACCAGAACATCCGCAAGAATATTGGCCACTACAATATCATAGCATTCACAGCCTACGCGATCCTGCACATCCTGATCCGTAATAATATTGCCGATCATCATCTGAAAAGATTCTTCTGAAATCCCGTTCGACTCCATATTCTGAGCCACTGCCTCCACGGCGCAGGGGTCTAAATCGGTTCCCACCGCATGTTTCGCCCCGTACATCAGCGCGAGAATCGCCAGAATACCACTGCCTGTTCCCACATCAAGAAGTTCGGTCTCAGGAGTCAGATATTTCTTAATCTGGCGGATACATAGTTGCGTCGTCTCATGCATACCGGTGCCAAAAGCAGTTCCCGGGTCAATGTGCAATATCTTTTTGCCCTTGTCCTCCTCCTTCACTTCCTCCCAGGAGGGAATAACCAGAAGATCGTCTATGTAAAACTGATGGAAATACTGTTTCCAGTTGTTGATCCAGTCGATATCCTCCGTCTCCGACACGGAAACAGAACCCTCGCCAATCTCCATGAAAAGACGCAGCGTCTCCAGCTCCTGCCCGATCTGCGCTGCAACGGTGCCCTTATCTGTCGGCACACCGCCCAGCTCCAGACTGCCATCCTCTTTCTGCTCCACGAAGAAACTAAGATACGCAATACCGTCATCCTCCGGCCCATCCGGCAGAATATCTACAAACATCTGCTCCTTCTCAAGAGCCGTCAGAGGAATCTTGTCCTCGATCTGAGCGCCTTCCAGGCCGATATCGTAAAGCGTACTGATAATGATGTCTTCTGCATCCGTAATCGTCTTGATTCTGAATTTCGTCCATTTCATATGATTTCTCCCTGTATGTTATCGTACCGCTGCATTTCATATCCCCATCCCTCATTGTTTTTCGTATATCATCCAAATACGTTCTTTATATACCGCATCTTTTCTTCCAGTATATGAATATCCTCAACTTTTCCCATTTCAACAGAGACAAAACCCTGATAATTCTCCTTCAGCAAAGTATGTTTCAACTCTGAATGCAGTCGTCTCTCCGTTATAGGCTTAAGACCCGGCTCACTGATATGTACGTGATTAATCAAGTGAACTTTTCCCTTAAGGTCTTCGGCTCTCTCATCATTATAGATCATTGTTCCTACATCAAGATTAAGCTTAAAACCATCTGAGCCCACCTGGTCAATTAACTGAAAAGCGGAAGCTGTGTCATTAATATAGTTAGTGTTATAAATTGGAGGATTGGCCTCCAGGCCAATAACCGTTCCCTTAATTGCAGCATAACCGCTAATTTCTCTAAAAAAATCTATTCCGGTTGATAAATCTGATCCAGCAGGGACGCTGCGGTTCCCAGGACAGCCAAAGACAAGATTCCTGCAGTCAACAGCCGCTGCAAAATTTATTGCTTTCTCCGTATATTCAACAAGTCTGGCAAACTCTTCCGAAGTCCCAAATATCTTTTCCTTTCTTCCATACCAGATTGACTGCATGGAAGGAACACAAAATCCATATTTCTTCTTCATATCTTCTGCCCATATGCCTGCTTCTTCCAACTGGTCATAGGGCGCCTCAGGAAATATCCTGGTCGGGGCAATTTCGAGTCCGGAAAAACCATATTCCTTCATCAATTCATAAACCTGATTATCCTGCTCTGCTGCCCAGCCAATATTCGATACAGATAATTTCATAAGCTTCAAGTCCCTTTCCAATATTCCGGCCTTTATTCCCACGGGCAATGAGCCAAATGCCGTTCATCCTGCGTCTTCCTTGTTACGAATTCCCAACTTCTTCCTCAACAAATCTTTTTATTTCAGACAAAATCCTTTGTCTGCCACAAATATATCCCCGGCTGCCTCCAAACCATTGCTCATGAATCGTCTTATAATCATAATACTGCGGCTTTCCTTCAAGTTCATTAATAAACTTCTTTCCGGTTAAATACTCATATACATCTGCGGCTGACACCGGTTCAACAGCTGGATGCCACAATAAAATACCCGCTCCCAGGGCAATCTGAATATCATGCCACAAATTGCTCAAATTATAAAATTGGTATACGCTTCGGCTGTCCGTAAAGTTAAGCGCTGAGAATCCAAGTTCTCTGAACATGCTTTTCAATATCTCTTTTTCTGTACCCGAAACGTTTACTTTATAAAATCCATTTTCCTGAAGAGTGTAATATCCGCCTAATTCCGGATCCATCGCCGACAGCTCATCAAATTTCTCTTTCTTAAGCATACCTGGAATCATATTAATAAAATCATAGATAAAATTCTTTTTAATATTCCTGCCAAAGAGTCCCGGTAATCTTATAATCAATGCATCTGGATAATTCTTTCTGACCCATAATTCCAACTGATATCTATTATATCCATAAGCATGGAGATCTTCTGTATCTATCGGGGAGTTTTCATCCACATCTACCGGATTCTTAAAGACGTCAATTGTCGATATAAGCACCAGCTTTCGGGGATTAATTTTCCTGATATTCTTTTCTGCCTGAACAATAAGCCCCATATCTTTTTCCGGATCCTTGTTTGCCAGATATTTCTCGGCCCTGAGTCCTGCATATATCAGTAAATCCGGACTGGTCCCGTATGCCTCATCGATATTTTTCGAATTATATGCAGCATCGAAATCACCGGCAGCATAAATGTTGCTGCCGACAAATCCCGTATATCCCACTAATGCTTTCATTCTATCCTCCTGCCTGTCATTTTTAAACTCTTTGATTTTGCCGGATTCTATTGCCCTTATAAATTACACAAAAGAGATTTTTTGATAAAACAGCAGCAGACCGGCATATTCATCCGCTCTGCTGCCATCTTTGTGTCTCTTCCGAGTCACGCCTCTTCGGAATGCCGGTTCCCTTACGCTCCTCCGGAGGAAGAAACGGAAGGCATACCCGGCGTGGACAAACTCGCATCATCCGCGCCATATTCCACATACTCTCCGTATTCCTGCCAGATATTGCAGATCCATGTCTTCCCCTGATTGAAAATAATCTCTTCATCATTCTCGTCATAGAATTTCGCCGGTGTAAAGTCACCGTCATGACGTTTCCATTTCCCCTTGATGGCCTTGCCGTTGGTAAAGACGATCGCGTCTCCTTCCCCATGCACGCCAAACGCGAGATAATCGTGATCGTCCCGGACTTCACCGTGGCAGTACTGGAAGACTACATTGCTGAATGTCAGCTGATCGCCGGTATATTCATCAATCTGTCTCTGGCCGTCCTGATAACGGTAATACAGATGATCCTCTTCATGATACTCAAAGTACGGGTGGTAAGAACCATATCCGCTGGAATTATTGCCCGACTTGCCGCCGGGATAAATCATGCGGGCATCCTCCTTATCCGCATAATCCGCAATCACATCATCCGCCGCAAAGAGGAAGGGCGGCACATATTTGTCATCATAATTCCAGTCATATCCAAGTCTGTCCACCGCCTTAAACAGGCCGTCGATCATCAGATATCCTGTAAATTCCGTAGCATAGCCCGGACGGCTGACCCTTCCAAAAGCCTCATCTGCAGGATTGTGGATACCTACTACCGCCGCACTGACATTATAGTATTCCGGCCGATTAATCAACTCCTCCACATAAGGCACTGCCAGGCCCCAGTTACAATAAATCGCCTCATATCCCATAGCGGTATACACATAATAATCGCGGCTGCTTCTCACAGGCCCGACTCTTTCCAGATCATCGAAATCCTCCAGCACCGCCATCAGTCTGGTGATACGACCCTCCACAGGCGCTTCATAGATAATCCCTGCCCTGGACAGGCCATACTGCGGCATGGCCGGTCTGTTGTTGGGGATCATAACGGCGATCGGTCTTCTGGTCGCCTGCTTCTCATCAGTCCATTGTCCTGTCAGATAACTCTGAATCTTTCCGTCTACACTTGTCCTCTCCCCGATCACAGGGTATGCTGTGGTAATATCTGCAAGTTCTTCCTCCTCCGGTTGCTCATCCGGAAGTTCCTCTTCCTCTATCACTTTATCCACTTCCGGTATCGGCATCGGAGCCTCTTTTGCTCCACAGCCCCAGCCTCCCATTAACATACACAATATCGTAATTCCTGTCAACACAGTTCTCTTTCGCAGCATATATCTACCTCTTTTCTGCATTGTAACAGTCCATCATTTGGCTGAACCGTTACTCTGCATTTTCTTTCTTTGGTCATATAATCGTGTTGTGTGAATGATAAGCACTTTTATTATAACCGAAAAATAAAAAACTGTACACTTTCATTTCGAAAGATTCTGGGTAGATTGTCTTAATTTTCCTGAATGATACCGGCCAAACCCATGCAAACGCCATTCTGCAGATATCCGCTCCCAAATGTTTTCAGATCGTAAAACTGAATATGCTGAACATTAAATTCTTCTTAATAAAAAACATGGAAGAACGTTAAATGATATGTTATAATTTTTGTGTTGCCCACCAAAACCCGCAACAGGGAGGAGGTGTCTGAATGGAAGTTGTAATCTCTTTTTTCGTTACTGTCGTGGGCGGTGTGGTTTGCCACCTCATTGTCAAATGGCTTGATAGTGACCATAAAGGCAACAAATAGCCTACCGGGTGCTTTGCCGGTATAAAAGACAAGAAGAATCCCCAGACTGTGCTGCAACACGGTTTGGGGATTCGTTCTTTCGTCCAAATGGACTTGTAATCTCTTTCTGCCTGCTGGCATTATAGCATATGCAAAAATCTTTTTCAATATGCTTATTATCTGGCAGCTGAAGTAAAATCAAATCCCATCCGGCTTATACACCCCAAAAAGATTCTTGAAAAGAATCTTCATCAACTCGCTGTTTCCCTTTAAGAAGCTGATCTTCGTCGGCATCTTCCCCTTCGCCGGATATGCCCTCGTCACCGGGATCTCGCAGGCTCTGTAGCCCAGCTGGGATGCCCGCACGGACAGATAAGCCAGCAGCTCATAAGTCATGAAAATATCCCTGAGAGGCTGTACCCTTTCATCCTGCAGATAACGAACGGAATAAGCCCTGTAAGCGTTGGTCGTATCCGTGAACAGATGCCGTGCCGTCAGGGAGATCACCGGCGCATGAATCAGCCTCACGGATAACAGCCTGATGGGTGGCGTATTCACCGCTCTGCCGCCTTGCACGAATCGGGAACCCTGCACCAGGTCGTACCCTTCCTTAAGCTTCTTGATAAAGTGCGGCACATCCTCAATGCTGTCCTTATTGTTGCCATCGATCGTGATAATGCCCTGGTAGCCTCGCTGCAATGCCCACCAGATCCCCATCCGAAGCTGCGCTCCCTGCTTCCCCGCGTCCTGTTTGGTCAGCAAAGTATTTACCCTCAGTTTCCGAAGACGCTTCTCCTCGGTACAGCCGTCCGTCGAACCGCCGTCACAGATTACAATATCGGCGCAGTCGGCGACTTTATAGTGATACGCCCTTTTCAGCTCCTTGATAATGCGCTCCCCCTCGTTGATGATCGGAATCAGGACCACATAGTCCTTCGTTCGCTCCGCATATTCGCAGCATTCAAATTTCGGCACGCCCGCCTGTCGTTCATAGATCATCCCTTATCTCTCCTTTCGCTCTCGCTCCTGCAAAAGCTGCCTGCATCCGTCCCATGGCGGAACCTGTATTTCAACTGCAGATCACTGTCTTTTCCCAGCGCAAGGTATATGACCCGCCTTATGTCGTCTATCGTTCTGTCCGTATGGCCCGCCTCGTGCGAAACCTTCTTATAGGAGACGATCTCTACGAAACTTCCGTCGTCCAAAACACACTGCACATACGGAAAGATCCGATTCAGGCCATAGTCTACCGCCCGCAGCAGCCGATAAATATCCTGACTCTTATCCCGCAGATGAAAAACGCCGTTTCCCGGAATTTCCCAGGAATAATGAAGTCTGTCCTTTTCCTGTAAAGCGTCACTTCTGTCCTGCGGCACTGCCGCCGCTTTCCTTAGTATAACATCCTCGAAGATGTTCCGAAATCCCTCAAATGCCATTTCCATGATCTTTTTTGACAATTCATAGGCCTTCATGTCTTCCGTAATTGGACAGGCCCTCTGCCAGAGACAGTCTCCTTCATCAACCTCTTCCGATACCAGATGCCATGTCGCGCCACTCTCTTCCGCTCCGTTCCAAATAGCCCAGGAAGGCGCATTCCGCCCCGGAAAATGCGGTAGAAGAGCATTGTGGAAATTGATGATGGTAAGATTCTCTTTCCGAATAACGGAAGCCGGAAACAGATATTTATTACCGGCGCTGACAATCAGCGTCTGTCGTTTGTACCCCTCTAACCTGTGCGTCACAGCCGCTTTATCATGCAGACACAGAAAGCCAACCTGATTGTCCTGACAGACTTTTTCAATCCTTGAAGTCGGATAAGATTCAAATTCTATGAACTGCAGTTCATATCCCCAGATTTTCCTCTGTGCAATCAGATAGTCCAATACATCCGATGCAATCTTTCCAAAACCAATCAGGATAACAACCTCTGTCCGTTTATGCATTTTCCCATTCTCCCATTATCCTGCGGTTCAACTTCCCGTTTGCCAGCAAAGGAAGCGCCTCTATCTTATGAAAGATTGTCGGTATCATATATTTGGGCAGCCTCTCTTTCAGCTTTTCCGTAATCTCTTTCTCACAGATTTCTCCAATATAATACAACGCAAGCGCATCCTTATGTACATTATGCACGCAGCAGCAAGCCCTGATTTCCGACACAGCGGCAACCGCTGTCTCGATCTCGCCGAGTTCTATCCTTCTGCCGCCATGCTTGATCTGGTCATCCTTTCTGGAAACGAAAATCAAATTGCCCTCGGCATCCCATCTTGCCAGATCGCCCGTCCGATAGATAAGAGATTCCTGCGTCGTAATCAGCGGGTTTTGCACGAATGCTTCCCGCGTCTTCTGCGGGTTATTGTAATACCCTGCCGCAAGGCATGCTCCATAAACGCATATCTCCCCGATCCGTCCCGCATCGTCGCTTCCGATCTCCCGATCCTCCTCATCTAACAGGAGAAGTCCCGTATTGGAAAAAGGGATTCCGATGGGGATCGTCTCGTCTTCCCGATACGCTTTCGTAACCCGGTAGGACGTACAGGCCCCGGTTATCTCCGTCGGTCCGTACTGCTGTATAAATACCGCGTCGGGATAATTTCTTTTCCAGTATTGAAAAACCGGTACCGGCATCGTCTCTCCCGAAAACAGAAACCTGCGCAAATGCCGCGGCCGCACTTTGGACAACCCGTCAAACTGCGCTACGATGCGGTAGGCCGTAGGCACCCAGGCCAACGAGGTCACCTCATGATCTTCCAGATACTGCATCAGGCTTTTCGGAGACATGAAATATTTCTGCGGAATGATACAAATGGCCGCTCCCGCCCGAATACCCATATAGATATCCTTTAACGACATATCCGTATAAAAAGGCGTTTGGTTTCCCAAAATATCCTCCGTGCAAAGCCCTACCTCCCGCTGAAAATCTTCTATGTAATCCATCACCGACCGATATGTCACTGCCACCCCTTTAGGCACTCCCGTCGAACCGGAGGTGAACAAAATGTACATCAGGTCCGTATCGACAATTTTTCTTCGTCTTCCTGATTCCCGATTTTGGTCAACGCAACCGCACCGCCTGTTTTCCGCCGCTCTGTCGCTTCTCTGCCTTTCAATTAATTCTTCGTAAAGCAGGACCTCCCCCTGATAGCCTGTTTTGCGAAGCAAAGCCTCTTCCGCCCGGGTTGCCAGAATACAATCGCTTTCCAGCGTCTGCAGAATAGACATCAGCCTGTCAAAAGGCGTCTTAACATCCATCGGCACATAGATATTTCCACTGTACAAGACTCCGAACATAGCCGCAATACAACGATATCCTTTATCCATAAACAGCATCACCGGTTTTTGAACTGTTCCATGCAGGACATTCGTCAGAGCATCCCCTAACAGCCTGGCCTGTTCCGCAAGCCGACAGTAAGTGATTTTTTCATCCCCGTCTATGATCGCCGTTTTGTTTCCATACCGTGTTACGGATTTCTCTAACATATCCAATACCGATGTCATTTTCATTCCTTTTCTCCCTTAAGATTCATGCTGCAAAATAACGCAATTCCCATTTACAGACTAAGTTTAAAACGCCTGATAGATAAAGCCGGCCGCATCGTACCCGGCTCCGTACATGCCGAAAACCACGACCGCAAGTACCGCCGCATAATAAATTCCCCATCTGACAACAATATTACAGCCCGCTATGGATTCCCGCAGTCTGATATTCTTTTCCTGCAGAATATCTATACCAAGCAGCACCGCGACCGATAGCAGCATAAACCGAAAATTTTTCTCGTTTAATCCCAGTCTGTAAAAGGTCCCGTCAAAAAAGACCCATGGATTAAACTGCGCCAGTGTGGCCTTCATCATGCCGATGACCTGTCCCAAATCCGCTGCCCTTGAAAAATACCGTCCCACCGTGATAATAAAAACAGTGCGAAATGTCTGGAACAATTTCCAACCGAAACGGCCTGCCTCGATCCTGCACAACCCTCTGAGTCTGGCATAGCCGTCCTCAAACAACGTACCCGTGGAAACAAAAAACGCCTGATAGACTCCGTACAGCGCGTACTTCCATCCGACGCCATGCCAGATACCGATGAGCAAAAATACCATAAACGACGCAAGACTCGGAGGAATCACTTTGCCCGCCTTGTCTCCAAATATTTTCCTGCACCTTTTGCCCAACACGTTAAAGGGCTTCGACAGAGAAACCGGATAAAACAGATAATTCCGAAACCACGCTCCCAGTGTAATATGCCATCTCTGCCAGAATTCCGCCACGCTCCTCGCCATAAAGGGTCTGCGGAAATTCTCTGTCAGCGTGATTCCGAATATTTCCGACACACCGATTACAATATCCATTCCGCCCGAAAAATCGGCGTAAATCTGTATGCCATATAAAAACACCGCGACAAACACCACAAAGCCCTGATATTCTTTCACGGCATAATTGTCAAACACCTCGTTGACCACCACCGCCACGCGCTCCGCAATCACCAGTTTCTTGATATATCCCCACAGCATTCTCTGTACTCCGAACGTAACTCTGCGGTAATCGAAAATATGCGGTGCGCACAGCTGGTGAGCCAGATCCTTATACCGATCGATCGGACCCTGAATGATCGCCGGAAAGTAAGAGATAAACAGCGCAAATTTCAGGATATTTTTCTCCGCCTTCTCTTTTCCGCGATATACATCAATCACATAGCCCAAAGATTTAAAAGTATAAAAAGAAATACCCAACGGCATCAAAATATGGATCTCCTCAAAGAACACACCCGTATATTTCACAAAGCATAAAAGACCAATATTGATCAAGACAGAGAGAACCACATATTTTCTCCTGGAAGCGGTGCAGTTCTTCTTCAAAGCTGTCTTTTCTTTGCCGGTCAGTTCGCCTTGCAGTAATCGTTCTTCCAGACCGCGGTTCATCTGATCCAGCCGCATCGCCAGCAGGTACTGAGATACAATCGTCACAATAATCGCTCCTGCGCATCGAATACCCGCGCTTAAATAAAACGCCATACTCGCCGCCAGCAGGACAACCCACTGATACTTCTTCGGTATCGTAAAATATAAGAGCGTCGTTATGATAATGAAGATCAGATATGTAAGTGAAATGACCGACATGGCCTTCTCCCCCTTTTCAGGATACCTTCCTATTGGTTAATCATCACAGATAACAGCTTCCTTATATTTCGTCAAATAGTTTCGTGTCATACCTGAATCTCTATAGCCGACTGCCCCAAGATACTGCGTGTTAAAGTTAACGCTGTCTACTACTAATTGTGTTTCATTGTCATATACGACAATATTTAATCCTGATCTATTCATGGAATGTTCCTGTCCTTCAATTACTATGGATGAATACGCTCCTGTATTATAACCTGAACTGGTAATTTCGATTTTGCCCCCCCCCGGCAAAAAATCTTCATATTCTATCTTTCTGTTAGATAACGCTTCATACTCAACTTTTCCCTGCCTGATTATTCCGATAAAAGAATCTCTTATTCCTTCTGTAAACACACTTTGAAAGCCTATGCGGGATAAATTCCGAAAGTATTTTTCCGAAAACGAAACCTGAAAATCATTCTGAGCAGACAGGAAAATCGTATAACTTTCATCCTCTGAAATAGTATCAAGATATTCGTCAAAATTACCTGTTGCCTGCAACTCGCATATGCGGCTCATCCGCTCATAGTCCTGCAAAAAATCCCAATAAAGCCCGCATGTCTTCTGCTCTATTCCTATTTCTTCCATATATTGCCCATAACTTTTCGTTACTTTTTCTGCTCCCTTTATATTAAGATGCATACCATAATCTAAGGTATCCTGCTGCCAGTCAATTTCTACGCGGTGTTTTTCATCATATACCATATCAAAAAAGGGAATGCCCTCTTCAATACAAAATTGTTCCGCCATGATATATTTATCATAGGACCAGCTTCCATACCATTCCTGCGGCATATACATAGTAGGTATTTTTGTCATGACCAGCACTGCGCCATGATCTTTGCAGAGTTTTTTCATTCTTTTGAGAAATCCTATTGCAGTTCGGTCTAATTCCACATGGTACAGGTCCTCATCTATCTTATGCTCCGCATACTTTCCGTCCAAATATTCCTTTTTGAAACCTTTTTGGGTTTTCAAAGAATCAACCTCCGTATTAACTTGCTCAGAAGTCAGACTCGTCCCGGAAACTACTGCCGTCATATAATATCCGGCCAAAAAATCATAATCCGGCCTTTGCGGTCGAATAAAATCACTTTGCTCTAAAGAATCCCACCTGCTGTGATAGCAATATAACGGACTCATCATTGACAAAAAATCCGCCTCAAACGATTGATATGATCTTTCCTTATCCTTTTCCTCCGCATTAAGAGTCTGCGCATACGTGAATGCCGCCGCTAATTTATTTCTGCTCAACGACATATTATCCAGAGCCATATGCCATGTATAGTCCAGATTTACATTTTCAAAAAGGGCTGAAATATCACAGAATATCACCTCCGGAGACTGCCTCTTAAACACTTCATTCAAAAGATGATAGCTGAGGGCTATCGGCTGATAATTTGATGCAAGATTGTAGGTCACATAATTATTCTCTTTATAGAGTAAAACAGGGGATACGCCCCACTTCACCGAACTCTTTCCTAAAAAAACCGCCTGAACTATACCCTCATCCAATTTATAAAACTGGTTATATGTCCTGCTAAAATCTTCATCATCTCCCATATAGTGCCATTTTTTTGCCAATACATTTTCTGTGATATGCAGGAACAATACTCCTAACATAACAAAGACCATTGTTCTGATCCATTTTTTCATTTGTTCTTATTGCCTCAATCTACTGCAAGAATTTA
This sequence comes from uncultured Bacteroides sp., assembly GCA_964465725.1. Taxonomy (GTDB): domain Bacteria; phylum Bacillota; class Clostridia; order Lachnospirales; family Lachnospiraceae; genus UBA3282. The sequence continues at coordinate 10,669 of CAYXKS010000015.1, read as the reverse complement.
ACTAACGCCACGATCGCTTCCAACTTATTAAAATTTTCCGCTTCTAATTCATCTGCGGTAATCTCAATTTCAAATTCATCATTGAGCCCTGATACTATTGAAATAATATCGAAGGAATCCAATATTCCGTCATCGATTAATTTTGTTTCATTTGCAAAATCCACATCGCTCCGTACATCCTGTAAAATTTGCAGTATTTTTTCTCTCATTGTTTCATCCTCTTTTCTCATTCAATTTGTAACATCGCAGGATACATACATTTTTCCGCGTTCCTGTCTACTGATACCCTTATCCAACTATCGTCAAAATCTACATTTTCAATCCGATAAATATCATCGCCCGAAACCAGATATTGTTTTGATAACAGCTCTATTAATAATGTGTCCTCTCTGGAAAACAAAAGAATATCTCCCTGCCTTGAATATCCGTCAACCCAATTTTCATCCGTTAAATCCGCTAATTGATAACCCAACGGTTGAAATTCATCACCTGTTATAAACTGTATATCTATCCTGTTTTCTTCATTCGTCTGCATGTCATATATGTTTGCAAAGGCAATTCTGCAAAAATTCCAATTAGAATTATAGAGTTCTCCGCCATCCTCAAAATCAATCGTGATCGCATATCGTTTGTTCCAGTCTACTGCTATCGCTTTTGTTTCCTCCTCATTGATACCTTCAATAATTCCCCTTCCAAACAACAAGGTAATATATCCTCTTACACCGCTGCTTTTTGTTGACAATACCGAATCTGCGTAATGATCATTCAAATAGTCTGCCAAAACCTGATTATCATTTCTGTAATCTATATTCCATATATAGGCACTATCTTTTACATATGCTCTCAGATTTAGCCCGCAGGCACAGATTGTAGCCGCTAAAAGTCCCGTCAAGATGCACAGCGTATCCTCTGCGTCCTCCAGCAGAAAAAAACTCATCTCGCAAACCAGAAAGGACAGAATATAAATTCCTTTCATCCGATCATACGTATACGATATCGCATGTTCTTTCATTATAATGTTTTCCACAAGCGGAAACGCCATAACAAATAGTAATTGTCCATGTCTGATCTCTATTTTCTTATTCTTTACAAAACTCCAAATAATCAGGCCCAGGAAGAGTACCCATAAGTATAAAAAGGATTTCAGATAACCTCCGAATACATCCGTCAATCCTATACCATCAACAGCCGATCTTTCCAGAAATCTGGCCCGCATTATATCAAAGAAAGATTGTATATCTACCCGCATAAGATAATGAAATATAAAAAGAATCATAGACAATACTGTAAGCAATCCAATCATGCATGCCCTTCCCCAGGCCTTCTTCCTATCTGTTTTCCAATGAGAAGCGAATTCTGCCAATGCAAATCCAACATTAGCCACATACCCGGTCCATTCAATAACAGGATTCAATAACACCAGCAAGTAAAAAACCATACGCCCTTTTTTGCCGGCCGAATGCATCATGGTGTAATAGGCAATAATTTGAAGTAGTAACGTAACCTGCATAAGCGACTGATGCCAGTATACGATTCCCATTCCATGAAACAATTCCGGTGAAAAAATACAGGTAAGCATACCGATCATGGAAATGGCCACAGGTTCTTTACTTTTTTCGTATATTCTATAGATGAACCAAGTCCAAAGAGCAGCGGACAATGCATACAAAAAGGTATTAAAAATGTACAGACTCTGTTCGGTGACCGCAAGTCCAAATATTTTCATAAAAAGCCATGGGAAAAAAAAGCCTGCCGCAGAGAAAGATGTATAGTAATAATTACCTTTTTGATCCGGTATCGTCAGACCCCATGCTATGTATTTATTTTCCTGGCCGCCCAGAGAAGTAATCGGTAAAAACAAGTGTTCTGAAACAGGCGTCTCATTGTAGGCTTCTATTGTCAGAAGCGTATGCCATGTTGCGTCTGAATTATAGTAATTAATTTCTCCGGATCTGTACTTGAAAGCCGACACACATATGACCATCAAAATTGCCGTTACTGTCAAGGCAAGCAACTGTCTTTGTTCTTTTATCCATACTGTTAATTTTTGACGGTACATTCTCTTCCTCTCCTCCCTGCCGTACATAGCTTATCTGCCTTGTCATTGTGTCGTATTTTTTTGTACTTTTAACATATTAGGATAGACAAAATTTTTGCGCTCTATCGGGCTTTCCAGCAAAACAAATATATAATTTCCTTCTCTCCACACATTACTCACATTAACGGTTTCATGGTGCGACGTGACGCATCTGATATTTTCCAATATGAAAGTATTGTACTGAGTACTGTCAAATTTCAACAATGTCCCCGTCTGATCCACACTGTCATCAGCGGTATATCTGTCATAAATTGTGTAGTTTGTAACATGGAGCGGAAATTCCGGAACTTTAATCACGCCCTGCACAATAACTTCTAATTTGTCGATTTTGGTACAAGACAACGGAAAAGATGAAAGATATGCATATCCTTTTCCATCCTTCACATAAATCGGAATAGAAAATCCTTCTGACTTTTCTTTCAGGTGGTAACAAGTATTTGTCAGTTGACCATTGATATAATAATTATTATACTGTTCTCCGCCTTCCTCAACGCATACCGCCTTCCGTATCGCTCCATTCCTTAACCGATCCTCAGTCCATGCAGTATCATATTTAATCAATAAATCTACATAAACTCCTTCCGCGCAGTCCGGTAATTCTACATCAATCCGACATTTTGCATCATCGATATACTCCCAATCTACCCTGACCTCTGTATCGACTCTGTTCTCCTCCTCTGATTTTTCCCATATAACAGAATAATTCGTCTCTTTCGTTGGCTTGTAATGCCTGTAAAGTTCTCTGTAAAAAAACCAGTTTACCCTCAACAGCCAATACTCATCCGGCGTATATTCATTTTTCAAGGTTGTTGCATATTGATACTGGCCTTCTATAAAATTATTAAGATATTTTTCTCTTTGATTGTCTCCAAGCACATGAATAATATAGTCAATCCCCGATGGCTGAAAGATTCCGTTAATAGCTTCCAGTCCGCCGGCATATGTAGAAAAGATTGCTCCATCCGAGACATCTTCCGCACTCTCATCCAGTCCCTGACCGATTACAGAATGAATCTTAAGACCTTCTACTTCCTCTTTATTCTGAAACGAACTGTTTGTTCTGAAAATATTGACCGAGATGCAGTAAAAAAGCAGCATAACAAAAATATAAAGAGTAAATTTACTTACTCCAATCATAAAACCAGTAAACGGAATTACATCTTTTACCTTCTTGATCGCTGCAATAAACTGTGCATCCCCCTTTTTTCTGATATAAACAACCGATTCTTTGCAAATCCTGCCTGTCAATCCGATTCCTAAAATATAGGTAATCACCTGTAACGGTACATAACTGTGCGCGCCGGAACCCAAAACATATATTAAGGACGCTCCATAACACACACTATGTAAAAATAATCTGCAGATATTATGATCCGTTACCCGCCTTCTGATCGCCCTGCTCAAAAAGTAAAAAGCATGAAAGAAAAAAAGTATTGTAAAAACCATATATTTTTTATCACGGAATATATCCGATACCGTATAGTATTTTCCATAATAATTTCCGAAATACCAAAATTGATCTTCCATGATTCCTCTATTTACTGCAAAATAATCCTGAATACTCCCATGTGTAATGACCGCAACTGAAAACATCATTCCGGCAAACGCACTGAGAGCTGCAATACAGCATCCGACAATTTTCCGAACCGGTTTGATCGGCTTCCCGCAGGCATTCACAATCAACATGATCATAAACAGGCAAATTACACAAGAATATCCATAGTCATTCGACCATACAGTCAGCATACCCATTATCAGATAAATGCCCATCGTCCATTTCTTAGAATAAAATATCTGAATAAAGATATCTTCCTGTCTTATCTTATATTTTATGACATAGAATATCCCCACCAGCATAAAGGGCAGAAAAGCCCGCGTAGTTCGCATGGAAACGCCCTGTTCTTCAAAATTGAACACATCATATATATATTGATAATAAAATCTTCCATAAAAACCTGCATGCAAAACCACAAAGGCTGCAATCGCTGTGATTCCGGCAATGACATATGCCTTTTTTCTGTCCAGCAATATTGTATAGAAAGATATACAGAGAATAAGAGAATAGATAACGCTGGTCGTAAAATGCGTAATAAATACACAGATGCCAAAACTGTTAAACAACCCTACAAGAGGAAGATTTACAAATATAAATCCTGTTCCTAAATAATTGCTGAAATCTCGGTACTGCACCTGTCCGTCCAGCAATCGCCTGAAAATATTATAATTCTGAAAATCACCGTTATACGCTGCAAAATCACCGTTAATACATCTGTAAAGTGAAAAGATCGTGGCAGTCATCATACAAAAGATGATAAAAAATGCGTCTTCCTTCTTAATCTTCATTCCTGTACTCCTACATACTGCATAACGGCACCACAATAATGCCTTAAAAATTAATCCTTCTACCGAGTCAGCTTCTCCAAACTCTCAAAGCTGTACCTCTTTCTCTTAAACACCAGATCCACCAGAATCTGCAAATACTTGATAACGATCGTCAGCAGTCCGAACAGCCCGAAAAATGCGAAAGAAAAGAACAGGATTGTCGTCGTCCATCCCTCCACCGGATTGCCAAACAAATAGATAATCAAAGAATAGGCGAACATAAACGCCGTTACCAGAACCATGGTCACTGTCATACCGATGGAGAAACGATATCCCAGACCCGTGAACAGCAGCAGCACATCGATGCCCAGGTTTCTCCTGTAACGTTTCTCCGCATGCCCGATCCTTCTTTCTTCCTCCTGTCCGCTTTTATCTGACGTCAAATAGACAATATTCCTGGTTTTCAGGCCGCAGTGAGAATAGGCCGCCTTACGGTAAGGGATATCGTTGCTCATGCTCATAACCCTGTTGATTACTCTTCTGCTCAGGATCCTGAACCGTTCGCTGGTCATGCTGTATGGCGTGTCCGAAAAACGGTCCAAAACACGATAAAACAGTCTGGATGTTCCGCGCATCTTCCTGTCCGGCGAAGCGCTCACCATATCAAATCCCTCCAGCGCCTGATCGTATACATTCATGATATCCTGCCGGGTATAATCCACAAAAGTCGTATCGAATTCAAATACAAAGTCGCCGATCGCCAGATCCAGTCCGGCGCTCATTGCCGCCTCTCTTCCCTGAAAATAACTCATATTCAATAACGAAACACTGGTCGTGCGGGCAGCGCCGCTCACTCTTTTTACCGCTTCTGCGCTGTCGTCCGTGGAATGATCGTTGATAAAAATGATCTCCGAATGCTCAAAGTTCTCTTCCAATACCTCCACCAGCATCTTTCCAAACCGCTCCGCTTCCTGCGCCGCGTTGTACAGATACACTGTCGCAGACACAAAATTCTTTTCCTTAGTCCTCATGATCCAGTACCTCATCCAAATCGTAAACCGTATTGATCTTACCCGACAACACACCGACAAAAGTCGGTTTTCTCGTATACACCCGGATCACCGTCGGCCGGGAATCGTCAATCTCCGAGCTTGTCAGGATGGGCTTCATGGAGAACAACGACTTTACATAACAAAAGTCAAAATCATCCCGCAGATATTTCCGGGCCAGTTTCTCCATATAGGGATACGCGCTGTCCGGCTTCGCAATACAATCGTTGCAGTTACCAAGGCTTTTTGCACTGCAGGCAGCGCCGCTTTTCTCCTGACACGGAAAAACAGGCAGCGTCTGATAGCAGGTAGTATGGGGTGTAAAAGTAACTGACGTCAGGGAATGAAATCCTGTTTTTCCAAAAGGCATAATAGAAAAAAAGGGACCGTCCATCACCGTAATGCCATATCGCTTCAGTTTTTCATTGACGTCGCAGAGAATGATCTCGCACAATTCATATTTAATCTTAAATTTCTCGAAGCCAAGCAAATCCAGAATCTGATTGGTGGACGCGTAAGTCGCATTCAAAATGAAGGGCGCACTGCAAGTCTCTCCGGAACTTAGACGGCACAGATAAGCATCCTGCTCTTTTTCCAGCTGCGTGATCTGACTGCAAAACATAAGTTTTACATTTGGCAGTTTTGCAAGCTCCTCCAGATAATAATCTCTCAGCAGCATGGCATCGTAAGTATATTCTCTTGTGACAAACGCGCCGTCGCACATATCCTTCTTAAAATACTCTTCCGGACAGACCTCCCGGCACGGAATATTGGCTGCCCGGCAGAATTTCCCGAACTGCTCGCCGTCGGACCAGGAATACTGTGCGGAGGTTGCATAAATCTTTTCAAATTCCCGATTGATGCAGAAAGAATAATCCCGATGGAATCTCTCGAAATAGCCCGCCGACTTCATGGCCGTGGACAGGGAGCGGGGATAATGATAACCCTGGTGTACCCTCGCCTGATTGATATAAGTAGCTCTCTCAAACGGCGCCGAACCGCATTCCACGACCAACACCCTTTCCTTCTTCTTTCCGCAGTGAAGCGCGGCATACAGTCCGTAAAATCCAGCCCCGATTATGATCCTGTCATATCTCTCTTTCATCTTCCGTATATCCCTTTCCTGCATGCCATTCTTTAATTCTCTTTTTCTTTCCCTTCTGTTTTTCCTCCTGCGGCTTTATTCCTGCCGCGTAATGCGGTGAAAATTCCTGTCGCCAGCATTAATACCACCAGTAGCGCCATAATACCGCCCCAGAATAACTGGCTTCTCTCCTGCCGCTCGCTCTCCTCCACCGCTTCCACCTGAGCGCTGTTTTCCTCATGAATCTCCTCGAACTCCTCCGCCAGCTCCTCTGCATCCCCATACGATTCCACAGATTTAGCCTGCACAAATCCCCTGATCTCCTGATAAGACACCTGATACCATTGCGCCGATTCCGTCTCTGAACAGATAACCCCCGTCCCTTTCGGAATCGTCGCTACGACGCCGCTGTCTTCTCTCGCCTCTTCATATACGTCCGTATCCGCCTCCAGCTGCATCAGCACCTGTTCCTTCGTCTCCGCCGCTCTGCCGGTCATCATCCCCACAGACCAAAAACCAAGCGACAACAGGCAGGCGACAAGAATGCGTACGCCTCTTTTTATCGCTCTGTCCGTATTCTCTGTTTTCTGATTCATTTTCATCTGCATCTCCATTCCTATATTCATTTGCATACTTGCATCCCCATTTCTTTCTGGATACAAATTTCCATGAAAAGTACGGTGCAAGTATCAGCGCACAGGCCTTCTTTCAGGCATAATTTGTAAGTTTTTCATTCTCTCTCGTTATATAAAAGTACAAAGTGGCCGCTGATCACTTCTTTTTCATACATACGCTCCAGCGCCTCCTGCCGCGGATCGTCCGCACCCAGCAAAAGGAGTGAGCGTGCGCCGATCTCTTCCTGCGGAATTTCTGCGCACTCCCCGTCTCCCGGAATCACTCTGACCGGCAGATCCCGCAAAGCAAACTGTACCAGTCCTATGGCGGATATTTCATTGTAATCCAGATAGACGGGCCTTGACTCATAAGACTCATCCGCAGCCAGCCTTTCTATTCGCTCCGTCAGCCTGATATCCTGTCTCGCCAGTTCATTGAAGGGATACAGATACAGCCTGCCAAGACGCATTGTCAATACAAGCGGCAGGAGCGTGCATAAAAGCAGAATGTACTGCTGTCTTATTCTGAAATACAGAAACGCCACCGCCATGACAAAACACATACAAAAAATGCCGATCAGACAGGCACCCGCATAAAATAAGGTCGGTTCAAACTTTTTCATCTCAAAAAAGCTCATACCAGCCATAAAATACCCTTTATTCTGCGTCAGCTCCAGTCCTGCAGCGTACACGGCCACAACCGCCGAAAACAGCGCCATCGCCAGAGCGGTTGTCAGAACATACCGCTTCTTTTTCCTGATGTGTGTCAGGATTCCCTCCATACCCACAGTAATCAAAATCGGCATGATATAATCCTGATATCTGCCGAAAGTAATACCGTCGTAACTGTCCGGTATCACATGATAGACTGTACTCACACTAATCTGTGCTATAACCGATACTGCTATAAAAAGACCTGTCGGATTATTGCCAGCCGACGGATCGGCCGCAGAGCAGCCTCTGTCTTTCGGCCGCCCCGCGTTTCCGATCAGTCTCAGCATCCCACACCATCCAAGACTGTAAGTCGATATTCCCAAATACAGGATTTTCCCGAAAAAACCTGCGGCAAACGCAGCGCATCCTGTTCTTGAGAAAATATACTTTATTTTTGTGATCTGTCCCTCATAGGTATTGATATCATACAGTTCCCTGTTCAGATCACGATACAGGAAACCCATCATCTTCTGTTCCAGCACCTCGGCAGCCAATAACGTCAGCATTGTCAGCAGCAGAATAAGAAAAGCTTCCCTATAATCCTTTCTTTTCTTCACCGCCGTAAGACAAAGCAGCGCCGCGCACACAATCAGCGTTCCCACCGTTCTCATATGTACCAGATAAAGGAAAAAATTCAGCAGAAAGAGCAACAACAGCTTTCTCCTTCCCGGCCTGCACAGATAATCCCCTGTCAGCAGGATCAGAAGCAGATATCCCGCCATAAGCAGCGTCTCCGCCATCGTCGTCTGCGCATAGAACAAAAGCGGCGGATACAAGATCGCAAAACCGGCACAAAGCTGGGCTATCTCATTTTCTGTCTGCTCCGTTTCGTCTGTCCGCGCTGCATTTTCCGCCAAAAACAATCCCGCCGTTTTCTGTATCCGAAGCAGCAGCATATACGAAAGAGCGAGCAGGATAAAATTGAACGCAACGGCAGTCCTGTAAGCCGTTACCGGATTTTTACAGAGTAAAAAAACAGGAAGCAGGAGAATACTGTATCCATAAGAATAAAACGATCCCAGCGATATTACCTCAGACCAGTCGTGGCCGGATACCGCAGCGGCATATGCCCAATAACTGAACTCATCCGGATAGATAGAAAAGCCGTAAAGTTTTCGTATACTGAATTGAAAAAAACTAAACAGCAGCGCCATAAAAAAGACCGCATATCTGTTTTTGCTCACAAACTGCCTGAACATCGCTCTTATTCTCCATTGCACAAGCAATATGAGAAAAACTATGTCGCCATAGCCTTTCTCATATACTTTATCCATAGTAAACAGCCAAAATTTCAATGTTTGACCTTTATAAAGACCACAGAAATTTATCATGTCATTTCCTATGTAATAAGACAATTAAGTGTGGGCATAATTATTTCAGTACGATCGCATAGGTGCCAAGACCTGCTGCGACATCAAAGGTAACCGTGTTCGGATTAGCATCCTTATCTTCCAGAATTGTTGTCATTCCACCGGGGCGGACGCAGACTACGCTGGCAGTCCTGGAAGTATCGGCGCCTTTCGGCAGGCCGACTACCATAGCAACGGAACCATTGGATAATGTGATGAATTTTCCTTTTTCCTTAGCGCCGAGATCCACGTTGAGTACCGCGGTGATTTCGCCGCCCAGAGCTTCTACTGCTGCATTCACGCAGTCCATGGCCTTCGGGCTTTTCTTTGCATTGGTATCAAAGACCATGATATACGGTGTCTGACCGTTCTTCAGGCCAAGATTTGCTTTCACATTTGCCAGGGAATCGATCACTGCCACACCCTGAACGTTCTTCGCCGCATATGCGCCCGCGATCGATGTCTTAACGCTGGAGCCTGCCACGTTGATCGCTGTGCCAGCTGCCTTTACAGCAGCTCTTGCTGCCTCTACAGCCGCACTGCTTCCTGTTCCGGATGAAGTACTCTCAGACTGGCTTGTACCCGCAGGCGTTATCACAGCCTCCTCTTCCGCCACGCTTGAAGAACTCCCGCTTGCCGCCGGAGCCGCGCTTCCGGAACCTGCCGCCAAAACCGTGGTGCCGGATGACACTACCATTGTTGCAGCCAAAAGAGCCGCAAATACCTTTTTCATTTTCATTGAAAGTTTCCTCCTTCTAATTTGGTAAAAATTTTATATCCCACTGGATATTACTATATCATGCAAATTGTTAATTTGCAAGTGCAATATTACAGCTTGTTTATATCAAAATTATTTATTGCTATCATGAGGAAGATATCAAGATCAAAAGAGGTGTCTGAAATGTTCACTCGGGAAGAAGAATACAAGATGATTGGTCTGAATATTGCCTATTATCGGAAGCTGAGAGGTATGAGCCAACTTGCACTGGCTGAAAAAGCATGTTTGAGTCGCACTCATATCAGTAATATAGAAGCTCCTAATATGCCTACCGCTATCTCTATGGACGCTCTGCTGGATATTGCCGATGTATTGGATGTACCTGCCAGAAAATTATTGGATTTTCATGAATAACTCAATTATAATATGTGCTGCCGGGCACATCAAAAAAACGCACCTCCCGCGACCGGGAGTGTGCGTTCTGCTTTTACTGCTTATGTTCTATATTTTCTCTATTTCCAAAGCTTCTTCTTTCCTCTGCCCTTACCGCCCGATGCTTCTTCGGCGCGTCCGGATGTGACATTCTTCGCGGCGTTCAGGGAATCGTCTGTCTCTTCATCAAATTTCCTCAACAATTCCTTCGCCTCATGTGATAATTTATCCGGCACCTGCACCACCAATGTCACATAGTGGTCACCTCTGATATCCTTATTTCGCAGGG
>CAYXKS010000014.1:0-26060 GCA_964465725.1 uncultured Bacteroides sp. | reverse complement strand
TTGCCGAGCATGACATTACTCGCGATATTACCATTTTTCTTCGCCATAACAGCCGTAGAAATCAGGTAGACTCCACTTGCCAAAAATATAATGTCTATAATTCCGCTTGCTCCAGTTTCCATCTTATATACCTCTCTAAGGACTTGTCTAAAATAACCTGTGCGGATTCAGACAAGCCAGATGTACAAGTTACTGATGGACAGTTTCCAGGTGCCAGACCGCCTCAATTTTATCCAGCAGCGTTTGAGGATCAAAAGGCTTTCTGATAAAGTCAACGGCTCCCAATGCAAGACTCCGCTCCTCATTCACATGTTCGTCTGCCGTAAGCAGAATAACCGGAATTCCGGCCGTTTTAGAATTCCTCTTCATATACTCCATCACTTCATAGCCATCCATCCTGCGCAGATGGAAATCCAGTAAAATAAGATCCGGAACAATAGTTTCAAGATACCGGAGCGCCTCTTCTCCCGATTTTGCTTTAGTTACCTTATATTTATCATGCAGGATAAATTCTTCACATTTAAGATTGGTTGATACGTCATCAACTAACAAAATATGCTTCATAATCTATGCATCGACTCCCAGAAATTGTTTTACAATCGCCTTCATTTCTGTCTTATCACACACGTTGTCATGAACCACAGGCGCGGTTCTGATCTCGTCAATCGCCTTCGGAATATTCAGATTACCGATTCTGGCAAGCTCATCTACCAGTTCAAAATCCGACATCGTATCGTATTTACTGTCAATGGCGTTCATGACGCTTCTCGTAAATTTGAAAGGACTCGCCGTAGAGGCAATCACCGTCACCGTCTTATCCTTCGTATCTGCCACATATTTCTGATACACGGCGCTAGCCACCGCCGTGTGCGTATCCAGCACATAACCAGTATCCTCATACATAGATCTGATCCTTTGCGCCGTCTCCTTCTCATCCGCATAATTACCGTAAAAATCTGAAAGCTGCTCCCTCATCTGCTCCGTAATTTCATAGGAACCGGTCTGTGCCAGGGACTCCATCAACGCCGCATTCTTAGAAGCATCCGATCCGGCAATACGATAGATCAAGCGCTCTAAGTTGCTGGATATCAGGATATCCATAGATGGGGAACTAGTCAATACAAATTCCCGGTTGCGGTCATATCTGCCTGTCGCGAAGAAATCATACAGTACTTTATTCTCATTAGATGCACAGATCAGCTTACTGATCGGAACCCCCATCTGCTTCGCATAGAATGCCGCCAGGATATTACCAAAATTCCCGGTGGGAACTACCACGTTGATTCTCTCTCCATCCGAGATCTTGTCCTCCTTAAGCAGTTTCGCATAGGCATAAACATAATAAACGACCTGTGGTACGAGACGTCCTATATTGATGGAATTGGCCGAAGAAAACTGTAATCCAGCATCTTCCATCTCTTTCGCCAGTTCGCTGTCATTAAACAACGCCTTAACGCCTGTCTGGGCATCATCAAAGTTCCCATGGATACCTACAACAAAAGTATTATCCCCCTTCTGGGTCACCATCTGTCTCTCCTGAATGGGGCTCACGCCATTCTTGGGATAAAATACTATGATCTTCGTGCCCTCTACTCCCGCGAATCCTGCCAGCGCCGCCTTACCGGTATCCCCTGAAGTAGCCGTCAGAATCACAATCTCATTCTTCACATGATTCTTCTTAGCGGATGTGATCATCAGATGCGGAAGGATTGACAGTGCCATATCTTTGAATGCAATCGTTGCACCATGAAACAGTTCCAAATAATATGTACTCTCTGCTTCCACAAGAGGTGCAATCGCCTCCGTGTCGAACTTGGAATCATAGGCACGTTCTATACAATTCTTCAGCTCTTCTTCCGTGAAGTCCGTCAAAAATAGCCGCATTACCTCATACGCGACTTCCTGATAGGATTTCCCCGCCAGATCACGCATCGGGCAGGTAAGCTCCGGGATGTGATCCGGTACAAACAATCCCCCATCGTCTGCCAACCCCTTCAAAATCGCCTGTGAAGCCGTAATCTTCGCCGCACCATCTCTTGTACTGCTGTATAATACTTCCATTTTATCTGACCATGCCTTTCACCAATTTATACCTGTGCAAATAATTGTAACATACAATCTTTTATTGCGCAACCGTGCACAATTATTGAAAGAACTCATGGTGTCCATAAGCAAACAGTCTTGTCAAATGCCTGTCAAACCATTGCACCTTACCTGAATCCGCCTTTTCCCTTGCACAGAAATACAGCGCTCCCTGCGAGATATCCTCACCGTAAAGTGCGCGTTCTACAGCCGCTTTCGTATCCTCACTGACATGCACGCTGTGATACCTTCCATCCACGGTCGGTGAGAACTGTGCGATTCCCTGTTCTCTTTGCATCACAACATCATAGACCGTATCCGGGAAGCTTTCACTGTTGACCCTGTTTAAGACCACATTGGCTACCAGAAGTTTTCCATCCTGGTCTTCTCCTCCAGCCTCCGCCTCCACGATTCTAAGCAGGGCCTCCAGATCCTTGTCCGACAGCTGATACTGCGGTGTCTGTTCCAAAACCTCATAATCTACGACTCTCTGTCCCGAGGAAACCGCTGAGATCATTTCCATGAAACTTTTCTTATCTTCTGTCATACTCTCGCTCAGATATTCCATCTGGAATGCAGGCTTGGCCGCAATCCGGTTAATCTTAAGTTCTCTGGCACATACACATGAGGAAACGAGCACCATGCCTGCCAGAATAAACCTTGCTATATATTCCCTGTACATTTTTCCTCCATTCACTTTAAGGCCATACGTAACAGTTCAGCCTTCAATGTCATTAAGTTAAGAAAATTATGCCAATACACAATGTCAGGTGCGTCCGGCTTAACTTAATGACATTGGCATTGCACCGCAACAATCTTTAATATTTTATACAGGAAACAGGAAAAATATTTCTGAATTTGTTTTTTTTCTCAAAAATGGTACAATTATAATAAAGGAGGAAAATCCATGAAACAGCAATTTCCCGGCGTTTATATGGCAAAGCACAAGGATAATACCCCGTACTTTCGTGCCTCATTAACTTATCGCAATAAACACATAAGTCTCGGAAGTTTCGACAATTCGTGTGATGCACACCAGGCTTACCTCCTTGCCAGCGCAATACTGAAGGACTCCTCAGTTTCTTTATATCATTACAGGGAAGACTCTGTCCTTCCTTTTGCCAAATGGGTCAGCCTGCTCAATTTCAGAGACAACTCCATCTATTTCGCGACACCGATCTACATCCGGCCCAAATTCTTTTATTATTACTTTTCTTTATCAGAATTCTTTATTTTTGATCTGGACGACCTTTTCTACTATTCCACCCGCCGGATCTCCCGCAGAGGAGGACATTATTTTGTGGCAGACTACGGCATGCAGGTCAATATTATGAGCCGATATGGGATCAAAAATTACGCTGTGGAGGGCAGGGATTATCGCTTTATCAACGGAAACAATCAGGATTTGCGCTATGAAAATATAGAAATTATCAACCGATATAACGGCGTATGTGCGATAAAGAATAATGGTCGCACACGTTATCAGGTAAAAATACATGTCAAGGGGAATATAAACGTAGGAACCTACGATTCGGAAGCAGAAGCGGCAATCGCCTACAACAAGGCTGCCGATCTGCTCAAAAAAGCCGGCGTAAACAAGGATTACACCCTGAATTACATGGAAGGGATGTCTCCTGCCGCTTACGCCGACCTATATAATACTGTCAAAATATCTTCCGGGATCCGACACTACCGCTGTGAATAACCTATGAAACAGATATTCAGGTTGGCATCTCCCGTCACTCCATTTAACACACCGTCCGTAGCATACTGCCACATGGCATACTGATACGGATAATCCGGCAAATCTTCTTCCTGAGCAAGCCACACATCATAATTCTGCAGCTTGGCAAGGTCTACCTCCTTGAGCAGCCACTCCTTGTCACCATAAATCATCGGGACATAGCCAGCTGCTTTCACACCATCTAAAAAGGAGACCGCAATATTCGTCTTCTCATCCTTACTGAGTCCATCTATCCTTGCCGCATCATTGGCAACAAATTCCATATCGAGAGCAACGGGATACTTGACGCGTGCCTTATAGGGGTCCAGATTCTGAACGATAAAATTGACTTCCTGGATCGCTTCTTCCTGCGAGATCGCCTGAGAATAAAAATATACTCCTACATCAAGTTCCGCTTCCAGTGCACCCTCTATATTTTTCTTAAAGTTCTCATCTAGCGTGATCTGCCCGGAACTATACCCGCGTCCGCCCAGACGAATCATAACATAATCTGCACCGGCCGCTTTCATACTCGCAAAATTGACGTCTCCGTTTTGCTTGGAGATATCCACGCCCACATAAGAAATTTTCCTGCCGTTCTCCATGTAGCGCTTCAATCCGGCTTTCTCTTCCATCTTCGTAAAGTCATAGTTGTTTTTCGTCAGGTAAGGATTAAGCATGACCCATTCCTCTGTCCCGTCCCTGTTGGTAATCAAAGTATGCTTTCCGTCAGTGGATGGATCTTTTTTGGCCTGCTCCTGTTCTTCCTTCTGGATCTGTTCCTTCCTCTCCTGCTCTTCCTTCTCCACTCTTTCTGCTTTCTCCGCAAAAGAGGACCTAGCAGGCTTCGCAGTATCGGTACTTTCCCTGTTTTCCTGTGTATCTTCGGTCGTTGCTGCCATTGTCCCGGATTCCTGCTCCCCTTCAACGGGATACATATCCCAGAACTCCAAATCCTCAGCTCTCAGTTTCTTCTCCGGTTCTTCCGGCTGCTCTGTCTCTTCCTCTTCAGCTGCCATCTCGGCTTTCTGCTGTTGCACTTCTTTCAGATAATCGCTTCCACTGTTCTTCTTATCGTTGCTCTTCAGTATTGCAAACAAAAGAACCAGAATAAAGGCAGATACGCCAACCACCATATAGATAACAGGCAGACCTGTTCCTACCGATTCATCTTCTCCCGGCAGTTTCATATTCAAACCTCCCGCCTTAGAAAATTATTTCGTTTTTCACACGTGTGATTCATGCTGCCATAGACAGCACAAACAATATATAAAATCTTTTCGTCTTTTTATACTTGAATCTCTCCAGCCAGAACCTTCTTGTAGTCTTCCAGATTCTTCTGCAAAAGAGTCGGTGTATCCAATCCATAAGGACATTTGCTCTTACACTGGTTGCAGTGGAGACAATTCTCAATCTTCATCATCTTCTCCTGTCCTTCAGGGCTCAAATGACTCGCCGAAGGAGACCGCCTGAGAAGAAGCGACATGCGCGCACAGTTATTGATCTCAATCCCAACCGGACAAGGCATACAGTAACCACAGCCTCTGCAGAAATCGCCCAGAAGTTCCTCCCTGTCGTGTCTGATCACTTCTGCCAGCTCCTCTGTCATCGCAGGCGGTGACTGAATATAGGACAGGAATTCATCCAGCTCGGATTCCCTCTGTACACCCCAGATCGGCAGGACATTGTCATACTGTGCCAGAAATGCATAGGCCGCCGCTGAATTATTGATAAGACCGCCGGATAAGGCTTTCATCGCGATAAATCCCATGTCCGCTTTCTTACACTTGTCAACCAGTTCTATATCTTTCTCCGTCGCCAGATAGCAGAACGGAAACTGCAACGTCTCATAAAGCCCACTGTCGATCGCCTCGTGAGCAACCGCCAGACGATGGTTCGTGATACCGATATGCCGGATCTTTCCCTGAGCCTTCGCCTCTAACGCCGCATCATACAGACCGCTCTCATCTCCCGGTTTCGGACAGAACGCCGGATTATGGAACTGGTACAGATCGATATAGTCCGTCTGCAGATTGTTCAGGCTGGTCTCTAAATCCTTCCAGAAGCCTTCCGCATTCTGTGAGCCTGTTTTCGTCGCAATAAATATTTTATCACGCATCCCCGCAAATGCAAGACCCACTTTATGTTCGCTGTCCGTGTACCATCTCGCTGTATCAAAAAAGGTAATGCCATTATTATATGCTTTTCTTAGCAGCTTTACCGCTTCCCCCTCAGAAATTCTCTGAATCGGCAGCGCACCAAATCCATTTTTATTTACAACAATACCTGTCTTACCGAGTTTTACTGTGCTCATCTTATCCTCCTTATACAATTATCTTCTTAGGGCACTTCTCCTTGCATACACCGCATCCGATACATTTATCCTGATCTATGACAGCGTGGAAATTCTCTATTGTCACAGCGTCTGCCGGACAGTTCCTCTTGCATAACTGACAGGCAATACACCCCACATCACATGCCTTGATTGTGGCAGGCCCCTTCTCCTTAGAGCTGCAGGCTACGACATGTTTCGCATCATAGGGAATCAGGGTGATCAAATTCTTGGGACATACGGCGATACACTTTCCACATGCCTTACACGCTTCCTTATCCACTACAGCCACGCCATTTACCACATGAATCGCATCGAACGGACACACTTTCACACAGCTTCCGAATCCAAGACAGCCGTCATTACAGGATTTCGGCCCACCATTTGGTACAAAGGACAGCATACGGCAATCTTCGATACCGCTGTAGTCATAGTCCATCCTCGTTCTGTCTTTATCGCCCTGGCACCGCACGAAAGCCACCTGGCGAACACTGTCGCCAGCCTCCACTCCCATGATCTGTGCAATTTGCTTTCCTACCTTCTCACCACCCACAGGACAGGCGTTGACCGGTGCCTCTCCCTTCGCGATTGCAGCCGCAAGTCCAGAGCATCCCGCATATCCACAGCCGCCGCAGTTATTGCCAGGAAGAACTCCAAGCACCGCCTCCTCTTTCTCATCCACTTCTACCTTAAACTTGATACCGGCAACCCCCAGGAACAATCCGACGAATAATCCCACTGCCCCCACAACCGCCGTTGCCATTAATATTCCAGCTACACTCATATACTGTTATTCCTGCCTTTCCTATCACAATAATCCAGAGAAACCGCAGAAAGCAATCGCCATCAGTCCCGCCGTAACGAGGACGATAGGCATTCCCTGAAAAGATTCTGGTATATCGTTATATCTCATCTTTTCCCTGATACCTGCAAGGATCACGATCGAGATCGTAAAACCTACCGCCGTGGCAAATCCGTTCACGATTCCCGTTACAATACCATAATTCTTCTGCACATTGGTAAGTGCTACTCCCAGCACTGCACAGTTAGTCGTGATCAAAGGCAGATATACGCCCAGAGACTGATACAACGACGGGATAAATTTCTTGAGAAACATCTCCACAAACTGCACCAATGCCGCTATTACAAGAATAAAAACTATAGTCTGCAGGTAAGTAATGTCAAGCGGTACCAAAATATACTGGTAAATCACTCCAGCCACGGCAGAAGCCAGCGTGATTACAAAAATAACCGCCACTCCCATACCTGTCGCAGTGTTGGTCTTCTTGGAAACTCCCAAGAATGGGCACAGACCCAAAAACTGACTTAATACAACATTATTTACCAGGGAAGATGAAATTAAAATCACAAGTAATTCTTTAACCATTCTTCTTTCCCTCCTCTGCCTGCTTCGTACTTTCTGTATTTTTGCTGTCTGTCTGCTTTGCCGCCTGACTGTCAGACTGTGCTTCGTTTTCTTTCTGTTTCATTTCTTTATCTTCCGCTTGCTTCACCGGCTGAGTGGATGTTTCCTGCTGTCTCTGGGCACATCCCTTCTCGGAACAATTCATACAGTCACTGCCGCAGCCTGACTGTATCCTGGACATATCCTTACCCTTCCTCTCGCCGTTTATCTTCACTTTATTCTGGATCGCTGTCAGAACCGCCAGTACAAAGAATGCTCCGGGCGCCATGATGAAGATACTCACCGGGACAAAACTCTCCGGCATTACATGGATTCCAAAGATCTCTCCCGCTCCCAGAAGTTCCCGCACCGCTCCGATACAGGTCAACGCTACCGAGAATCCCAATCCCATACCGATACCGTCAAACAGAGATGGCAGCACGGGATTTTTGTAGGCATAAGCTTCCGCACGTCCCAAGATAATGCAGTTAACAACGATCAGCGGAATATAGATCCCCAGCGCATCATACAGGAACGGAATATATCCCTGCAGCAGCAGCTCCACCACAGTCACAAAAGATGCAATAATAACAATAAACGCAGGAATACGCACCTTATCCGGTATTACGTTGCGCAAAAGAGAGATAAACACGTTGCTCAACGCAAGCACCACCATAGTCGTAAGCCCCATACCCAGGCCATTGATTGCCGATGTCGTAACCGCCAGTGTGGGACACATCCCTAACATCAGCACAAAAGTAGGATTTTCTTTAATAATGCCATTCACAAGACGTTCTTTTGCACTATTCATTTTCACTACCCCCTCTCAATTCCGTCTGGAAATAGTAAAGTCCGGCATTGACTCCATTCGTCACTGCGTTTGTCGTGATAGTAGCTCCGGAAATGGCGTCTATCTGATTTTCCGATGTGGCTCCGCTTTTCGTGTACTCAAATTTCTCCACCTGTTTGTCGGCAAATTGCGGTTTCAATACCTCTTCCGCCCTCATGCCAAGTCCGGCTGTCTCTGAAATATCAAGGATGGAAATTCCGTTCACCGTCCCGTCCATACGAACACCTACGGTAAACTGGATATCTCCTCCGTATCCCTCCTTCGTAGTCACTGTGATTACATATCCCAGCAGACTGCCCGAGGCATCTAGCGCACTCATCACTTCATCTATCGTTTCCTGTCCGTATCCTTCTGTCTCCCACAAAGAAGCATTCACCTCATTGATTTCCACCGCCTCAAAGGACGCCGCATCCTGGAACACCTCCTGACAGGCTTCCTGCTTCTTCTTTGCATTCTGTTCTTCGATAGGGTCCTTCGTAATCTGGTACACAAAACCCAGAATAAGACCGGCAACCAGCGTAATTACCAGCATAATACCGGTATTTTTCATCATTTCTTTCATGC
Organism: uncultured Bacteroides sp.; assembly: GCA_964465725.1. Lineage (GTDB taxonomy): Bacteria > Bacillota > Clostridia > Lachnospirales > Lachnospiraceae > UBA3282. Next base: position 17,104 of record CAYXKS010000014.1, on the reverse strand, counting down.
TTTTGCTCCTCCTTTACCAAATGCTGTCGGAAGAGTTATCTTCTCAATCAGCGGAACCAACAGGTTACCGATGATGATCGCGTAGGACACCCCTTCTGAGGAAGGTCCGAAAATACGGAATATTCCCGTCAATATTCCCAGAAGAACCCCAAACAGATATTGTCCGTTCTTCGTGATCGGCCTGGTCACATAATCCGTCGCCATGAAGAATGCCCCCAGCATCAATCCGCCGCCGGCCAAATGAGCTGAAATATAAGCCCAATCAAATCCATGCCCGCCGAAAATGCTGATAAAAACCACAAAGCTTACTATGTAACTGCCGGGAATACGCAAATCGATAACGCCCATCAGAATCAAAATGCAGGCGCCGATCACGATAGCGATCATGGAGGTTTCCCCGATCGTCCCGGATGTTCTTCCTATCACCATATCCAGGATGTTGACTGCCTCCCCGCTTTTCAAATTGGCAAGAGGCGTAGGCCCCGCATAAGCGTCACAATCAAAATTCGTCATGATCGAAGTGAAGGAGATCAGCAGGAAACATCTTCCTCCCAGCGCGGGATTCATGAAGTTCTGGCCCAATCCACCGAACAACATCTTCACTACCAAAATAGCGAACACACCGCCCACTACGCCGATCCACCAGGGAGCGGAGGCAGGAAGGTTCATCGCCAGCAGGAGACCTGTCACAACTGCCGAATAATCTCCTATCGTTACCTTTCTCTTACATATCTTCTCGAAAAGAAATTCTGTCAGTACTGTGGACGCCACAGTGACTAGAATCAAAATAAGCGCATCCAGTCCGAAATTGTAAATACCGAATCCTGCCGCAGGAAGAAGGGCGATCACTACAGTCAGCATAATGCTGCTCGTATCTGTTTTGGACCTGACATGTGGATTGGATGATACTTTCATTAAATCACTCATATCTTTCGTCTATGCTCCTTTCTCCTACTTCTTTTTCTTTGCAAGCTGCATCTTGCGCATGGATTTGATGGATTGTGTCAAAGACCTCTTAGCTGGGCACACAAAACTACAGCAGCCACACTCACAGCATTCCATACCGTCGTGGGAGAGGAATTCCTCCTCCTCATAATGCTCGGCATAGTCTGCCAGCATGCTGGGCACTAGCCGGCTGGGGCAGGCTTCCACACACCGCCCGCAGTTAATACAGGCGCTGGGTTCCATTCTGGATACATCATCCTGTGTCAGGCACAGAAGCGCCGATGCGGTCTTGGTAGTAGGGACATCCAAATCAAAAATCCCAAACCCCATCATTGGCCCACCGGAAATAATCTTTACAGGCTCTTCTTTGAACCCGCCTGCTTCCTCGATCAGCTCATGATAGTTCGTGCCGATCCGCACAATAAAATTCCTCGGATCAGCCACTGCGTCGCCTGTTACGGTGACGATACGGTTCATCAGAGGTTTCCCCTCATAGACCGCATGATAAACCGCCACGATCGTATCCACGTTATTAACCACACAACCTGCATCTGCCGGAAGCATGGATGAATTGATCGAACGTCCGGTAGCGGCATAAATAATCTGACGCTCCGCCCCCTGCGGATATTTGGTCTTTAACGCTTTCACGCTGATACGGGTCTCATTTTTCGTCAGTTGCTTCAAAATCTCTATACAATCCGGTTTATTGTCTTCCACCGCCAGAACGGCCCGTGCATTTTCAAACAATTTCAGGTAAACCCTGATTCCATCAACCAGTTTCTCCGGCTCCTCCAACATTCTTCGGTAGTCAGAAGTCAGATAAGGTTCACATTCCGCACAGTTGGCAATTACATAATCAATCTTCTCCGGTTCCTTCGGCGAAAGTTTGATAAAAGTCGGAAAACCTGCGCCGCCCATGCCAACGATGCCCGCTTCCTTGATCCTCTCTATAATTTCTTCTCTCGTCATCTGATCTAAAGGCTTCACTGCCGGATATGTCACCTCGTCGTAAAGTCCGTCATTCTCCACAATAATACTCATTATGCTGTCGCCGGTAACAACACGTCTGGGTTCGATTGCCTTGACAGTGCCGGAAACGGTAGCATAAATCGGTGCCGACACAAAGCCGCCCGCCTCTGCGATCTTCTGCCCGGTCAGTACATGATCTCCTTTGGCAACAATCGGTTTCGCCGGCGCACCGATATGCTGCGACAACGGATATACCAGATCCCCCTTTGGCAGCACTGCTTTAATAGGCTTATCCTTGGACAATTCTTTGCCATCATAAGGATGAATTCCGCCCTTAAATGTTAATCTCGCCATTCTCTGCCTCTCCTTCTCCTATGATCAAAATCAAGTATTTCTGCTCACTCTATAAATATACTATTTTTCGACGAAAAAAACTACAGTAATTTCAAAAAATATGTTAGTATATACCTAAGTTATTTATTTGAGGTGAACAATATGCGGACAAATAATCAAGCTTACAAAAATTTTACGATACAATATCCTCTGGAGCGAATTGCACCTATCGATAAAATATTGTTTGTAGATATCGAGACCACCGGATTTACTGCAAAAAGCTCTTATCTATACCTGATCGGAGCGGCTTTTTATCAGGCGGGACAATGGCGCATCAGACAGTGGTTTGCCGACCGTCCAAATGAGGAAGCGGCGCTGCTTGTGGATTTTTTTACCTTTGCCAGCCAGTTTACTCACCTGATCCATTTTAACGGCAATAATTTCGACCTTCCCTATCTGCTTCAAAAGTGCGGCCAATATCAGTTATCGTATAATTTTGACAAATTTATCGGAATCGATATCTATAAGCGGGTTTCACCCTATAAGTTCTTCCTGCATACGCCCAACTGCAAGCAGAAAACATTGGAAGAGCTGATGGGAATCATTCGGGAAGACACTTATAATGGCGGGGAACTGATCAGTATATACCATGAATATGTGAAGAATCCGCAGGAAGAAGCCTGTCATCTTCTACTGCTCCATAACATGGATGACATGAAAGGTATGCTGCAGATTCTTCCGCTGCTGGCCTTCTATGACCTCTTTAACTGCCCCTTAAAAGCCAGGAAAGTCCAATCCAACAGCTATGTAGATTACCACGGGCATGACCGAAAAGAAATTCTGATGAAACTGGAGCTTGCGTCCCCTCTTCCCTTCACGATCTCTACACTGTCCAATGGATGCTATTTCAGCGGGGAAGCCAGAGATGGAGTCCTGAAAGTGCCGATTTATGAAGAGGAGATGAAGTATTTCTATTCCAATTACAAAGACTACTACTACCTTCCCGCAGAAGACGTGGCGCTTCACAAGTCCGTGGCTTCTTTCGTGGACAAGGAACATCGTGTGCAGGCCACCGCCGCCACCTGCTATACGCGCAAATACGCGATTTATCTTCCTCAGTGGGACTTTTTTGCAGAACCCTTCTTCAAACGGGATTACAAGAGCAAGGATCTGTTCTTTGAACTGACCGATGAGATGAAGACAGACCGGGCATTTTTCTCTCGTTACGCCCAGTATCTGCTCGGAAAGATGGCTAAGACATATTAAATGTTTATGTTTACCAAAACGAAAATCCTCACAATTATCTCTGCTAACACAGAAAATTGTGAGGATTTAATTTACTTATAAGTACATAACTATATATCTCTATGTAATCTGATTAATCATTCTATAGCGGCCTCTGATAGAAGAATGAATTCTTTCTCTCAAAACCTACTTCCTTGTGATTGATGATCTGCTCTGTACTACCGATGAAAAGGTATCCGCCTGGTTTCAAACTCTTCTGGAACTTGCGGAAAACTTCATCCTTCGCTTCTTCTGTAAAGTAGATCAGCACATTGCGGCATACAATCAAATGATAATCCGTGGGATAAGGATCCTTCAACAGATTATGCTCTTTAAACTCCACCCTGTCCTTGACCTCTTCGGAAATCTGGTAGGATGGACCAATCTTCGTGAAGAATTTCTTCTTCAAATCTGCTGGGACTCCTGCAATGCTCTTCTCTGTGTATAAACCTGCCTTTGCCTTGGCAATTACCTGCTTATCCAAATCCGTAGCATAAATCTTGATCTGATTCATAGGTATGTGTTTCGAAAGCGCCATTACGAGCGAGTACGGTTCATCTCCGGTAGAACACGCCGCGCTCCAAATCTTAAGACGATTACCGTAGCGATGAACCAAATCAGGAATAATATCCTGATCCAACAGTCTCCACTGGTCAACATTGCGATAGAATTCAGATACATTGATCGTCAGGTAATTGACAAATTCCTCAAACATGTTCTTATCTGACTTCAAAGCTGCTACATATTTATCATAGCCGACGATTTTATTCTTTGCAATCAATGTATCAATACGACGCTTCATCTGTTTCTCTTTGTAAGCATTCAGATCAATTTTCGTTAAATCATAAATCGCTTTCTTAAAATATTCGTAATCATATGTCATAGCCTTGTACCGCCTATCATTATATTCTGTCTGTTTCCAAGTGCCCTACAGTAGACGCTGAAACTATAAAATTATAAACTATTCTATGCCTCTGTTCCTTCCTCTGCACTCTCGTCAGAGATCACAGCGTCGATGTCAACAGAAACAACATCCGCATCCTCCTCTTTCTCCACCGATGGTGCAGGTGCAAGCATTGCCTTAATACTTAAGCTAATCTTCCTGTCAGCCTCGTTGAAATCAACTACCTTAGCAGTCACTTCCTCTCCTGTCTTAAGTACGTCTGAAGGTTTCTCAATGTGTTCCTTGGAGATCTGAGATACATGCAGAAGTGCATCGATACCCGGCTCCAGCTCCACAAACGCACCGAAATCTGTCATACGTGCAACCTTACCTGTCACTACATTGCCCACTGCGTACTTATCCGCCGCCCCCTTCCACGGATTAGCATCCTCGAATTTCAGGCTAAGCGCGATCTTGGTCCCTGAGATATCTTTGATCAATACTTTCATGACATCTCCGACCTTGAATACTTTCTTGGGATTCTCTACCCTGCCCCAGGACATCTCAGAGATGTGAAGCAGTCCGTCGCAGCCACCCAGATCAATGAAAGCGCCGAAATCTGTCACATTCTTGACAGTACCTTCCACAACGTCTCCCGGTTTGATCGTTTCAAACAGCTTCTTCTGAAGCTCCGCCTTCTCTGCTAGGATTAACTGCTTCCTGTCGCCGATATATCTTCTCCTCTTAGGATTGTACTCGCTGATTACAAATTCGATTTCCTGGCCTGCATATTTATTCAAATCTTTCTCATAAGTATCTGATACAAGGCTCGCAGGGATAAAGATTCTTACTTCCTCAACCACAACACTGAGTCCGCCGTCAAGAACCTGTACCACCTTCGCTTTCAATACTTCTCTGTTATTATATGCTTCTTCTATTCTCTTATTGCCTCTGTCAGCCGCAAGACGCTTATAAGTGAGAACAACTTGTCCCTCGCCGTCGTTTACTTTAAGCACCTTCACTTCCATTGTATCACCAGGCTTGGCAACGGTCGTCAAATCTACATTAGGTTCATTCGTATATTCATTCCGAGTAAGGATACCATCTGATTTATATCCGATGTTGAGGATAATCTCTTCCGGCTTCACGTCTATAACGGTACCTTCAACAACCTCTCCTGTGTGTATTGTCTTTAAAGACTCTTCTAACATTTGTTCAAAAGTTAACTCTGACATAATTTTGAACCTCCTCGATAATATTGTTTGGGGTAGATGCCCCTGCTGTAATACCCACCAGTCGGACAGATTTAGGTAAATCCGGATGCAGATCGTCAAGTGTCTGTATAAAATACGTGTTCGCACACTCCTGCAAACAGATCTCATATAGCTTCCGTGTATTAGAACTATGATTCCCACCTATTACTATCATAACATCGACCCGGGCCGCAATCTCCCTGGCCTCGGTCTGTCGCACTTCCGTAGCGTTACATATAGTATTCACAACAGTACCATTGTAACCTTTTTTCATAAGAATTTCAACCACATCTTGAAATTTATTGTAGTTAAATGTCGTTTGAGAAACCACGCAGATTTCTTTTGACGGATCAAAGACAAAGTTCTGCGCTTCTTCGGGTGATTCTATTACCGTAGCCGGCGTCCTGGACCAGCCCATGATTCCCTCTACCTCCGGATGCCCCGCATTGCCGATAATAACTATACCTTTTCCGGTAGAGCTCTCCCTCTCCACAATAGTATGAATCCGTTTGACAAAAGGACAAGTGGCATCCACACATTCAAGTCCCAGCTCTTCGATCTTTTCGCAAATTCTCCGAGCCACACCGTGGGAACGGATCACCACAGTTCCCTCATGAATCTTTCGTAGCTGTTCTTCACTGTCAATCACCTTCACGCCTTTGCGTTCCAGATCCTTCACCACTTCTTCATTGTGAATGATCGGGCCGTATGTGTAAATCGGCCTGCCCGTAGCCGCCAGTTCATACACCTTATCCACCGCTCTTCTGACCCCAAAGCAAAAACCGGCGTGCTCTGCCAGAATAACCTCCATCATTAACCTCCCACTCTCACCTCTCTATAGCAATGCAATCACGGCGCTGGCTGCTTCCTCAATCGTCATATAGGAAGAATCAACCAAAACAGCGTCTTTGGCCTGTTTTAAAGGTGAAATGTCTCTTGTCATATCCTGTCGATCTCTCTCTATGATATCTTTCTCGATCTCGTCCAAACTGCAGGATACTCCTTTTGCTTCCAGCTCCTTATGGCGCCGCATGGCACGCACCCTGCTGTCTGCCGTCAGATATATTTTCAGTTGTGCGTCCGGCAGAACGCAGGTGCCGATATCCCGCCCATCCATGACGACATCTTTGTCAGCCGCCAGCTTCTGCTGCAATTCCACCAGTTTCCTGCGCACGTTGGGATTCGGGCTGCTGGCCGAGGCCATGTTGCCCACTTCCTCGGTTCTGATCAGTCCGTTTACATTCTCTCCGTTTAAATAAACAATCTGCTCGCCGTTCTCATAATCTATGGAAATATCTGCCTCCCGACATTTCATATTGATCTTTTCGGTCTCTGAAGGCAATATCTTCTCGCGAAGCAGATATAACGCCATAGCGCGGTACATCGCGCCGGTGTCTACATAAATATATCCCAGCTTCTTTGCTATCATTTTAGCGATTGTGCTTTTGCCGGCTCCCGCCGGGCCGTCTATTGCAATATTAACACTCATTTTGTCTCTCCATTTTTTATTCTGTATAAAAATATCATGGAATGCTTCGTCCCGCCAAATGCCCTGTTGACCAGGCAATCTGCAGGTTAAAGCCACCCGTGACCCCATCCAAATCAAGCAGCTCCCCTACCGGATACAGCCCATGTACAATCTTAGACTCCATCGTGGAAGGGTTTATTTCCTTCACCCTAATGCCGCCCTGCGTGATGATCGCCTCCGCAAAGCCCCGAAGTCCCGACACATGCATCGTCATCATCTTCGTCACTTCCACGAGTCTAGCGCGCTCTGCTTTCGTGATCTCATGAATCTTTTTCTCACTCTCGATTCCCGACAACTCAATCATCACCGGAATCAGCCTGGAAGGATAAAGACTCCCGATCACATTCTTAAACTGCTTGTTTCGATTCTCCTCGAAATCACGCAGAACACGCCTGTCCAGTTGTTCCACGGAAAGCGCTGGTTTCAGGTCAACAGCCACCGTCACATCACTCTTGTCCTTACACTTGCCATAATAACTGCTGGCGGACAATACGAGCGGCCCGCTGATCCCGAAATGAGTAAAAAGCATCTCCCCGAAACCGCACCAGATCATTTTCCTGCCACAGCGCATCGTCAGCGTGACGTTTTTCAGAGAGAGTCCTTGCAGGGAAGCGCACCAGGGCTCGACAATCTCCATCGGCGTAAGGGCCGGCGTACATTCCCTGACCGTATGGCCCAACCTCTCAGCCATACGGTGCCCATCGCCTCCAGCACCAGTAGTCGGATAGGATAGTCCTCCTGTCGCCAATACCACTGCATCAGCCTTAAGTCGCTGCCCATCGGCAGTCATAACACCCGTCGCATTTCCTTCTTCTGTCAAGATCTCCGACACCCTTGTGCGCAGCCGCACAGCAACACCGCTTCGTTTCAAAAGACCCGAAAACGCCGCAATCACATCTGAAGAATGATCCGATACCGGAAATACCCTTTCTCCACGTTCCACCTTGAGAGGGCATCCCGCCCCGCGGAGGAGTTCCATCAACCGGATATTATCAAAGTCATGGAAAGCGCTGTAGAGAAATTTCGAATTGCTTACGATGTTCTCGAAGAATTTCTCCTTCTCACAGGCATTTGTCACATTACAACGTCCTTTGCCTGTAATATAGAGCTTCTTTCCAAGTTTTTCATTCTGTTCTAAGAGCACTACACTATGCCCACACTGTGCGGCGACGTATGCTGCCATCATTCCCGCCGCACCGCCGCCTACTACAATCACATGACTCATTTTACTCTTAACCGCCACTCCTCTCAACTCCCAAATTAATTTTGAGTTACGCTCCTTTCGCTTCACTCAAGTACAGTTCTTATAATCTAATCCTCACTCCTGCGAAGTGGATAGTTAAGCATAGGTTCTTCATCTATAAAATTAATCTCATCATTCAGATAAACCTGATAATTATTCCATGCGTCTTCCAGATTCTTCAGACTCTTCTTGACATCCTCAGGACGCTTCAGACACATTGCCACCACAAGCGCATTGATCACGCTGAGTGGTGCAACCAGAGAATCCACAATAGAAACCATGTCGCTTCTTGCCAACAAATTGCAGGAAGAATACAGATTCATCGGAGAATGCACAGAATCCGTAATCGTGATCACCTTGGCATTTCTGTCATTGGCAAACTCCATCGCCTTTAGGGTACGCATAGAATATCGTGGAAAGCTAATACCAATCATTGCATCCTGCTCGTCGATCCTGATCATCTGCTCAAAGGTCTCCGAGACACTGGTTGTCTTGAGCAACACCACGCTTCCACGAATCATATTCAGATAAAAATTCAAAAATTCCGCCAGAGGTTCACAGCTTCTTACCCCCATCACATAAACCGTCTTTGCCTCCAGGATAATATTCACTGCTGTCTCAAAGGCCACCGGATCCAGCTTATGTATCGTATCCTGCAATTTCTCTATGTCAGCCTGAAGAACCGAAGTCAGAATTTCTGACTGAGAACTCTTACCGTATTTCGCTCCGATCTTCTGCACGGAATTGATCTTGTTCTGTACCCAGTCTTCCAAGTCTCTCTGGAACTCAGGATAACCATTATACCCGATAAACATGGCATAACGCACAACAGTCGACTCGCTCACACCTACCGTCTCTCCCAGCCTGGCTGCCGTCATAAACACCGCCTGGTCATAATGGTCATAGATAAAAGCCGATATGGCCTTCTGTCCCTTACTCATCTTACCGTAATGCTCATTAATTCTTGTAATAATATCATATCGATTCTCTATCGCCATCTTCTACCGAAAATATTCCTTTCTACGCGTTAAGAAATACACGGTAGAACTCCTCAAGAAGTTTAACCGTCTCTTCTTCTTTCAGATCATAATCATCTGTCAGAGACATACATGCCGACCCGTGAATAAAAATCCACATTCGCATAAACATACCACTGGGATCCTTACACCCGCAAACCTTCGCATTATTAATTTCCCTGACGACCGTCCCTTTATCTCCATTCAAAAGATCATACAGACTCTTGCCATGACGATTCTCAGAAACAAACAAGAGCTTAAAAATCTGTTGTTCATCCTGAGCAAAACGAATATAAGCCAATCCCAAATCCACAAAAGGGGTCTTATGAGTCTTCGGAAAATTCTCATAATATTCACCGAAAAACTCAATCGCCTTATCATACAATTCGTTCCCCAATTCTTCCATATTCCGATACAGCCGGAAAATCGGCTGTGTGGAACACCCCGCTCTGGCCGCCAGCGTTCTGGCGCTAACCTGTGCAATTCCATCCTGCCTTGCCATCTGAAATGCCGTATTCAAAATTTCGGCTTTTGTAATTGTTTCTTTTCTTGCCATAAAAAAATCCCTCTCTGAACACACAACATTTTTAGTAACATATGTTATTATAATAAAAGATAAGGCTACAGTCAACCGCTTTGAGAGGAAACATATCTAAAAAAATTATTAATTGTCGCCAAAGCCATATATACGTAAGCTTCTTCAAAGTCGAAAATGAAATTTTCAACTTCGCTATCTATAACTGTAAAAGGGACAGATTATACAATCTGTCCCTGAAATCTCTTATGTTTTATAGAATTTATACAGGATATGCCGCATTCTTCGTATCTGCTACGCTCATGTCAACCTTCTCCTGCTGAGCCTGGCGGTATTTGAAGAAATCAATGGCAACCTGAGGGAACAATGCATAGGACAGTACGTCCTCATCCTGCTGTTTCCATTCCTTCATCTCCGCTTCAAGACTTGGAAGCTCCGGCTCCACATGACCAGTCGCCTCGGCTGAACGTGCGGTAGAACGCTTCTCGCCAGGTATAACCTTATCGATCACTTCCTGACTCATGGGTTTAACCGTCTGTCCATAATTGCCGCGGAGCAGATCCTTGAACTCTCCTGTCGCCATCTTATATCTCTCGCCCATCAATACGTTAAATACAGCCTGCGTACCGACAATCTGGGAAGAAGGCGTAACCAGAGGCGGCTCGCCGCAGTCCTTACGGACTCTTGGAATCTCTTCCAACACATCCTGGTACTTATCTTCCGCTTTCTGCTCCTTGAGCTGGCTAACCATATTGGACAGCATACCGCCGGGAACCTGATAGCGCAATGTATTGATGTTGACACCGAGTACCTTCGTGCTCATCAGGCCGGAAGCGATACATTCCTCGCGGTAAGGACGGAAATAATCCGCAATCTGTGCCAAAATCTCCTGATCATAGCCAGTGTCATACGGCGTACCCTTGAAAGTCTCCACCATAACCTCGGTCGCCGGCTGAGAAGTACCAAGTGCAAAAGGAGAAATCGCACAATCGATAACATCTACGCCTGCCTCCACTGCTTTCAGATACGTCATGGATGCTACACCGGACGTATAATGCGTATGCAGCTGGATCGGCAGCTTAGTGCTTTCCTTCAACGTCTTTACAAGCTCCGCTGCACGGTAAGGAACGAGCAGGCCCGCCATATCCTTAATACAAATGGAATCAGCACCCATCTCCTCGATCTTCTTAGCCATATCTGCCCAATACTCTAAAGTGTAAGCATCGCCAAGCGTGTAGGAAAGAGCGATCTGGGACTCTCCCCTGCCCTCCTGCTTCTTGATCTTGTTGGTCGCATCCACTGCCGCCTGAAGATTTCGAATATCATTCAGACAGTCAAAAATTCTGATCACGTCAATGCCGTTCGCGATGGATTTCTCAACAAACGCGTACACCACATCATCTGCATAAGGTCTGTATCCCAAGATATTCTGACCTCTGAAAAGCATCTGTAATTTTGTATGCTTAAAGCCGTCTCTTAACTTTCTCAGTCTGTCCCACGGATCTTCCTTCAGGAAACGAAGAGAAGCATCGAAGGTAGCACCTCCCCAGCACTCTACTGAGTGGTAGCCGACTTTATCCATTGTCTCCACGATGGGAAGCATCTTCTCTGTAGGCATTCTCGTTGCGATCAGAGACTGGTGTGCATCACGGAGAACGGTTTCCATAATCTTAACCGGTTTTTGTTCTGCCATTTTAATAACCATTCCTTTCTCCAAGCCTATAGGTTTTATCCCTTAAGCTTTCATGATAGATTCATTATGAAACTCCAATAGTTAACGATATTAGAAATTTCGCTTTCGGCCTTGCAGAAGCTTCCGTATATGCTTTCTGCAAGAGCCAGAAACAAAAATTTGTTATGTCGTTTACTATATACAACTCAGATTTCCTGTTATTCATGTTCTGCAATCTCAATCCAAAATACAGGATTTAGAATACCCCAAACACTGCCATAAAAGTACCGGCTGCTACAGCAGTACCAATAACACCTGCAACGTTAGGTCCCATAGCATGCATCAGCAGGAAATTAGTAGGATCTGCCTCCGCACCGACTTTCTGAGAAACTCTCGCCGCCATAGGAACTGCAGATACACCGGCGGAACCGATCAACGGATTCACCTTACCCTTGGTCAGTACACACATCAACTTACCGAACAATACACCGGCTGCCGTACCAAACGCGAATGCAATCAGACCCAGAACGACGATCTTGATCGTATCCCAGTTCAGGAATGCTTCTGCACTTGTCGTAGCGCCTACGGATGTACCGAGAACGATAACGACGATATACATAAGCGCGTTGGACGCTGTGTCCGCCAACTGTCTTACCACACCGGATTCTCTGAACAGATTACCTAACATCAGCATACCAACAAGGGGCGCTGTGGTAGGAAGGATGAGCGCTACTACAATTGTAACAACGATAGGGAACAGAATCTTCTCCAGCTTGCTGACCGGACGGAGCTGTCCCATCTTGATCTTTCTTTCTTTCTCTGTTGTGAAAAGTTTCATAATAGGCGGCTGAATGATCGGCACGAGCGCCATATAGGAATATGCTGCCACCGCGATCGGTCCCATCAAAGTCGTCTGTCCCAGCTTACCTGCAAGGAAGATCGATGTCGGGCCGTCCGCACCACCGATGATGGAAATAGCCGCTGCCGCTTTATCATTAAATCCTAAGAAAATAGCTCCGAAGTATGCCGCGAAAATACCGAACTGTGCCGCTGCACCAAGCAGGAAACTCTTCGGATTGGCAATAAGCGGCCCGAAGTCCGTCATGGCGCCGACACCCATAAAAATCAGTGACGGCAAAATAGCCCATTCATCCAGCAAATAGAAGTAGTACAGCAAACCGCCTCCGGCGCCGCCCTCTCCGACCGGTGCCATAATATCCGGATAGATATTGACAAGCAGCATACCAAACGCGATCGGAACCAGCAAAAGCGGTTCAAATCCTCTGCCTATAGCCAGATATAGAAATACAAGTGCTACGACAATCATGACATAGTTACCGATAGTCAGGTTAAAGAACGCGGTCTGATGAACGAGATTGTCAAGCGTCTCTACTATATACATTTTGTTAACCTCCTGTAGTTTTAGTTGCAGATATGTTAAAATGCTGTCTTACTGCATCTTATACACATCCTGCCGAAACGGCAAAACCGTAAACAGCAACCCTTTAGTTCAATGTCGCCAGCAAAGCGCCTGCTTCCACAGCATCGCCTACAGCTACATTAATACTTGCTACAGTACCGTCTTCAGGAGCAACTACCGGGATCTCCATCTTCATCGCTTCTACGATCACGACAGCGTCACCCTTCTTAACTGCCTGACCCACATTGGCTTCAATCTTGAATACCTTGCCTGCCGCGCCGGCTTCGATCTTAATGCTTCCTGCTGCGCCTGCCACCGGAGCTGCAGGTGCCGGAGCTGCCGCTTTCGGAGCCGCCTTGGGCGCTGCAGGCGCCGCTGCTACCGGTGCGCCACTTGTCTGGCCTTCTTCTACTACAACATCATATACGCTTCCATTTACGGTAATTGTATAATTTTTCATCTTCATATCCTCCTATGACTTTCAGGCATTCTGCCATTTGCTCTTTTTAGATTTTCTGATGGATCTTACCACAAATCCATCTGTAGAAGCGGAACCTTCATATGCCGCGATTGCCGCTGCAATGACCGCCACAAGTTCGGTATCGTCACTTAATTCTTCTTCCACTGCTGCTGCCGGCGTTGCTACCGGAGCCGCTTTCACTTCCGGTATCGGCTGTTTCTCCTTGGCCTTCATCTTAGCCTCAATCTTCGGAATGACACCGAATGCAGAAATGATCAGACTGATAATGATCAATACGACAAACACGGTTCCCATACCGATCAGGGTGTTCATAGCCGCTCTGCCCATATTCTCGCCTACCGAATACTCAATATTGGTAGAAACTCCTTCCAGGGCAGACCCGTCACTGCTCAGGACAAACTCTACCACAGCATTATGATCAGAGCCGGTAACATTGATACTGATGACGATATCCTCATCTCCATGTTCTACAAAGCCACCGTTTGTCCCCGTATATTCGCCAATATCATCCAATGCATTCTGCCAGTCGACAAGCGCATTATAGGAAACAGCATCCACTGATGCGTACTGCTCGACAGCCCCTTGGCTCACAATCGTATTGATCTGTTCAACCATCGCCTCAAACTGCTGCACCAAGTACTCATCCTCGGCGCTTGTCGCCGTAGCCGTACCTTCCTGACCGCACGCACACAAGCCGACCATACAGGTAATCACACCTAATATTGCCAATAATTTTTTCATATTAAGTATCATCCTTTCTAAACCGTACCGTGTTTTTTCTCCGGACGGCCTTCACTCTTAGTCGCTAACATTTCAAAAGCGCCGATCACATATTTTCTTGTATCAGCAGGATCAACGATCTGATCCACATATCCTCTCTTAGCCGCACTTGCCACATTATTCTGCAGGGCCGCATATTCTTTCGCACAAGCATCAATCGCGTCGAAACCTTGTCCATCGCAGATGATCTTAGCCGCGAGTTTCGCGTCCATCATACCGATCTCAGCTTCAGGCCACGCAATCGTAATATCCGCGCCGACTGCCTTGGAATTCATCGCCACATAAGCACTGCCGTATGCCTTGCCGATCACTACATTTACCTTCGGCACTGTTGCATTGGCAAAAGCGTATGTAAGCTTGCCTACAGCCTTAGCCATTCTCTTCTCGGAACATTTGGTAGCCGCAAAACCCTTGACATTTGTCAAGGAGAGCACCGGAATCTCAAAGGCATCGCAGAAATTAATAAACTCTGCCGCTTTCTCCGCTCCTCTTGCCGTTAAAACCGCATCAAATTTATCTGTCACTTCGCCGTCGGCATTATACACTTCCGTGCGGTTAGCCACGGCACCGATCGTAGCGCCATTTAATCTGATAAAACCTGTAACCATGTCTTTCGCATAGTTCTGCTTCACTTCCACAAACACACCATTATCAGCAATCTGAGACAAAGCGATGGATGTGTCTCCCACACAGTTAACGATTTCCGCACAGGCTCTGTTCAGATCATCCGTGCAGTCATCCACTGCGATATCCGCATTGTTGGCAGGCAGGATGGAAACCAATTGTCTGATCTGTGCCAGAATCGATGCCTCGTCTCCTACTGCATCCACAAGGCCTGTCTCCTCACTCTGGAACGCCGCAGCAGCCGTATCACACCTGGATACCTCGTTGCCATCTAATGCATTGGGAGCATTCACGAATAATTTCGCTTTCTTCTCCTCCATAAAGGTAAAGTCCGTCATGCCGGGGATCAGAGCAAGTCCACCTCCACAGCTGCCGAACACAGCCGTGATCTGAGGGATAACACCCGATGCAAGCGTCTGCTTCATATAGATCTCGCCGAATCCGTTCAAGGCATCTGTCGCCTCCTGCAGTCTCAATCCGGCGGAATCGATCAGACCGATCACAGGCGCCCCCATCTTCAGTGCAAGATCATAGAGGTTTGCAATTTTCTTAGCATGCATTTCGCCGACTGTTCCATTTAAAACAGACGCATCCTGGCTATACACATACACAAGATTACCGTCGATCACTCCGTAGCCGGTCACTACACCGTCAGAAGGAGTTTCTGTCTGTTTCAGATTGAAATCTGTTGCTCTCGCCGTAACAAGCGCACCGATCTCAACGAAACTGTTTTCATCGAGCAAAGCGTTGATTCTTTGACTCGCTTGAGAAGTAGTACTCATTTTTCAGCCCTCCATTTATTATAATACTAAATAATTATAACAATTATCATTGTGTCCCTGCACGCTCTTCGTTATGCCGTTCCAATGGCATAACAAATTATTCCATTTATACTGTGCATAGCACACGACAGTAGTATAACACAGATTCCCTTTCCCGACTAGATTTTTTTCCAAAAATTTTCAAGAAATACGCCAAGAAAATGTTAAGAATTATGGCTATAAAACTCCCCGGTTGTTAAAGAAAAACGCATGAATCAAATATTTACAAATAAAGCTGTAAGATTTCTCTTCTACCCGCTCTGTCGTGATTATAGGATATCTTCTGATCAATTCATCGTTCAGATAATAACAGACTGTCCCGATTTCCTCATTTTTCTCCACAGGCGCCTGCAGCACTTTTGCGATCTGCGTTCTCACATCTATCTGATCCTGTTCGCAGAGCAGATAAGATAAGTTTGTTTCGCCTCTGTCCTCCACTCTCACGGCTACCCAGGCATCCGCATAAGGCTTTCCTGACTTCTGGTCAATACCGTTGATAACCTGAATGTCCTCAAATTCTTTCTCCTCATAAATATCCCTGTACTGATACCTCTCCATCCCGTATGACACTAACTGCTTCATGTCACTCCATTTATAGTTTCTGTTATTCGGCCATCCACATGCCAGCAGAGCAACCGTGAAAATTCTTCCCTCACTCTCTACCGCACCTACATAACAATATCCTGCGTTATTGGTGAATCCCGTCTTCCCGGAAAGCGCTTCCTTCATCATACCGAGAAACGCATTGTGATTGTTGCAGTGAAAGCTTCTTTTCCCCTCAGCATCCGTAAAGTCATATCCGATCGTTCTTGTAATCTCTAAGAACTGCTCCCTGGCAGGAGAATCTGTCACACAATATGCCATGATTTTCGCCAGGTCCCTGGCCGTCGTGGAATGAACCCTGCCGCTCTCATTCACCACCGCATCCAGACCGTTGGGCGTAATAAAGTAGGTGTCGAAGCATCCGATATCTCTGGCCTTCTGATTCATCATCGCCGCAAATCCTTCCACGCTTCCCCCTACGGCCTCCGCTATCACGACAGCAGAATCATTGTGGGATTCCAGCATAAGAGAATACAGCAGGTCTTTCAATCTGTATTTTTCTCCCTGCTTGACATAAAGCTTCACCTTGGGCATACTTGTGGCGTAGGCGGACACTTCTGCAAGCTCTTCCAGATTTCCATATTCCAGAGCCAGAATACAGGTCATGATCTTCGTGGTGCTTGCCATGGGAAGGACATCTTCCGCATTCTTGCCGTACAGGACGCGGCCGGAATCGGCGTCCATGAGTACGGCTGATTGGGCGTAGAGTTGGAG
>CAYXKS010000013.1:2363-26881 GCA_964465725.1 uncultured Bacteroides sp. | reverse complement strand
TGTCATCAGTTCAATTTTCACTATGGTTGACTTTTTATATTTGAATTGATAAAATGTAACAGATATACAAAAACCTCAGATTTCCTTGAATTTATATTCAATCTTTGCGAATAAATATAAAGGAATGGTATTTGGAGTGGCGTATGAAACAGCAGTAAGTGTGTGACTGGAACTGCCAGACACAGAAAGGTATTTTTATGCAGAAGAAAGTATTTCAGTTATTAGTGGATAATACATCTGGTGTTCTAAGCCGGATTGCCGGTCTGTTTTCAAGACGTGGCTACAATATTGACAGTATTACCGCCGGTGTGACGGCAGACCCTCGTTTTACCCGTATTACGATTGTAACGTCGGGAGATGATGAGATCCTGGATCAGATCGAGAAACAGGTGGAGAAACTGATCGATGTCCGCGATATTAAGGAATTGAAACCGGGAGAGAGCGTCTGCAGAGAGTTGGTTATCATCAAGGTAAGGGCAACTGCGGCGGACCGCCAGGGCGTGATTTCTATCGCCGATATTTTCCGTGCCAATATCATAGACGTGGCGCCACAGAGTCTGGCGATCGAACTTACCGGCTCACAAGATAAAGTGGAGGCATGCATCAATATGCTGGAGGGCTATGAAATCTTAGAGCTTGCCAGAACCGGGATTACGGGATTAGGGCGTGGCATTGAGAATGTCACATATCTCGAATAAGATATGAAGTCAATGTTATTTAGTTAAGCCGGTCGCGTATGTCATTGTGTATTGACTTAACTAAATGACATGGATATGAAGTGGTGCAATTAAGATATGTCTAAAAGATTTTAATACGAAAATATGCCGATTAAATAGAATATGCGATATTATTATGTTAGATGGAGGGGCTGTCTCTCTTAAATATAAATGATGTAAGAAACCCAATCATGCAGTTTCTGTCCGGAATGGGACAAGCCGCATGGCCATCAATGTAGTGGAATTTATAATTTCTATTACAAGACAAATTACAAATGGAGGAGTAGGAAAATGGCAAATATTTTTTATCAGGAAGACTGTAATTTATCCCTTTTGGAGGGGAAGACGATCGCCGTGATCGGTTACGGCAGCCAGGGACATGCACATGCCCTTAACGCGAAGGAATCAGGCTGTCATGTTATCATCGGTCTCTATGAAGGCTCCAAATCCTGGGCAAAGGCTGAGGCGCAGGGATTTGAAGTATATACAGCGGCAGAGGCGGCGAAGAAAGCGGATATTATCATGATCCTGATCAATGACGAGCTGCAGGCAGCCATGTATAAGAAGGATATCGAGCCTAACTTAGAGCCTGGAAACATGCTTATGTTTGCGCATGGTTTCAATATTCATTTCGGATGTATCGTTCCGCCTAAGGATGTGGATGTAACCATGATCGCACCTAAGGGACCGGGTCATACGGTGAGAAGCGAGTATCAGGCAGGTAAGGGTGTTCCCTGTCTTGTAGCTGTTCATCAGGATGCTACAGGAAAGGCTCAGGACATTGCTCTTGCTTATGCATTGGCAATCGGCGGTGCAAGAGCGGGTGTGCTGGAGACTACCTTTAGGACCGAGACAGAGACAGACCTTTTCGGTGAGCAGGCAGTTCTCTGTGGCGGTGTGTGCGCACTTATGCAGGCCGGTTATGAGACATTGGTGGAGGCAGGATATGATCCGAGAAATGCATATTTTGAGTGTATCCATGAGATGAAACTTATTGTCGATCTGATTTATCAGTCAGGCTTTGCAGGAATGAGATATTCTATTTCCAATACCGCAGAGTACGGCGACTACATTACAGGCCCGAAGATTATCACGGAGGAGACAAAGAAGACAATGAAGAAGATCCTGGCAGATATTCAGGATGGCACTTTTGCCAAGGATTTCCTGTTGGATATGTCTTCCGCAGGCGGTCAGGTACACTTTAAAGCTATGAGAAAACTGGCGTCCGAGCATCCTTCGGAGATCGTTGGCGAAGAGATCAGAAAGCTTTACAGCTGGAATGGCGAAGATAAATTGATTAACAACTAAATTTAAATATTTGGAGTTAACCATGCAGTCCAAAACCAATGTGGATCAAATGTTGGCAGAGAGTTTTAAGAGTCTTGCGCTCAGAATGCCGATCGATAAAATAACGATTAAGCAAATAACCGACGGAGCGGGTGTCATCCGGCCGACTTTTTATAATCATTTTCAGGATAAATATGAACTGTTGGAGTGGATCATCCGCACGGAGATTCTTGATCCGGTGATCCCGCTCATGCAGTCGGGAAATCTGAAAGACAGTATGGTTCAGATTTTCCGTAACATGCAGCAGGATAAAGTCTTTTATAAAAAAGTCACCCGCCTGGAAGGACAGAATTCCTGTGAGAATATTGCAAAGAAATTCATTATGGAAATTCTATTTTCTTTCATAAACGAGAAGGCCGGTGAGAAGAAGCTTGCAAGAAGAGGTCTGACAATCAGTTTGGTGGCGGAGTACTATGCACAGTCCATGGCGCTTGTTGTCATTCAGTGGACTAAGATGGATATGAGTCTGACACCAGAACAAATGGCGGATATTTTTGAGTACATAACGACTCATTCCATGGATGATGTCATAGCGGAGATGAACTGAGCAACCGGGCTTGTCTGGATTTTCCAGGCAAGCCCTATTTTTCTGGGTGGAATATCAACGGACAGCGGAAGACGGATCAGGCTCTGTCTTTCCAGATCTTTTCTCACGAAGTTCTCTATGACGCATGAGATTCCCATATCGATCTTTGCAAAATCAATGAGAAGGTCCATGGTAGAAATCTCCAGGATCTGTGAGAGTTGTATCTGTGATTGCTGCAAACAGGAATCAATGTAACTTCTTGAAATATTTTCACGATTTAGCATCAAAAATGTGGCGTCCTGCCACAGACGGGAATCAGCAGGTGAGTTCTCATAATGACAGAGTTCCGTGGTCGATATGCCCAGCCTGATGCAGAGATTTTCCAGATATCGCTTCGTTGTCACAAAACCGTCATTGATTTCCATGACAGGCAGAAAAGAGAGGTCATGGAGCCCAGATGTCTCTCCAATCAGGCCGATGTCCAGGGAACCGTCAGTAAGTCCGCGTATGGTTTCCGCTGTGGACTGGCAGGCGATAGAGACCTTGACATGAGGATTGTCCTGAATATACTGCTGCAGATGAGGAAGGAGGACATATTTACACAGGGTTGCGCTGACGCCGATCGTAATCTGTCCGATTCCAAGATCCTGTATTTTGCGCAGTTCTTCTTCTCCGCGCGCAATCGCCGTAAAGGCGGCCGTAAGCTCCTGCATGAGAATACTTCCTTCCGGCGTCAGCCTCACCCCTCTGGAATTACGGTAGAATAAAGTAGTGTTTAAGTTGCTTTCCAGCCTGGCAATGGATTTGCTGACGGCAGGCTGACTGATATAAAGCTGCCTCGCGGCCAGAGAAATATTACCGGCCCTGGCAGTTTGATAGAAAATGTGATATAAATTCAGATTGGATGAAATGCTTTCGGTCATAAAGTACTCCTTAACTTACAGAAAACGGAAAATGATAGAAATCTGATGATTATATTATCATACTATAACATATAAGAATAGTAAATATAAATAATATGTATTAGAAGAATATATAAAAATAGTATATACTGGATTTATAATTTATAGGCCGGAGATATTATCAGATGCTGTGTACTGATTGATCTTCCGCGGATTGAAACCATGGAAGTAGTGTGAAAATCCATATACGGAAGATTTTTTCACATGCGGGATTTGTGCTCCGCATACTTGACAGAAGCTCGTCCATAAACAAAAACGTGCGCGGAAATGAGAATTAGTGTGAAAGAAAGTAAATTTTTCATCACTACTTGTGCCGCCGCAAAGAAGCGGAATGAGGATTAAAATGTTACAAAATTACAATCATATGAAGGAGGAAAATATAAATATGGGAATGACAATGACTCAGAAAATTCTGGCAGCGCATGCAGGACTCGACCATGTGGAAGCCGGACAGCTGATCGAGGCGGATCTGGATCTGGTATTGGGAAACGATATCACCAGCCCGGTTGCCATCAAGGAAATGGAAAAAATGAATGTGGACGGTGTATTCCATAAGGATAAAATCGCACTGGTGCCGGATCATTTCGTGCCGAACAAGGATATCAAATCCGCGGAACACTGTAAATGCGTGAGAGAGTTTGCGAAGCGCAATGAGATCACAAACTATTTTGAAGTGGGCGAGATGGGAATCGAACATGCGCTTTTGCCGGAAAAAGGTCTGACAGTGGCAGGTGATGTCGTCATCGGGGCGGATTCTCATACTTGTACTTATGGCGCTCTCGGTGCTTTCTCCACGGGTGTGGGAAGTACGGATATGGCCGCGGGAATGGCGACCGGCAAGGCCTGGTTTAAGGTACCTTCCGCAATCAAGTTTAATCTGACAGGTAAGCCTTCGGAGTGGGTGAGTGGTAAAGATGTGATCTTACATATTATCGGAATGATCGGTGTGGACGGTGCGTTATACAAATCGATGGAATTTGTGGGAGATGGCATCCGGAATCTTTCCATGGATGACCGTTTCACAATCGCCAATATGGCGATCGAGGCCGGCGGCAAGAACGGAATCTTCCCAGTGGACGATCTGGCTGTTGCCTATATGAAGGAGCATTCCACGAAAGAGTATAAAATATATGAAGCCGATGAAGACGCGGTGTATGATGAGGAATACACGATCGATTTAAGCACCCTGAGACCTACGATTGCATTTCCGCATCTTCCTGAGAATACGAAAACGATTGACGAGATCAAGGAAGATATCACGATCGATCAGGTAGTGATCGGTTCCTGCACCAACGGCAGATTGGAGGATCTCAGAACTGCAGCAAAAGTTTTGAAGGGAAGGCATGTAGCGGAAGGAATTCGATGTATTGTAATCCCGGCGACTCAGGCTATCTATCTACAGGCGATGGAAGAAGGGCTTCTCAGAACTTTTATCGAGGCAGGAGCGATTGTGAGCACTCCTACCTGTGGGCCCTGTCTGGGTGGATATATGGGAGTTCTTGCAGAGGGTGAGCGTTGTGTCTCTACGACAAACCGTAATTTCGTAGGACGTATGGGACATGTCAATTCCGAGATTTATCTGGCAAGCCCTGCGGTAGCAGCGG
Source organism: uncultured Bacteroides sp. (assembly GCA_964465725.1). GTDB lineage: Bacteria > Bacillota > Clostridia > Lachnospirales > Lachnospiraceae > UBA3282. The sequence goes on along the minus strand of CAYXKS010000013.1, from coordinate 21,726 downwards.
CAAGCGCAGTTGCAGGTAAAATTTCCTGTCCGTGCAGACTGGATTGATGGAAGCTTTTGCAAAGCTGAAAACGAAATCTCTGGTTTTGCAGGGTTGAAAGCGGGATTTCTGATAAAATACACAAAGAAAACACGATATTAAGCAAAAAGAATTTATTATGGAGGTATAACCATGCAAGCAGCAAAGGGAACGGTTTTCAAATATGGAGACAATGTGGATACAGATGTCATTATTCCGGCGCGATACCTGAATTCTTCCGACCCGGCGGAATTGGCGGCACACTGTATGGAAGATATTGATAAAGAATTTATCAGTAAAGTAAATAAGGGCGACATTATTGTTGCAACCAAGAATTTCGGATGCGGCTCATCCAGAGAACATGCTCCGATCGCAATCAAGGCTGCAGGAGTAAGCTGTGTTATTGCCGAGACTTTTGCCAGGATTTTCTACAGAAATGCGATCAATATCGGTCTTCCGATCATTGAATGTCCGGAAGCAGCACAGGCGATTGACGCGGGAGATATTGTGGAGGTGAACTTTGACACGGGGATTATTACGGACGTGACAAAGGGCACAACCTACAAAGGGCAAGCATTCCCGGAGTTTATGCAGAAGATTATTGCAGCCGAGGGACTGGTGAATTATATTAACCAGAAGTAGGGATGGGATGTAATGGCAAAGATTTTTAATCTGTCATTATAAAATAAATATGAAATATTTTAATCCGGCAGATTTTTGATAGGGATCTGCCGGTTTAAATTTACTGTAGCACAGAATGATACATCTATTCGAAAGAAATGTTGTTCTGTCTCAAAAGCTCTTTTAAGTAATCATTCTGAGAAGACAGTTGTCTGTTGGATACAGATAACTGTTTATTTGCTTCAGTCAGTTCATTGATCTGAGCCTCAGATTCCTTTCTTGTATTGGCGATAATCTCGGCAGAACTTGTCCCAAACAGATTTAAAAGTCCTTCAGATACCATAGTCTGGCCTCCTTTCATTGCGGCGTTGGCGGTAGTCAATTGGTCCAGATATTTTCTGTAGATGTCCTCTTCCTGATGCATTGTACAGTCATCGGCAAGCCGACGGATCAGGGAGGTATTCCATATGTTGTTTGTCAGACAGTGCAGGTACAGGTTTTCGTCGGGAGGAAGTTCGTATGTGACGATAATCTGTATGCAGAAAGTCTCTATACTGATATGATATATCCCTTCGGAGGATTTTTCAACTGTTAAATTCCGTTCTTCCGCCAGATGCTTCAGCAGCTTGCGAGGATAGCGAAAAGTAAGGAAGGAGATGCTGATATCCAGGGAACTGTATTGTTTTGAGTCTGCACAGCTAAGCTGGTTGATGAAAAGTCCGGCATATCCGATGGCCTTATAGTAAGCACTGACCGTTAAGGATGAATGGATTCCTTTAAACTCAAAGAGATTATAGGTTTGGAAAATACGGGCGATGTTTTTGGGGATGGCTTGCCCTGACAGCTTCCTGATAACCAGGAAATCAATACGGTAACTGTTTTTCCCAAGGATATATTCAGGAAGGAATTGGAGTATGTCTGCATATTCGCGAAGATCAATTTCTATGGCGCATGCAGCGGCTTCATGCCAGTTGACACGACGTCTACGAGGGGCAGTGTTTGATGAAGGGTGAAGAGATTTGTCATCTGTATGATTCATAAGATATGCCTTTCGTCAGAGCGAACAACGTGAATGTTGTCCGAAAGAATAAGATTTAAATGAAGTATCAAGACTGTTTATACTATATATATCATATAAAGAATGGCAATACAAATATTTCCGGGAAATCTCCTGTAGAAAAAAATAAATGTAATATCGCTAATTACCAGTCTTGTATCAGGATATAGTATATAAAGAGGCTTCTGCCGCCAAATAGTATCTAAATCTTGTATTGTGCAATATCACAAATAGCAGGAAGAGTATAAGGAAAACCGTGAACTGAAGAAGAATTTTAGTTGCAGATGAAGAACCGGAACATTTTTATCATGATTTTGTGAAAAAAGGTATTGATCGGGGCAGAAGACACATGAATTTCTGCATAATCTGTCTAATCAAAGTAAAATAATTCTTCGAATTTTTTGTCAAGTGCAATACATAGGACAAGTGCCAGCTTTGCCGTTGGATTGAACTGCCCAGTTTCAATCGAGCTAATAGTATTTCTTGATACGCCTACCATTTCTGCCAAAGCCGCCTGAGATAATTTTTGTTCACTTCTGGCTTCTTTTAACCTGTTTTTTAATACTAATTCATCGTTCATAATGTCACCCGATAAGATCCAGCATAGCCATTACTGCTGCATAAATTACAAGTACTGTCCAAAGAACTGCTAAAAGTATTTCGTGTCTTTTTCTCATTTTCACGGCCTTATAAATCCACAAGCCCATTACAGCAGATTCGATAACAAGAAAGTATCCGTAATTTGTGACATCGAATATCAAACGGTCGATTATCATCAGGGCAAGCGTCACAAAAAGGGCGGTTAAGCCTCCTATTCGCTGCGCCTTATTTATTACTTCGAGTTCATAAATATCCCTGTTTTGATTTTCATTCCTGCTTTTGCGTAATATTTCTTCTTTGTCCATGATCATCATCCTTTGCCAAGTTTTGTTAGCAAATCTACGATACCATAGCCAAGTTTTATTGTCAATATGTTTTGCCAAGTTTTATTGGCACTCAAAAAAATCATCATAAATGTACTTGACCATTATCCATAGAAATGGGTTCTTTCATGTTTTATTATCGTTGTAAATTATATGATTCCATGTTACTATGAGCATAAGAATTTTATGGTTACTATTCACGGTTGATAAGCCGAGAGGTGTTTTAAATGTCATTAAGTTAGGCCGGACGCGCATATCATTGTGTATTTGCTTAAATTAATGACATTGAAGCTGAATACCAGCAGGAAGATAATATTATGATCAACAGAGTAGACGGAAACGATTATTATGATTATAAGAAACTGAGCATGCCAACTTCATCAGAGATGACAGGAAACGGCGAAAAGTTCAGTCTGGACTATCAGCGCACAGAAGATGAAAAGGATGAGGACGAAGGCAAGAAGAAAATATCCAAAGAGGAGATGGGGAATAATCTTGCCGGAAACGGTGCACGCACAGTGGTGCAGGGTGGTGTTAAACTGGAACTCTCCGGAGAGGGTCAAAGGAATAATCCGACAGGCCGGGAAAATACGTTCTCCGCTCTGCTTGAGACTGTCCGCTCATGGGCTGCTGCATTCATACAGTCTTTTAAGGGGCTTCTCGATAAAATATGGAATGATCCCGTGCCAAAGGAAGAAGTGCTGCCCACTGAGGAAGTTCCGATTGAGGAAACAGACAGGCTGTCTGAGGAATATCTGGATATAAATCCTTTGGAAGCAGAGAAAGCGGATTTTCCTGGAAGCACTATGGATAATAAGACAGCGCTTCACATGACAGGAAATTCGTTTAATAACATACAGGGAAACTCGTACAATGATCTGCAGGTGGAAAAAGTTCGGAATCCGGATATGCAGGAAAACAGAGGTCGGCAGTTTACGGCAAGCAGGATGGATACAGACAGGGAAATCCAGAAATATCTGCGCTCCGGCAATCTGGAGCAGGTGATTAATCTGCTGACAGATAACGGGCAGAGGACAATCGCCAGGAATTCTTCCCTTCTTACCTATTATGATCGCACCGGAAGACTAACGTCGCTGAGTGCCTCCGATCAGGAGCGCATCTTGCATGGGGACAGGAATACAAGGAAATTATAATGGCAAATTATAATTGAATAGACTTTGAAGCCAAGCTGTGATATACTTTCATTGTAACAATAAGTACAAGCTATAATTTGAAAGCAGGTGATTATATGGGTATGAGTGATCAGCAGTTTGAAGTATATAATGCTCTGTTAAATTTCGTCGACGAGCTGATAGATAAAGAAACAGACGAAAATGAAAAGGAGAAACTTAAACTACGCAAAAAAAATATACTTGCTAATAATAAAGAGATGAGTTAATCAAATTTTTCTTGCACAATTTACAATACGGGGTGTAAAGTCTATTGAATTATTAAGGCTTTACACCTTTTTATTATACACATCGAATTTTTCATATCGAAGCGACAAAACACTTGTTCGAATTTGTAATTTCTGCTATACTATATAAGGCAGAGCTCACAAACATGAATAAGGAATATAAATCTTGAATATTTTAGACAAGGAAGCCTTTGAACAGGCGAAACTCAAAGTACTTTTAAAACAGAATGATCCTCATGGTTTCGGTACGCTGCAGGAGAAGACGGTTCATGCGGTGATGAAGCTCTATTATGAGCCGGATGAAGATTGCCACGAGGTACCCGTCGAGGGCTATATCGCTGATATCTATGCAGACGGGCATATTATAGAGATTCAGAACGGCAATTTCAACAGGCTGCGGTCGAAGCTGGCGGCATTTTTGCCGTTGTATCAGGTCACTGTTGTTCTGCCGATTCCACATTATAAGTGGGTAATTTGGATGGAAGAGGAGACAGGTGAGCTTTCAGGGAAACACAAATCTCCTGTTACGGGGAATGTATATCATGCTTTTCCGGAGCTTTACAAGATCAGGCAGTATCTGCTGCATCCTAATCTTTCCTTTGCATTTCCGCTTCTGGATATGGACGAGTACAGACTGCTGAACGGATGGAGCAAGAACCGGAAGAGAGGCTCCAGCCGGTATGACAGAATGCCTCTTGCCCTGCATGATGAAGTACGAATCGACCGTAGGGAGGATTTCCTGCAGCTGGTTCCCTATGAATTGGAGGAACCTTTCACAGTGAAGGAATTTGCACAGGCGGCGGGTATTCACAGGGAGCTGTCAGGCGTGACACTGCCTCTGCTCACCTATATGGAACTGCTGTCACGGGTGGGAAAACGTGGCCGGGAATATCTATACGAAGTGAACGAGAAGTAACACTTGTTTCGGTTCATTTTGTCCGCTATAATGTAGATGTCATTATTATTCATGCCGAAATGTGCATTAGCTGGTAACAGTTCAGACAGGTCTGCGCATTTACGGCCTGATACAGTAAATTTTTGAAATGTCACATTTTCCCGGGACATGGAGTTCATTATGAGTACAATGATAGCAATACATGGAATAGGTATGCTGATATGCTTCGTCATGATTCTGCTTGTCGGTATGGCAAAGCATTCTGTACAACAGAAGATCCTGCTTGTAGGAACTATATGCACTTTTCTTGATATGACAGGATATTTTCTCGAACTGCAGAGCGTCAGCCTTGAGGCGGTACGCATTTCAATCAAGCTGGAATATATCGGAACCACGATGGGGTTGTTCTGCTTTCTGTCTTTTGCATGTCTGTACAGCAGACATCTGAAAATCCGGCACATCAGAAGAATCAAATGGTTTTATGCAGTGGATCATTTCCTTATTTTCATCCTGGTCTTTACAATGGATTATAACAAATTGTTTTATCTGGAAATCAACCGAGTCATGCAGAACGGGCATTATCTGTGGTCGATTGTGCCCGGACCTGTGTATTACTGGTGGATCGTGACAACTATGGTACTTGGAGTCCTGATCATGCTCATTGCACTGGAGCCCGTTTTGAAACGAAAGAGTGAGAAACATCCGGAACAGTTTTTCATTTTTCTGGCTGTTTTGAATCCTGTCCTTCTCTGGCTCCTGCGGATGGCCGGATTGTTCGGATATTATGATATATATCCGATGTCAATGATGATCTCAGAATCTTTTCTGGTGCTAATCATGTACCGGTATCGTCTGTTTGATACGGTTAAAACTGCCAAGGACAGAGTCGTTGATAACATAGAAGAAGGTATATTGGTTACGGACCATAACAGGGAAGTCATTTACTTAAATTGTGAAACATCCAGGATATTTCCGGGTATTAATTGGAAGGATCACAAAATGATCGAAGATAAAGTTTTCCGTTTCCTGGAGGCACATAAAGACGGATTCAATTCAGAGGACAAGTACTATCGATGGCTGTCAAGAGAAATATATGATGACAACAGGCGTATGGCAGGCGTGCTCTATCAAATCCGGGATACAACGAAGAATTATCTGTATACAAAGCAGTTGATCGAGTTGAAAGAGGAAGCAGAGCGTGCCAATGAAGCCAAGAGTATTTTCCTCGCCCATATGTCCCATGAAATACGGACACCGATCAATGCAATATTGGGTATGAACGAGATGATCCTGCGGGAGTCTGGCTCAAATACAATCAAGGAATACGCGTTGAATATCCGTGACGCGGGCAGCGCGCTTCTGTCTATTATCAATGACATTCTGGATCTGTCCAAAATAGAATCCGGTCAGATGGAAATAGTAGAGAATGATTATTCCCTTGGAAGACTTCTTATCGATATTGAAAATATGGTGACTATGAGGGCAGAAGAGCGCAGTCTTGCCCTGCATATACAGGCAGATCCTCTTCTTCCGGAAATGCTTCATGGGGATGACAAGAGGATTAAGCAGTGTATTATCAATTTTCTGACCAATTCAATCAAGTATACCAAAGTTGGCAGGGTAACGCTCAAGGTGGATTTTGTGCGTCGTGAAGAGGATATGATCGATCTGCGGGTCGCTGTGTCGGATACGGGAATCGGTATAGAAGAAGATAAGTTATCTACGCTTTTTACCCCATTTACCAGATTGGACAGGCCGAATAACAAGAATATAGAAGGTACAGGGCTTGGGCTAAATATCACGAAGAAATTGATTGACCGGATGGGTGGCAGTCTGAGTGTTGAGAGTGTGTACGGTGAGGGCAGTGTCTTTGCCTTTTTGATTCCGCAGCGAGTGACGGGAACCGGTCTTCTGGGGGATTATAAGCAGAAATTGCAGCAGCTTACGGAAAAGAAAAGCACACATGAACATTTTATCGCGCCGCAGGCTAATATATTGACTGTGGATGATAACCGGGTCAATATTACCGTGGCGAAGGGATTATTAAAACGTCTGAAGGTTCAGTTTGATTCTGCCATGAGTGGACAGGAATGTCTGGACAAAGTCAGCAAGCAGCATTATGATATTATTCTGCTGGATCATATGATGCCTGTGATGGACGGGGTTGTCACGCTGCATCAGATGCAGAAGATGGACTGTTTTATACAGAATCCGTCTGTTGTCATTGCGCTTACGGCAAATGCAGTTATCGGTGCAAAGGAAGAATATCTGAGTGAAGGCTTTACAGATTACCTGTCGAAGCCGATCGACTATGAGCAGCTTGAGGATATGATCAGAGAATATCTCCCGGATGAGAAATGCGAGATCATCGCCAGTGGAAATAAGTGAAAGTAATCATAATAAACTTAAAGCAATAAGGGGTAATACAATATGTCGAAAACAAGTGCAGCAAATAACTATGATGCCTCCAGCATTACGGTTCTGGAAGGGCTCGAGGCGGTTCGTGTCCGGCCTGGCATGTATATCGGAAGTGTTTCCACGAAGGGCCTGAATCACTTGATCTATGAGATTATGGACAATGCGGTGGATGAGCATCTTGCGGGATTCTGTTCTACCATTCATGTGACGCTGGAGGCGGATGGCTCGGCAACGGTTTCTGACAACGGGCGCGGCATTCCGGTGGGAATGCATGAGAAAGGCATCAGTGCGGAACGGCTCGTGTTTACGACTCTCCATGCGGGCGGTAAGTTTGACAACGACGCATACAAGACAAGCGGCGGTCTGCATGGCGTGGGTTCTTCTGTCGTGAATGCACTGTCGGCACATATGCATGTGACTGTGAAAACAGGCGGATATATTTATGAAGACCATTACGAGCGTGGGATTCCCACCTTGGAGTTAAAGGACGGACTTCTGCCTGTAGTCGGAAAGACCAGGGAATCCGGAACTACCATTAATTTCCTGCCGGATGATACCATATTTGACCGGACAAGATTCAAGGAGGATGAAGTCAAGAGCCGTCTTCATGAAACGGCCTATCTGAATCCGGAACTGACAATTATCTATGAGGATAAGCGGAAGGAGGAAACAGAGCATGTTGAGTATCATGAACCCGAGGGAATTATCGGCTTTATCAAGGATATGAACAAATCCAAGGAAGCAATCCACGACGTGATCTACTACAAAGGAGAATCGGAAGGGATTACGGTCGAAGTGGCGCTGCAGTATGTGAATGAATTTCATGAAAATGTGCTTGGCTTCTGTAACAATATCTATAATGCGGAGGGCGGCACGCATCTGACCGGTTTTAAGACCATGTTCACGAATGTGATCAATACTTATGCACGAGGTCTCAATATTTTAAAAGAAAAAGATGTCAATTTTACCGGTGCGGACGTCCGTAACGGCATGACTGCCGTGGTATCTATCAAGCATCCCGATCCCCGCTTTGAAGGACAGACGAAAACCAAGCTGGATAATCAGGATGCAGCGAAGGTCGTGAGCAAGGTAACGGGAGATGAAATCGTGCGTTACTTCGACCGTAATCTGGAAACCCTGAAGAGTATCATTGGGTGTGCTGAAAAAGCGGCGAAAATCCGAAAGACAGAGGAGAAGGCCAAGACGAATCTTCTCACCAAACAGAAATTTTCTTTTGACTCAAACGGCAAGCTGGCCAACTGTGAGTCCAAAGACGCTTCCAAATGCGAGATTTTCATTGTCGAGGGAGATTCTGCGGGAGGCAGTGCCAAGACAGCGCGCAACCGCATGTATCAGGCCATTCTGCCGATCCGCGGCAAGATTCTGAATGTGGAGAAAGCCAGCATCGACAAGATTCTCGCCAATGCAGAGATCAAGACGATGATTAACGCTTTCGGCTGTGGCTTTTCGGAAGGTTATGGCAATGATTTCGACATCAGTAAACTGCGTTATGACAAGATCATTATTATGGCAGATGCGGATGTGGACGGTGAGCACATCTCAACACTGCTTTTGACGCTCTTTTATCGATTTATGCCGGAGCTGATCTATGAGGGACACGTATATATCGCCATGCCACCGCTCTATAAGGTTATGCCCTCCAAAGGCGCAGAGGAATATCTCTATGATGATAAGGCGCTGGAGAAATACCGCAAGAAACATAAAGGTCCATTTACGCTGCAAAGGTATAAAGGTTTGGGTGAGATGGATGCACAGCAGTTGTGGGAGACAACCCTGGATCCGGATACGAGACTGCTGAAGCTGGTGGAGATCGAAGACGCCCGCATGGCAACGGAAGTGACGGAAATGCTGATGGGAACGGAAGTGCTTCCACGCAAGGAATTTATATACCGACACGCGCAGGATGCGGAACTGGACGTTTAGAATTTCTAAAAGGAGGGCTTGTGTCTGGAAAGACATGAGGTACAAATATGAGTGTGAACGATAGAATCATTAAGACAGAATATTCCGAGGTAATGCAGAAGTCTTTTATTGATTATGCCATGAGCGTTATTGTTGCGAGAGCATTGCCGGATGTCCGGGATGGTCTGAAGCCGGTGCAGAGACGGACGCTGTACGATATGTACGAGCTGGGGATACGCTATGACAGGCCCTACCGTAAATCGGCGCGTATCGTGGGAGATACCATGGGTAAATACCATCCGCACGGAGACAGTTCCATCTATGAGGCGCTGGTTGTCATGTCGCAGGATTTTAAGAAGGGGCTTCCGCTCGTGGACGGACATGGTAATTTCGGCAATATTGAGGGTGACGGCGCCGCTGCCATGCGATACACGGAAGCCAGGCTTGAGAAGATCACACAGGAAGCATTTCTGGCGGATTTAGACAAGGATGTGGTGGATTTTCTGCCGAACTTTGACGCCACAGAGAAAGAGCCAAGTGTGCTGCCGGTGAAAATCCCCAATCTGCTGGTCAACGGCTCGGAGGGAATTGCAGTCGGTATGGCGACCAGTACGCCGCCTCACAATCTGGCGGAAGTAATCGATGCAACCAAAGCATATATGTTGGATGAAAATATTACCACACGGGAACTGATGCGTTATATAAAGGGGCCTGATTTCCCTACCGGCGGCATTGTGATCAATAAAGACGAGCTGCTGGATATTTATGAGACCGGAACGGGAAAAATCAAGATTCGTGGGAAGGTCGAAGTGGAGAAAGCAAAAGGCGGAAAAACCAATCTGGTCATCACGGAAATTCCCTACACTATGATCGGTTCGGGGATCGCCAAGTTCCTTATGGATGTGGCAGCTCTGGCAGAGACAAAGAAGACCCAGGATATCGTGGACATCACCAACCAGTCTTCCAAGGAAGGAATCCGCATCGTCATTGAGCTTCGCAAAGATGCCGATGTGGAGAATTTCAAGAATCTGCTCTATAAGAAAACCCGTCTGGAAGATACTTTCGGCGTGAATATACTGGCAATCGCTGACGGAAGGCCGGAGACGATGGGATTAAAGCAGGTTATCAGCGAGTGTGTGAAGTTCCAGTACGAGGTTACTACCAGAAAATATACGAATCTGCTGGCCAAAGAGTTAGAGCGCAAGGAAATCCAGGAAGGTCTGATCAAGGCGTGCAATGTGATCGACTTGATTATAGAGATCCTGCGCGGTTCCAAGGACAGAGCTATGGCCAAGGCATGTCTGATCGAAGGAAAGATTGACGGAATCAAGTTCAAATCCAAAGAATCCAAGATTATGGCTGCCCAGCTGATGTTTACGGAGAAACAGGCCAATGCCATTCTGGACATGAGGTTATATAAACTGATCGGCCTGGAGATCGAAGCTTTGATTAATGAGCACGAAGACACTATGGCGAATATTTACCGTTACGAGGATATTCTGGACAGAAAAGATTCCATGGCGCAGGTCATTATCAACGAGCTGGATGAGATCAAAGACGAATATCGTCGCAGCAGGCGAACAGTGATCACGCAGGCCAGTGAGGCAGTCTATGTGGAGAAGAAGGTGGAGGAGATGGATATCGTCTTCCTGATGGATCGCTTCGGCTATGCCAGAACAATCGATACGACGACTTATGAGCGGAACAAAGAGGCCGCAGACAGTGAGAACAAGTATGCCTTTCTCTGCAAGAATACCGGCAAAGTGTGTCTGTTTACGAACACAGGGCAGCTGCATACCCTGAAAGTCATGGATCTACCCATGGGTAAATTCCGCGATAAGGGAATACCCGTAGATAATATCAGTAATTTCGACTCCTCCAAAGAAAATATCCTATATGTTGCGAGCCAGAGCGACCTGAATCTTTATCGGGTTATTTTTGCAACAAAGCAGGCGATGTTGAAGATTGTGGACGGAGGCGAATTCGATGTGGCCAAACGGACGGTAGCCGCCACCAAACTGGCGGAGGACGATGAAGTGGTAAGCGTTGTGACATTGAAAGAGCAGCGCAATATCGTACTGCAATCTGCGGAAGGATATTTTCTGCGTTTCCCGATAGAGGAGATACCGGAGAAAAAGAAGGGAGCAATCGGTGTCCGGGGCATGAAGTTGGGTGCGAAGGACAGTCTGGAGGCCGTCTACTATACACGCAATGCGGTGGAACAAACGATTGAGTATAACGGTAAGGAAATTGAACTGAACAAGATCAAACTGGGCAAACGGGATGGCAAGGGAGTCCGGATAAGAGGGTAAAAGAAAGGTTCAAACCGGACGCGTCTGACATTATGTACTGGACTAATTAAGAGGCATAAAGGATATGAGATAAGAAGATTATGAAAAATTAAGAAGGTAAGAAATACCTGGAGGTAAGAATGAGAGTAATTGCGGGAACGGCGAGAAGCTTGCGTCTGAAGACGCCGGAGGGAATGGATACCAGACCGACTACGGACAGAATCAAGGAGACATTGTTTAATATGCTGCAGCCTTATCTGGCGGACGCCGTATTTATCGATCTGTACAGCGGCAGCGGTGGAATCGGGATCGAGGCGTTAAGCAGAGGGGCGAGACATGCCTATTTTGTGGAGAATAACAGGAATGCGATTACCTGCATCACAGAGAATCTGCAGTTCACCAGATTTACGGACCGGGCGACGGTTCTTCGTCAGGATGTTTTGAGCGCGCTGCCGGGAATTCACGAGAAAGAGGCGGATGTTATCTTTATGGATCCACCATATCACAGTGAATATGAGCAACAGGTTTTGCAGCAGCTTCCGAATCTGCCCTATGTGACTGCAAACACGCTGATTGTGATAGAAGCCGCTCTTGACACGGACTTTTCTTATTTGGAGGATATGGGATATTATATAACAAAAGAGAAATGCTACAAGACGAATAAACATGTGTTCTGCAAACAGAATGATTAACAGTTACTATTCACGATTAACATTTATCTTTTCAAAAAATTTTCAAAAAATTAAAGACATTTTTAGAAAAGTGATTTATAATGCCAAAAGTGGGAATAATTTCCGCTTGTATTCAAATGATATAAAACCAGCTGCAATATGGAAGAACATTGAATAGCATAGAGGAAAGACAATGCAGGACGGAGGTTTATTATGAAAGCAGCAATTTATCCGGGAAGTTTTGATCCCGTTACATATGGGCATTTGGATATTATCAGGCGGGCGGCCGAGATTTTTGATGAATTGACAGTAAGCGTGTTGAATAATAAAACAAAGACTCCATTGTTTTCTGTGGAAGAACGTGTTAAGATGTTAGAGGAAGCGACAAAGGATATACCCAATGTGATAGTGGATTCTTTCAGCGGATTGTTGATTGATTATGCCAGGGAGAAGAATATACACGTGGCGATCAGAGGGCTTCGCGCTTTTACGGATTTTGAGTATGAATTGCAGATCGCACAGACGAACAGGAAATTTTCCGGGGGCGATCTTGATACGGTGTTTCTGACTACCAGTCTGGAATATGCATATTTGAGTTCCTCCACAGTCAAGGAATTTGCCAGTTTTAATGGTGATATATCTCAATGTGTACCGGATTTTGTAGCGAAATTGATATATGAGAAGTACGGACATGAGAGAACAGAATAAGGCTATGTGTCCAATGAATGTTTTAGAATGGGGATAATGATGAGTAGCAGAATCGAACAACTTATCGACGAGATTGAAGATTACATTGATGGCTGTAAATATCAGCCTTTGTCCAAGACGAATATAATCGTGAATAAGGAAGAAATTGATGAACTTCTGCGGGAACTTCGCATGAAGACCCCTGATGAGATCAAGCGTTATCAGAAGATCATCACTAATAAGGAAGCGATCTTAAACGATGCGCGTGCGAAGGCGGAAGCACTGATTAAGGATGCGACTGTCCAGACTACAGAATTGATCAATGAGCATGAGATCATGCAACAGGCATACGCACAGGCGAATGAAGTTGTAAGAATGGCGACAGCGCAGGCACAGGAAATTCTCAACAACGCTACTCTGGAGGCCAATGGCGTCCGGACTTCTGCCATGCAGTATCTGGATGAAATGCTTGCCAATCTGGAAAGCGCGATGACGGCCACTCTGACGACGACGACTGAGCACTATGAGAGTTTCTATAATACAATCAACAGTTATAATGAGACGGTTAAGGCGAACCGGGCTGAATTGCATCCAATAGAAGTAGAGCAGATGCTGAAAGAGGCCGAGGGTGAGAGCGAACCAGCCGAATTGAATTTAATGTAGTAATTTTTTATAGTAAACGGCATTGGAGTTTTGTTTTCTGCCTTGCAGAGGCTTCCATGTATGGCTCCTGTAAGACATGTGCCACGGCACATAACGCCGTCAATGAGCGTACCCCCGTACGCTCATTCCTCCGCCTTGCATAGAAAGATTTTCCTGCGTCATATGCAAAGTTAGTTCTTAATAGTTTCTAATGGATGCTCCGTCATCTTGCTGCGGGGTTGTTGACTGACAGAGTTTGCCACAGGGCAGACTCTTTTTTTCGGAACAGGATTGAATGGATTGAGAAGAGAGACCGTTAAACTTATCAATATAACATGTCGGATTTCGCTGATATTTTTTATGTCAGGGATGATTTTATACTGTAAAGATAATATTGCAGAGAATAGTGTCAGCAACATTGGGAAGATGATGAGTATGAGCACTGTCCGGGCGGAAGAAAAAGATGGAAATGACACAGAATCCAGTGCTGATAACGAGGAAGAGTCATTGACGTCGAATCCTGATGATTCTGAAACTGAATATGAATCGAAAGAAGGAACAGACCAACAAGTGAATAACGGACCAGTAAGCGAATCCGAGACGGAGACAGAATCAGATCCGGATGGGGGACACAGTGACTCAATATGCGTTGTGATAGATCCGGGACATGGTGGCGAGAATCTTGGCGGCGAATACGAAGAGTATGTTGAAAAAGAAATGACCTTAATTGTGGCAAAAGCCATGAAAGAGGAATTGGAAAAATATGAGGGTGTTACGGTATACTTGACCAGAACAGCCGATCAGGAACTGTCGTTGGAAGAGCGCTGTGATTATGCCAAGAGCGTCGATGCGGATTTCCTGTTCTGTCTGCATTTCAATATGTCGGAACATCATACGCTATTTGGCGCGGAGTGCTGGGTATCGGCGTTCGGTGAGAATTACAGCAAGGGATATGCGTTCGCCAGCGTGGAGATGGATATGCTTCAGGAACTGGGATTGTATTCCCGGGGAATCAAGACAAGGCTGAATAACAGAGGCGGTGATTATTATGGGATCATCCGCCGGTCTGTGGAAAAAGAGATTCCCTGTGTCATTATAGAGCACTGCCATCTGGACCAGAAGAATGATATGCCATTCTACGATCATGACGAGAAACTAAAAGAATTCGGTAGGCTGGATGCCACTGCTGTTGCCAGATATTTCAATTTGAAATCGGAGGCGCTGGGTGTAGATTACAGTAATTATCAGAATTTGACAGTGGAGATACCAGACGGCGTGATGGCGCCGGACCAGTCAGAGCCAGAGTACTGTACGATAGAGGTGCTTGATCAGAATGCAGACAACGGGGAGGTGACGGTACAGGTTTCGGCGGCTGATTATGATAGCGGTATGTTATATTACACATACAGTTATGACGACGGAGAACATTTTTCCGAACTGCAAAGATGGCCGGACAGGTCATCG
Organism: uncultured Bacteroides sp.; assembly: GCA_964465725.1. Taxonomy (GTDB): domain Bacteria; phylum Bacillota; class Clostridia; order Lachnospirales; family Lachnospiraceae; genus UBA3282. The sequence continues at coordinate 6,699 of CAYXKS010000013.1, read as the reverse complement.
GATACATTCAGTTTTGTGATGAAGGTTCCGTCCCGCGTAATCCCACGTATCGTAATAAATGGTTATAATGGCTATGATTTGTGCACGACCAGCAATGTGATTTCCCTGCCGGCCATGGATTATAAGACTCCGGAGCAGATCGCGGCGGAACTGGCGGCAAAGGATGTTGTCGAGAGCATATCGAAGGCTGTGAATTCGAAGCGTGATATTGCAGAGAAGATGGCTGCAGAAAATAAGAATATAGATGAAGCGCCGGAAGCTGACAGTTTCCTCATTATTGTATGTGTTGTATGTGCATTGTTGGTTTTGGTAATGGTAATTTCCATGGCGTTGATTGTGTGCAGCAGAAGAAACAGACGGCGTAGAAGAAAGGCAAGAAAAAGGGCGGACCATTAGATTAAGCCGGACGCTGTGTACTGGCTTAATTCCTGCGAGCAACGAGCCAAGTGGCTGCTTGCAGACATTTGGCGACTGCCGCGAGGGTCATATACCCCGCAGCTCTGCTGCGCTGCAAGTTGGATGCCCCGTTAGCTTGCTGCGGGGTTGTTGACTTAATGATATTGATTCAAAAATTCTGAATGCTAAAAGCAGCATATTGTATATTATAAGTATAATAATAGGTAACATACCGCAGTAATGGCAGTCTGTACCGTCTTGTGGAAAACATAAGATCGGATGGACAAATCCGTCTGGCGTATCATGCTGTAAGTTTGGGCAATACAGGAAAAACCGCCGAAAGGCAATAAGATCAAAACAGCATAATAAATAGATTGACCTGAATAGTCAATTCCGCTGGTGATTTCCAAAAGACACCTGTATATATTAAGAATATCGGCATTCAGATTATGGAATGGTTTAAAGACAATATTAAGCAGGTTGAAAAAGACCATGTATCCGCCTAGCTTGGCAATACCGATCAGCCCTGACACTACAGAAGAATCGATAGCTGCCAACAGAGAAACTTTTTCAGATGAATAGGCTGCTTCTTTAAGAGGCTTCCGCTGTGCTGCGGCAGGTAGGGTGATACTGTTTCCGATGGGAAAAAAGTTTCCAGATAAAGCAGAAAGCTTACGAGAACAAGTATTTCGTGGGTACCGAAGAAACCGGATAAGAGGCCGGATGCGCATAAGTAGGAATCCATAGAGCGCAGGAATACCATACATGATTAGGAAGGGCATAAGAGGCTTGTCAATGGCCAAAGTCGGAATCACATAGCTTAAGAAATAGATGGGGCCGATATTGTTGCAGAAATATAAAAGGCAGGAACTCTCTTCCTGGGACAGTTTCTTTTTCTCGTAAAGTTCTCCCACGATACGGGCGCCCATTGGAAAACCGCATAGAAAACCCATTACGATTGTGTAGGAACCGTTCTTTGATGTGCCGAATATGCGATGCAGGAGCGGATGCAAGAAACGCACGAAGTTTTCTGTCAGGTTCATGCGGATCATAATGCCTGAGAGAATCATAAAAGGAAGAAGCGTCGGAACCATTTTGGTAAACCACAGATTTAAACCGGTGGAGGCATACTCCAGGGACAGCGACGGGTATCTGAGCATCAGGAAGATCAGATAGAGGGCGAGCATGGTGAACAAGATCTGATATATGGCGTCTTTCTTTTTCATATATGGATTCTCTTCGGGGATGTTTAACTTTATTAATATATATTCCGCAAAGCATGTTAATATTAGCTTATATTATCAGCTTATATGCGCAAATGCCGTTACTGTGAGCAGCGTAAGCTGTGAACAGTAACATGTTGTTTACTATGATTGAACAGGAGCGAGCTTAGCAATATGATGCGTTTGGATAAATTTTTGTGCGACTTGAATCTCGGCACCAGAAGCCAGGTCAAAAAAGACATCAAAGCCGGATTCGTGACGGTCAATAACAGTAAGGCATCCCGTCCCGAACAGCAGATAGACGAAGAGGCGGACCGAATCTGCTACCTGGGACAGCCGTGCATCTATGAAAAGAATGTTTATTATCTGCTGCATAAGCCTGCAGGTGTGGTGTCGGCGACAAAAGACAGACATGATCGGACAGTGCTGGATCTGCTCGAGGGTGTGGAAAGAAAATCCCTTTTCCCGGTGGGAAGACTGGATAAGGATACGGAGGGGTTGTTGTTGATCACCGATGACGGTGCGCTTACGCATAACCTGCTGGCGCCCGGAAGGCATGTTGAGAAGGAATATGAGTGTCATCTGGCACATGATTTCGATGAGCATCAGAAGACATTGCTGGAGCAGGGTGTGGATATCGGGGAAAAGAAGCCTGCTGAACCTGCATCCGTGCGCATATTGGATGACAGGAAGATTACTCTGACGATCACCGAGGGCAAATTCCACCAGGTAAAACGCATGCTGCACGCCGTGGGAAATGAAGTGATCTATTTGAAAAGAATCCGTATGGGCACAATTTCTCTGGATGATACATTGCCCAGGGGATGTTTTCGCAAACTGACCAAAGAAGAAGTGGAGAGTTTAAAAAATGATAGAAGCAGTCATCTTTGACCTGGACGGCTCTCTTGTGGATTCGATGTGGGTCTGGAAGAGTATTGACGTGGAATATTTGGGAAAATTCGGGATTGACCTGCCTGATAACCTTCAGCAATGCATTGAGGGGAAGAGCTTCAGCGAAACCGCCCTCTATTTTAAAGAGCGTTTTCGGATCCCTGATAAGCTGGAGACAATCAAGGACGATTGGAATCGCATGGCATGGGATAAATACACCCATGAGGTCCCCCTGAAAGAAGGTGTGCGGGAGCTTCTGGAATATTGTAAGAATAAGAAGATCAAACTGGGGATCGCCACCAGCAATTCAAGAGAGCTGGTGGAAAATATTGTGATGGTACACGGTTTGGAACAATACTTTGACTGTATCATGACAGGATGCGATGTGGCAAAAGGCAAACCCTCGCCGGATATCTATCTGGCAGTGGCAAATGAGCTTCAAATTCCCTTCGAAAACTGCCTTGTCTTCGAAGATATCATACCAGGCATCCAGGCTGGCAAAGCCGCCGGCATGAAAGTATGTGCCGTATATGACAAGTATTCGGAATACCAGGAAGACGGAAAGCGGGAACTGGCAGATTACTATACATATGATTTCAGAGAACTGATGGAGGATGGGATTCTATAAGATGGGTTTTTTACCGATTTCAAAAAGAGATATGGAAGAGCAGGGCATAGAGCAGTTGGACTTCATCTATGTGATTGGGGATGCTTATGTGGACCATCCGTCCTTCGGTCACGCCATCATCAGCAGAGTCTTGCAGTCCCATGGGTACAGTGTAGGGATTATCTCACAGCCTGACTGGAAGGATGAACAAAGTATTACGATTCTTGGCAGGCCCAGGCTGGGCTTTCTGATATCCGCCGGGAATATGGATTCCATGGTCAATCATTATTTTGTTTCCGGAAAACATCGTCCCACGGATGCATACACGCCGGGCGGCGAACCCTGCAAACGGCCGGACCACGCCACGGTAGTCTATGGAAACCTGATCCGAAGAGTCTATAAGGATATCCCTGTGATTATCGGCGGCATTGAGGCCAGCCTGAGGAGAATGGCTCATTACGATTACTGGTCAGACAGTTTTAAGCGTTCTGTTCTTCTGGACAGCCAGGCGGATCTGATATCCTACGGCATGGGAGAGAAGTCCATCGTAGAGATCGCGGATGCCCTTGAGAGCGGCATTGCGGTAAAGGATATTACCTTTATTTCTGGTACCGTCTATAAGACAAGGGATATTGATAGCATCTATGACGGAGTCAGACTGCCGGATTATGCTTCCATGAAGTCGAATCCTGAAAGATACGCGGAGAGCTTTCAGATTCAGTATTGCAATACGGACCCTTTTACGGGAAAGACGCTGATTGAAGAATATCCGGGCGGTATCTGTGTGGTACAGAATCCGCCGCAGCCGCCACTTACGACAGAAGAGATGGATGCCGTCTACGATCTACCTTATATGCGCACTTATCACCCTTCCTATGAAGCGGCGGGCGGCGTCCCTGCAATTTCAGAAATCAAGTTTTCGCTTGTCAGCAACAGGGGATGTTTTGGAGGGTGCAACTTCTGTGCACTGACTTTTCATCAGGGAAGGACAATTCAGATCAGGAGCCATGAATCCATTATAAAAGAAGCAAAAATCATGATAAAAGACCGTGATTTCAAAGGTTATATCCACGATGTGGGCGGTCCGACAGCGAATTTCAGACAGCCTTCCTGCCAGAAACAGATGACACAGGGAGTCTGCAAACACAGGCAGTGCCTTTTTCCGGAACCTTGTCCTAATCTGGAAGTGGATCATTCGGATTATCTGGAGCTGCTTCGA
>CAYXKS010000013.1:0-2263 GCA_964465725.1 uncultured Bacteroides sp. | reverse complement strand
CTCAATGAACAGCTTGGAAAGAAACAATTTCTTGTCCCCTACCTGATGTCTTCCCATCCGGGTTCTACCCTCAGGGAAGCGATTGAACTCGCGGAGTATCTGAAGGAGCTCGGATATATGCCGGAACAGGTGCAGGATTTCTATCCCACGCCGTCCACAATATCCACTGTCATGTACTATACAGGGATCGATCCCAGAAACGGAAAGAAAGTATACGTATGCCGAAATCCCCATGAGAAAGCGATGCAGAGGGCGCTGATCCAGTACCGGAATCCGAATAATTATGATCTGGTCAGGGAAGCGCTGATGAAAGGCGGACGGGAGGATTTGATCGGTTTTGACAAAAAGTGCCTGATCCGGCCAAGAAAGATGGAAAAGTCCAATAAGAAAACGGACACCGGCCGGAGAAGGGACGGAGATAGCTCCGTTGAAAATGGAGCATCCGGCAGTAACAACAGATATGATAAAATGAAGAACAGTGGGAAATCCGGCAGAAAAAAGACAATTCGGAATGTACATAAGAAACATACGCAGAGCGGAAAAAAATGAAATGTGCATTAGAAATGTATGAAGAGTGCAAAAAATGAAATGTGCATTAGAAATGCATGAAGAGTGCAAAAAATAAAATGTGCATCAGAAATATACAAAGAGTGCAAAGATGAAATGTGCATTAGAAATGTTACGAAGAGTGTAAAAATGGAATAAGCGTGTAAAAAAGCGCAGGGAGGCTGAAATGAATATTGCAATCATTACAGGCGCATCTTCCGGTATGGGGATGGAATTTGCAAGACAGTTGGATAAGAGTTTGAATAAAACCGATGAAATCTGGCTGCTTGCCAGAAGAAAAGAACCGATGGAGGAGCTGGCACGCAATATGCGGCATAAGACACGGGTCGTTTCCATTGACGTGACGAAAGAGAAGGAATTGAAACAATTCGCAGAAATTCTCGCTATCGCAGACCCAAGGATTACAGTGTTGGTCAATTGTGCCGGAATCGGGAGTCATGGAGATTTTGCCGGACAGAGCGATGAAGTGATATCCGACATGGTTCAGTTAAATATTGTGGCACTGACGAGGATGACGAAACTCTGTCTGCCCTATATGCGAAGAGGAAGTAAGATTGTACAGCTTGCATCAGGCGCCGCATTCCTTCCGCAGGCGGCTTTTGCGGTCTATGCCGCATCCAAGGCGTACGTATATTCTTTAAGCAGAGCGCTCAACAGAGAATTACAGGGACGGGGAATCCGTGTTATGGCAGTCTGTCCCGGCCCGGTGAATACTCCTTTTCTGGAACATGCCTATGGAGACAGTTCGCATTTGAGTGCACTTAAGAGGCTTACAATGCTGAAAACAGAAAGCGTAGTTGCAAAAGCGGTCATGGATTGTAAGCGCGGAAAATCAGTTTCCGTCTGCGGACTTCCGATGAAGATGCTTTATCTGGCAACGCAGAGTGTGCAGAATCTGTTGCAGAGATTCGCGTAAATAATAAATACCAAGGAGTTTTATATATGAAGAATTTAATCCTTCCAAAAGGTTCTTACGGATATATAGCAAACCACAGAATAGTTGCGGCGATCAGAACAGTGCTTTTCTTCGGCGTCAGCATCGGATTATATGTAATGGGATATGTTACTACCGGCAGCAATAAGAACCTTTTAACGATAGTCGCTGTCCTCGGATGCTTACCTGCCTGTAAGAGTCTTGTGAACCTTATTGTCTTTCTGAGGGCTTCCGGCTGCAGCGAGACACTGAGGGAGAGGGTGAGTGTCTATGACAGAGAGCTTACAGCATTTTATGATATGTATTTCACCTCGTATCAGAAAAATTTTGCGATCAGCCATATGGCGCTGAAGGGAAGCGTACTTTGTGGCGTGACAGAAAATGCTAGATGTGACTGCAATAAGGCGGAGAAACATTTAGAGCAGATGCTTTCACAGGAAGGAATCAAGAATATAACCGTTAAGATTTATTCCAATGCCGATAAATATATTGACCGACTTGGTCAGATTGTATCATTGGATACAGATGAACACAGAAACAGGGATCAGATCATTAATCTACTGTATTCCATTATAATATAGTATATTGAATAATAAGTCCCTGACATTATAAGATCTCGGAAAGCATTGAAAAATCGACTTTTGCAGGAAATGAAATTATCAGAAACTAATCTATGCTGCAATAATATCTGTAAACACTTTGTAAAGCAATGTCATTAAGTTAAGCCGGACGCGTCTGACATTATGTAGTAGTTCTAAGGAC
>CAYXKS010000012.1:24522-27822 GCA_964465725.1 uncultured Bacteroides sp. | reverse complement strand
TTAGCACTCACCTCTTGACAGTGCTAACAATTAGTTGTATTGTGATAGTGTCAATAGAACAAACAAGATACTTGCAGAGATATACTATGCGATATCATGAAGATAATAATCGTATCAAAAAGGAGGAATATGTATGAACCTGACAAAATTTACGCAGAAATCCATACAGGCAGTACAGCAGTGTGAAAAACTGGCCTATGAATACGGAAATCAGGAAATTGAGCAGGAACATTTACTTTACAGCCTGCTTACCGTCGATGACAGCCTGATCTTGAAGCTGATTGAAAAGATGGAAATTCAAAAGGAATATTTTGTCAATCGGGTAGAACAGGGATTGAACAAGCGCACTAAGGTGCAGGGCGGGCAGGTTTACATTGGACAGGATCTTAACAAGGTTCTGATCAATGCGGAAGATGAAGCCAAAGCATTGAGTGATGAATATGTTTCCGTGGAGCATTTGTTCCTGGCTATGATTAAGAGCCCAAACAGGGAGATTAAAGAGATATTCAGAGAGTTTGGTATTACAAGAGAACGCTTCCTGCAGGCGTTATCCACAGTACGGGGAAATCAGAGAGTTACCTCCGACAATCCGGAGGCGACCTATGATACTCTGGAGAAGTACGGTCAGGATTTGGTGGAAAAGGCAAGAAGCCAGAAGCTTGATCCTGTTATCGGGAGAGACAATGAAATCCGCAATGTGATTCGCATTCTTTCCCGTAAGACGAAGAATAATCCGGTTTTGATCGGTGAGCCTGGTGTCGGAAAGACGGCGGTCGCGGAAGGTCTGGCACAGCGTATCGTCAGAGGTGATGTCCCGGAAGGCCTGAAAGATAAGAAGATTTTTGCATTAGATATGGGTGCGCTGGTTGCAGGAGCAAAATATCGCGGCGAATTCGAAGAACGGCTGAAAGCTGTTCTGGACGATGTGAAAAACAGTGATGGGCAGATCATTCTTTTCATTGATGAGCTGCATACGATCGTGGGCGCGGGCAAGACGGACGGCGCCATGGATGCCGGTAATATGCTGAAGCCTATGCTGGCCAGGGGAGAACTTCACTGCATCGGCGCCACGACGCTGGATGAATATCGTCAGTATATTGAGAAGGATGCTGCACTGGAACGGCGTTTTCAACCTGTTATGGTGGATGAACCGACGGTGGAGGATACGATCTCTATCCTGCGCGGTTTGAAGGAACGTTATGAAGTTTTTCATGGTGTAAAGATTATGGACAATGCGCTGGTCAGTGCAGCGGTGCTGTCGAACCGCTACATCTCAGACAGATTTTTGCCGGATAAAGCGATAGACCTGGTGGATGAGGCATGCGCGCTGATCAAAACGGAGCTGGACTCCATGCCTACGGAGTTGGATGAGCTTCGCCGCAAAGTAATGCAGTTAGAAATCGAGGAGACGGCATTGAAAAAAGAAGACGACCATCTGAGTAGGGAACGTCTTGAAAATTTGCAGCGTGAGCTTGCGGAGATGAAAGAAGAATTGAAAAACCGCATGGCACAGTGGGAGAATGAGAAAGCTTCCGTGGAGAAATTGTCCAAAATGCGGGAGGAAATTGATGAGATCAACAATCAGATCCAGGTTGCACAGAGAGAAGGCGATTATGAGAAAGCTGCTGAACTCAGTTATGGAAGATTACCTGCTTTGAGACAGCAGTTGGAGATCGAGGAGGAACAAATAAAGCAGAAAGATTTGTCCCTTGTGCACGAGAATGTTTCTGATGAGGAGATTGCCAAGATTATTTCTCGCTGGACAGGGATACCGGTGTCCAAGCTGACTGAGAGTGAGAGAAACAAGACTTTGCATCTGGATGATGAGCTGCACAAGCGTGTCATCGGTCAGGATGAGGGTGTGACGAAGGTCACAGAGGCGATTATTCGTTCTAAGGCTGGAATCAAAGACCCGACGAAGCCAATTGGTTCCTTCCTTTTCCTGGGGCCTACAGGAGTGGGTAAGACAGAGTTAGCCAAAGCGTTGGCAGCATCTCTGTTTGACGATGAGACGAATATGGTCCGTATTGATATGAGTGAATATATGGAGAAATATTCTGTATCCAGACTGATCGGAGCGCCTCCCGGATATGTGGGATATGAGGAAGGCGGGCAGCTGACAGAAGCCGTCAGAAGGAAGCCTTATTCGGTGGTCCTGTTCGATGAGATAGAAAAAGCGCATCCGGACGTATTCAATGTATTACTGCAGGTATTAGATGACGGCCGTATTACTGATTCGCAAGGAAGAACGGTTGATTTTAAAAATACTATACTGATCATGACTTCAAATATAGGCGCTAATTATCTATTGGAGGGAATTGATGACCAGGGTTCAATCACTGATGAAGCAGAGAAAATGGTCATGAATGACTTAAGAAATCACTTCCGGCCTGAATTTTTGAACCGGTTGGATGAGACGATTCTCTTTAAACCGCTGACGAAGGGTAATATCGGAGGTATTATCCAATTGATCGTGGATGACTTGAACAGACGACTGGAGGACAGGGAGCTTAGAATTGAGCTTACACCGGAGGCGGAGCAGTTCATTGTCGAAAATGCATATGATCCGGTTTATGGAGCCAGACCGCTGAAGCGTTACATTCAAAAGTATGTTGAAACATTATCTGCTAGATTGATTCTGGAGGATAAGGTGAACAGTAAGGATACGATTTTGATAGCAGTAGAGAATGGAATGCTAACAGCAAGGCGTAAAGCATAATAGTTTTATGAAGCAAGGGAAGCTCTTCCGAGACTTTGGGTTTCGGGAGAGTTTTTTTTGACATACCTTTTGTTATTTTATGAGGCAGGAGAGTATACTAACCCTGTATTCATAACATAAGAAATTATATTTGCCCTGTCTCCGGCGTTCATAACTCTTGAAATTATATTTATTTGTGTTCATAGCTGGTGAAAGTTCATTTAGGTAAGTCGGACGCATGCGTCATTGTGTAACTGTCTTGAGGATGCGCTTTTGCTCGATTCCAAACTTAGGTGGTACTAAGCTCATAAAAAACCTCGCTAAGTGCCGGCGTTTGGGACGACCCACAAGACAATTACACAATAACACATGCTGCGTATTGGCTTGACTTGGTGACATTGATCGTGAATAATAACAACCCCTCAGGCGCGTTGTATTAAAAAAAGGTTTTTTATAGAGTATCAGGTGATTATATGTTAAAATATGTTGGAATAAGAAATAAGATTTCTCTGATGGATTCCGTTTTTTATGTATATATAAATGCACATGAAATGTAACATGTGTGTTTAATTAGTGGGGAAAATAATGAAGCTGAAAGAAGG
>CAYXKS010000012.1:15221-24422 GCA_964465725.1 uncultured Bacteroides sp. | reverse complement strand
AAAGAGAGAAGAAAGAGAGAAGAAAGAAAGGGATAAAGGAGGGAAGAGAGGGACAAGACAAAAAAGAATACGATATCATAACATACGGAATATATAAAATGCAGGTAATCATGCAAAATCAAAAAATGTATTAAATCTATATTAAAAAAAACAATAAATATGCTTCAAAAAGGAGGAAAATAAAATGAAATATCCGAAATTTTTGCCGGAGAAAGGTACCATAGCATTTGTTGCGCCATCTTTTGGGTGCGCGATTGAGCCTTATAAAAGCGGATTTGAGAAGGCACAAGAGAAATGGCGGAAAGAAGGATTTTCACTGGAATTAGGACCGAATTGCTATTCGTCTGACGGAGTAGGAATCAGCAGCGCTCCTGGAAAATGCGGGGAAGAATTGACAGAATATTATTGTAACACAACGAGTGATTGCATAATTTCTTGCGGTGGTGGAGAATTAATGTGTGAGATTTTGGATTATGTTAACTTCGATAAGATTAGAAAGGCTTCACCTAAATGGTATATGGGATATTCAGATAATACAAATATGACATTTCTTCTGGCAACGCTATGTGATACAGCTGCTATTTATGGACCATGTGCCGCTGCGTTCGGTATGGAGCCGAGGCACAGCTCTTTGGAAGATGCAATGCAGCTTCTGCAAGGAAAGAAATTGACGATGCAGGGATATGACAAATGGGAAAAGGAATCATTGAAGGATGAAGATCACCCCTGCGAACCGTATAATCTTACAGAAACGTCTGTTATAAAATATGTTATGCCGGACGGCAGGACTAATATAGAGAGTATAGCGGGCGCTTGCAATAAGTTACATAGTATGGATAGGGCAAAGAAATGCCAGATTTTGAAAAATGAGACATATAAAACGGACGTTATTGATTTTGAGGGCAGACTTTTGGGCGGCTGTATGGATTGTCTGGTCAATTTGTTAGGAACGAAATATGATAAAGTTACAGAATTTGCAGAGAAGTATAAGGATGATGGTATTCTATGGTTCATAGAGTCGTGTGATCTGAATCTGATGAGTATCAGGCGGGCTATGTGGCAGATGGAGCATGCCGGATGGTTTCAATACTGTAAGGGCTTTCTGATTGGCAGACCACGCATTGGCATGGGTGTTGAAGAATTTGGCATAGATCAATATCAGGCGTTTTATGAAATGCTGAAGAAGTATCATGTACCTGTTATGATGGATCTGGATATCGGACATCTCCCGCCGATGATGCCTTTAATCTGCGGGAGTATGGCAAGAGTAGTAAGTGATGGCAAGAGGTATAGAGTGGAGATGAAGTTAGAATGATATTATAACGGTAGAATAGCATTAGGACAGCATTAGGACGGCATTAGAATAATACTTAGAATAACATAAAATAACATGTGTACACAAGGAGGTATTATAAATGATTCCAAAAGACCCTGTTATGTTACTTAGCTTTATTAATTTAAAGTTGCGTGATTTTTATGACAATCTGGATGTTCTTTGTGAAGAATTGGATGCGAATAGAAAGGAGATAGAGTCAAAGCTGGCGGGCATAGATTATCATTATGACAGTGAGAAGAATCAATTTGTCTAGTATATGAAAATTTATCCTGCATGAAACATTAAGGTAATTAGGCACAGCCATACTGAACGTTATTTTAATAATAAGGATATGCTTATGAAAGTAAAAATTACGATTGTTATGACCCACGAAAAAACAAAAACAATTTCGGATGGAGAGACGAGAAAATCTGTCATAGTGACACATGATTCTTCAACGACAATCATGTCAAGTCTATTAAAACACGGACTGATCAGTGGCAGTTTCTGCGGGGGAAGAGGGGATTGCGGAAGATGTTTGGTGCAGTTTATTCAGGGCGCGACAATGCCTACAGCATTGGAAAGAAGTGTTTTAACGGCGGAAAAACTAAGACAGGGATATCGACTTGCATGCTTGTCTAAGCCAAAAGACGATTGTGTCATCAGGCTTGCGGTTGAAGAGAATAAAGAAATTGAGATTATTTCGGATATGATGGGTGTGCCACAATTAAATGACTGTATTAGTCAATACAAAACAGATGCTTTAAATAGAACATCGGATGTTACAGACACTATAATAGCAGTTGATCTGGGGACAACGACTATAGCGATGCAGCTTATGGAAGATGGCTGTGGGAGAGTCGTGGATACTTACTGTGAAATGAATCCTCAAAGGTGTTATGGCTCAGATGTTCTTTCGCGGATAAAGGCTTCTTGTGAAGGAGAACGTGAGAAACTGCAGCAGCTAGTTCTGAAAGTAATGGAGAAGGGTGTTGAGCGGTTCAAAAGAAAGAAAACTCACATCAGGGGCATGTGTATTGCAGGAAATACTACTATGGAGCATCTCCTCATGGGATATGATGTGTTATCTTTAGGGAAAAGTCCCTTCACGCCAGTAGAAATTGGCTTGCAGGAATATAGAAACGCAGACTGGGACTTCAAGGTATGGATTACACCTGGAATTAGTGCTTTTGTGGGAGGAGATATCGTAGCGGGATTGTATGCATTGGACATGCTTCCGACAGGCGGTTCGGACTTTTGCGCTGGAGACCGACAGGAGTGTGACGGAGGCGTTAAGGTTTTGATCGATCTGGGTACGAATGGAGAAATGGCGATAACGGATGGTATTAATATGATTGTCACGGCTACGGCGGCAGGACCTGCTTTCGAGGGTGGGGCAGGAGCGGGGATTGTGGGCAGTGATATGATTGCTATTACTGCAAAGCTGTTGCAGAGTGGGATTCTGGATGAGACGGGACTTTTGGAAGAACCGTATTTTTCTGAAGGAATCAGTGTGGGTGAGCCGGCAATCTATTTGTGTAATAAAGATATCAGAGATTTGCAGATGGCTAAGGCGGCAGTGCGCGCTGGAGTGGAAATATTATGGAAAAAAATGGGGCAACCGGAGATTAAACAGGTCTATCTCTCCGGAGGGTTTGGATATTTTCTCAATGTGGAAGCGGCTTTTAGGATAGGTCTTCTTCCAGGATTTATGCACGATAAGGTGGTTGCCGTAGGGAATACTTCTCTTGCCGGGGCATATCGTATCGGGTGTGACTTATTACATGGGAAAACAGGGAAAGAAGATATGGAAGAACGACTGTCATCTATCACAAGTATTAATCTTGCAGAGCAGGAAGCGTTCCAGCGACTTTATATGCAGTATATAGACTTAAAGAACTGATTGCAGTGATTTTAAGAATAGCTTAAGGTTTCTCCGTTTTTTGTTTAAGGTGAGGGTGATACTCTTGATCTGTCAGCAAAAACAGAGCTGTCGCAATCAAAATAATTTAAAATTATAAATTTAGGGACAATTTTCAGCGACAAGATACAAGAATAGGAACAAATATAATAACATCCGTGATAAATAGGGGGGGGGTAAAACGGATTATGTGGACAAGAATGGAGTTAAAACAACAGGCCAGAGAAGCTTTGCAGAGAAATTATTGGAAAAATGTATTGGTGGCATTGCTTCTTATGGTATTGGGAGGGAGTTGGGTTGGAAATATATTTTCTTCCGCTTCAAACGGAGCAGCTACAGTGAATGTGGAGGAGCAGACGCCAGCATATGAAGGAGACGAAGCAGATGATGCAGCTTTGAATGGCAACTTGAATATTGGTGAAAGTTATTATTCGATCACATCCGTTACAGAAGAAAACGATGAGTTTACTGGGACGGTCGTAGATAAGACAATACAGAATATGAACCAAAAGAATAAAATAGTGGCTGGTATCATTGTCTTTGTCGTATTCTTTGTAATATTCTTGTTTGGCATGGCAGCGATCCTTGCATTTGAGATTTTTCTTGGATTTCCTGTGATTGTGGGCGCGGGACGTTTTATGCTTAAGAGCGTGGACGGCCGGGCCGAGGTGAAGGAAGTTGCCTATGCCTTTGACCATTCTTATAAAAATGTTGTAAAAACTATGTTTCACACGCAATTATCCATTTTTCTGTGGTCTTTTCTGCTGATTATTCCCGGAATCTATAAGCAGTATCAGTATCGTATGGTTGAATATATCCTGGCTGAGCATCCTGATATGTATTATAAAGATGTAATGCAGCTAAGTAAGGATATGATGGCAGGGGAAAAATGGAATGCGTTTGTGTTGGACCTTTCTTTTATTCTATGGAACGTAGGTAGTATAATAACATGCGGAACGCTTCATGTCTTGTTTGTAGCCCCGTATCAGTATTTGACCAATGCAGCTCTATATCGTAGGCTTTGCACCAAGTGAGGAGCTTTAAAAGTTATTATTCAGTAATGACATTGGTGGACATTAATTGTGGGAAAGTACGGTAAGCGTAAGGTAATTTACAATAAACATAACATAAGAATAGCAGGAATATGGCACAAGTGTGAAAAGAAGACCTAAGGCAACAGCTCAACGCACTTGCTGCGCTGAGCGTACACGCGCCATGCAGCTTGTCTGCATATGTGCAGGTATGCACAGCAGGTATGCGCTAATACTTGCACCGTACTTTTCACAGAACGTTTGTGTCTGGAAAGACATGAGGTGCAAGCATGACAGAAATGCAGTAGAAGTATAGCGGGAATGCGGCGGAAGAGTAGCAAGAATATAGTGTAAATATGGAGGGTGCTGTGAAGATGGGTTACAAAATTTTAATAGCGGATGATGAAGCGGAAATCAGAGATCTCCTGCGTTTATATTTGGAGAATGCCGGATATGAGGTGATGGAGGCGGCTGACGGCATAGAGACGATGGAGAAATTAAAAAGGGATAATCCTAATTTATTGATTCTGGATATCATGATGCCGGGGATAGATGGATATCGTGTGTTACGAAATATAAGGGAGAAGAGTAATATACCGGTAATCATGTTATCCGCCAAAGGGACAAATGCTGATAAAATATTAGGCTTGAACCTGGGAGCTGATGATTATATTGCAAAACCTTTTGAACCGTTGGAGGCGGTGGCAAGAGTCAATTCCAGTATTCGCCGGTTTTATGCTCTGGGAGGAGAGACTGATATACAGAGAAGGTTGAACGAACTGCGAGTTGGAGATTTGTGTCTCGATTTAAACGCATGCCAGGTGTATAGAGGGGATGAAATAATCGAGCTGACTTCCATTGAATTCAAGATTCTGAGAATGTTTATGGAAGAACCGGGTAAGGTGTTTACGAAACAACAGATCTATGAATACGCCTGGGGAGAGGAGTATATGATATCTGACAATAGCGTGATGGTTGGTATTTCCAAGCTGCGGACAAAGTTAGAACATGATGGTCAAGGATACATTAAGACGATACGGGGGTTGGGATACCGGCTTGAAAAACGTGAAAAAAGAGATACAGAAGAGGATATAGGCATAAATGGATGATGACAACAAAGTGGGAGTCAAGAAGTCCTTAAGATGGTTTTTAATCAAAAGATTTCTGCTCATTGTATTTTTTATTTTTGTCAGTGAAGAAATAATCGGCGTTATTTTTGGTAAATTGACGCCAAGGGTATCAGAGCTTTTATCAAGCTGGCAGATTTCAATCAGCGGAGGGGGACATCCTGTCGCAATTACATTGCAGATGCTATTGTATTCTCTGGCTACGCTCCTTCCTGCTACTGTGGCGGGATATGTGCAGGGAATTATCAGTAGCTGGATGGGGGATTCTCTTCGGATAGCTGTAACATCACCGTTATTTACGGGAAGATGGGGAGTCTTTCTGAGAATTATTGTGATTGCGATATTGCTGATTATGTTATTTGTAAGTCTGCTACCTTGGATAGTGGGTGCATTTTACTATTATTGGGTAGTGACTAAGAAAGTCAATGAACTGATAGAGGAAGAAAAAGCGCAACGACTTGAAAATGACCGCGAGAGGAATCTCTTATTATCTGATATAGCACATGATATTAAAACACCGATCACAACGTTGTGTGGTTATAGCAAGGCATTGGCAGACGGTATGGTGAAGGAGGAAAAAAGACAGGAATATTTGGATGCTATTTATACAAAATCCCAACGAATGAATGAGTTGGTTACACTTCTATTTGAATATGTAAAGATGGACAGCAGCGGCTTTGAATTGCAGAGAGAGGAGACGGATCTAGGAGAACTTCTCAGGGAATGCACCGCTGCATTATATGCAGATTTTGAAGATAAGGAAATTTCTCTTCTTATAGACATTCCTGATGATTCCTTTCCGTATCAGACGGATAGGGTGCAAATGACGCGTGCGATTACAAATCTATTGACCAATTCAGTCAGATACGGAAAAAGAGGGGGAAAGGCGTTGATTCGACTGGAAGATTATGTGATCACGGTGGCAGACGACGGTATGGAGATTGATGAGGAGTTTGCCAGACATATTTTCGAGCCTTTCAGCAGAGCAGATAAAGCGCGTAGTACTAGCGGTGGGAGTGGTCTGGGACTCAGCATTGCATACAAGATCGTTCAGATGCATGGCGGAGAATTGCGTTTGAAGCGCGACTATGGACAGGGTTATACGAAAGCTTTTCAGATATGTCTTTCTGTTGACTAAAATAGTCATAGAAACATCCGACAGAAATAATGTCTTTTTATTGTCCCCTTCACATATATATTTGTAGAAAATTCATGTAGAGTAAGGGTGGTTTATGCGATGCATGTAAGAGGCAGATTTATAAAAACGGGTGTACTTTTAACGATAGCACTTGTCTTATGCATAACATCTGCTACGACTAACAGAGTGTCCGCCGTTGCTGCTGATTATATGGAGGATAGTAAAAAGATAGCCATAACATTTGATGATGGGCCGCATCCCTACTATACAGAGCAACTTTTGGACGGATTGAAGGAACGGGGGGTTAAGGCAACTTTTTTTGTAACGGGAATGCATGTGGAGCAGTACCCGGAGGTGATCAGACGAATGAGCAGCGAAGGACATTTGATTGGAAACCATACTTACAGTCATATCCAGCTCAGCAACAGAAACAGTGACGCCTTCAAACAGGAGTTGATTCAGACCAACGAAGTGATCGAGGAAGTAACAGGGCAGGAAGTACAGTATGTACGGCCGCCTTACGGGACATGGGATAAGAAATTTGAGAAGGAGCTGAATATGTTTCCGGTGCTGTGGACAATCGATCCTTTGGACTGGTGCAGTGATAATGTAGCCAATATCGTACAGAAGGTTACTTCCAAAGCCCAGGAGAATTCCATTATTCTGATGCATGATGAGTATAAATCCACTGTGACGGCTGCACTGCAGATCATAGACGAACTAATGGAGCAGGGATATGAGTTTGTGACAGTGGATGAGCTGTTGTTTGATTAAAATGTTAAGAACGATAACAGTTCGGCCTGGGATCGCTACGTTTGGAATCGAGCGAAAGGATGTCCTTAGCACTACTAAATAATGTTAGACGCGCTCGGCTGAAATGTTACTAAGACCGCAACTTTTGCATAAAGTGGAAGTTGCGGTTTTCGGCATAAAATGGTATGATAAAGGGCAGTATGCAGCAAAAACAGAGTGTGCTGACAGTGAACCACAAGATATGGACATAAGCAGGATGCAGGGACTATATTATGGATTTGTTTGAATATATGCGGAGTACGAACCAGGAGAAAGAATCGCCTCTGGCGGCCAGGTTGAGGCCGGCTACATTGGATGAGGTGGTAGGACAGCAGCATATTATCGGTAAGGATAAGCTGCTTTATCGTGCGATCAAGGCGGACAAGCTCAGCTCGATTATTTTCTATGGGCCGCCGGGAACGGGGAAGACTACGCTTGCCAGGGTGATTGCCAACACGACCAGCGCAGAATTTACGCAGATTAATGCCACAGTAGCCGGTAAGAAGGATATGGAAGAGGTGGTGGCGAAGGCGAAGGAATTAAGGGGCATGTATGGAAAGAAAACCATACTGTTTATTGATGAGATTCATCGCTTTAATAAAGGGCAACAGGATTACTTGCTTCCATTTGTGGAGGACGGCACTTTGATCCTGATCGGGGCGACTACGGAGAATCCCTACTTTGAGGTGAATGGAGCGCTGATTTCACGATCGGCCATCTTTGAATTACACCCGCTATCTATCGAGGATGTCAAGGAGTTAATCCATAGGGCGGTGTACGATAAAGATAAGGGTATGGGCGCCTATGATGCGGTGATTGAAGAAGATGCCGTAGATTTCCTGGCAGAACTGTCGGGAGGAGATGCCCGGCATGCGCTGAATGCTGTGGAGTTGGGGATCATGACCACTGAGCGCGGCAAGGATGGTAAGATTCATGTGACACTTGAGGTGGCGCAGGAATGTATTCAGAAGAGAGTATTGCGTTATGATAAATCCGGAGACAGCCACTATGACACGATTTCTGCTTTTATTAAGAGCATGAGGGGGTCCGATCCGGATGCGGCGGTCTATTATCTGAGCCGTATGCTGTATGCGGGAGAGAGCGTCACTTTCATAGCCAGGCGCATTATGATATGTGCCTCGGAAGATGTGGGGAATGCGGATCCTATGGCACTGTGCGTGGCGGTCAACGCGTCGCTGGCGGTGGAGAGAGTTGGTATGCCGGAAGCGCAGATCATTCTGTCCCAGGCGGCATCCTATGTAGCGTGTGCGCCCAAGAGCAATGCTGCATGCAATGCGGTTTTTGAAGCGCTTGAGACAGTAAAACGGACGGGTAATCTGTCCATTCCGACTCATCTGCAGGACGCTCACTACAAGGGGGCGGCGAAGCTGGGGCGGGGAATTGGTTATAAGTATGCGCATGATTACCCTAATCACTATGTAGAACAACAGTATTTGCCCTATGAGTTGAATGGAAAAGAGTTCTATAAGCCTACGGGAAACGGATATGAAGCCAAAATCAGAGAGCATATGAAACGTATAAAGGAAGAGGCAACCCATGACAGCAAATAATAACAGTGACGAGAATATCGTGGAGGAAAGTCGGGAGAAGGAGCGAACATCAGAGCAAGGAGCTGTTTCTGCCGCAGAAGAGGAGAAGACTGCAGGTAGCGTTGGAAATAATGGTTCTTCTGCAGTTCGCAAAAAGAAAAAGAAGAGAAGACGGACGATTGACAAGGCAAAAGTGGCGGAAAATAAAAAGAAAGCCAAAGCCAGGAAGAAACGTCAGAAAGAACAGCTGAAGGCGGAGAAGGCAAGAAAGAAGGCAGAAAAAGCTGAGACCAAAGCGGAGAAGGAAAGATCCAGGACAGAAAAAGC
>CAYXKS010000012.1:10136-15121 GCA_964465725.1 uncultured Bacteroides sp. | reverse complement strand
AAAGCCAAAGCGGAGAATGACAAGTCTGAAGCGGAAAAGAAAAATGTTGGCGAATCCGTGGAGAGCAGTATTGCAGTAGAAGAGATAAATGTGACGGAAGAGGGAGAAGCAAAGAAAAAGCCTGGAGACCGAAAACGCATCTGGATGGTCGTGGGGATTGCCGCTGCCGTATTGCTTCTCGTGGGATCAGGTTCCTTTCTGGGATTACGCCATTATTGGATTCAGCTTGAAACTGCTGACGATGCGGTGGAGGCCATGGTACATACGGAGGCAGTGGAGCTGGCGGAATACAGTATGTTGCAGCATAAGAAGGAGTATGTGAAACAACACGCTGGCAAAAGTGTTCCCAAAGCACTCCTGGATGCCGCACGTTATGTGTTGGAAGGTGTGAAGAACAGACCGCCGGAGATTGAGCTGACGGAGGAAAATGCGGCGGATTTTGCGAAAATAGAAAACTGTGTGATCAACACGTCTACTGGCAAAGTGGATATTACGATGTCGGCGGAAGGACTCGCCATCAGCGACGATGGTTATTATTATCTGTTTGAAGAGAAGATATATGAGAATGCGTTATCTGGCGAGGATTATATTGTAGAAGATCAGAAAGATGTCGAACTGACTTTTTCGGTTAATTTGAATTACAATAGTGCAAGTTCCAGACTATTTTCAAAATTTGTCGTGGCTGTGAAGAAGGATGGAAAGTTCATGGCGATCAGCAGACCGCGACACATTACGAATCCAGAAGTGATTGCCAGGTACAGCCCTTCTTTCGGGAGCACATCTTCCAAGAAAGGATTGCTGGTCGATCCAGAGAAATTGAGTGGGTCGGAACTGGATGATTTGGGTGTAAAACATGCGGCCTACAATATTCCGCTGAGCAGACTTTTGGGCAATACGACTCATGCGTCTTATCCGACGGTATATTATAGTTATAATGGCAGGAATTATGCTTTTAATGGACAGGTGGTCGCAGAGTACGACTATATTTTTTCCACGCTGACAAACAAAGGAATTACGATAACTGCTATTCTTTTAAATGATATGAATCCGGGGCACATGGACCTGATCCACCCAAGAGCGCGTTCAGGCGGTGCAGGCTCTCCTTATTTCGCGTTCAATGCCGCAGACAGTGCCGGTACGGAATATATCGCTGCTGTGGGTTCTTTTTTGGCGAGCCGCTATGCAGGTACAGGACATGGCAAGGTCATGAACTGGGTTATAGGCAATGAGATCAATGCTCGAAAAGAGTGGAATTACATAGAAGCTATGGATACGGCAAGCTATGTGGAGGAGTATGCCAAGGCATTTCGTGTATTCTACAATGCGATTCTCAGCATCAATGGAAATGCCAGAGTTTATATTTCTCTGGATCAGCAGTGGGCGAGAAGCCTGTATTCGAATGGAGGGTTTGGCTCCAAGGAAATTCTGGATGAATTTAACAGAAATATCTCGTCCAGTGGCAATATCGACTGGGGCGTGGCTCAACACCCGTATAATTATCCGCTGACCAGTGCCAAGGCATGGAGTGGCGGCAATAAGATATCGAATTCCGAGTCAACGCCGGTAATTACGATCAAGAACATCCATGTGTTGACGGATTATCTGCAGAAGGAGGCATTCAGGACAGACTCAGGAGAAGTCAGACATGTTATTTTGAGCGAGATGGGCTATACTTCCTCTGCAGGGCAGGAATTACAGGCGGCCTCCTTTGTGTATGCTTACAAGGTTATCGAGGCGAACAGATATATTGATAGTATGTTGTTTTCCAGACAGACGGATGCGCCGGCGGAGCTTGCTCAAGGTCTGGCGCTTGGAATTGACACTCTGGGCGGCGGACATAAGTCGATCTACAATGCCTTTAAGTACGTGGACACAGCGGAATCAGCCGCATATACAGATTTTGCCCTGAGGGTGATAGGGGTCGGCAGTTGGGGCGAGATTATCTCGAGACATTAGAGCATAGTAAACGATATAACAAATTTCTGTTTCAGGTTCTTGCAGAAGCCATATACGGAACCTCTACAAGGCCGAAAACGAAATTTCTAATGTCGTTAACTATAAATGAATACCGGGCAGTCTAGAATAGCTGCCCTGTGAGATATTGATAGATATCCTGATTTTTTTTCTGCCAGTTGGAGCAGACGATTTCGGCGGTGTCTTCATTGGGGACGGACAGAGTGACTTCCACTACTGTGACGTCCTTTTCTTTCGCCGTCAGATGCACTTCGTATTCTCCGGAAATAACTTTGTTGTAATCGGCATAGACAGAGGTCTCATTGCGCAGTTTGTACTCATTCGTGCTAAAAAAATTGTCGATTTCCTGCTTAAAGGAAGTGTCGATACGATTTTTGAAAAAAGACAGAGTCTCCTGTCCCTCAGCGGTGATCGTAAGATAGGTGCGATTATGTCTGGACTGGGCTGTCACGAAACCGGTATCGACCAGTTCAGTGATTGCGCGCTGCAGATTCATGAAATTCACATAATTCCTTTCCAACAGAAAATCATAGATCTGTGCTTGTGTCAGAGGAAAAGAGACCCGGTTCAGCATATAGAGTACAAGTAATTTATTGTAGAGAGTAAGTTGATCGTGGTTCATGAATAATGCCTTTCGTACAGCCGCCCTTGAAAGGAGGAGCGAAGCTTCATAGTGTGGTGGAGCGTGTTGAGTACATTGCGCTTATCAAGGCTCCACAGTGGAGCAAGAAGTAAGTCTTTGGGACCGTCGCCGGTCAGTCTGTGTATTACTATATCAGGATTGAGGCGTTCCAGACAGGCGATGACCAGATCAATATACTCGGATTGAGAAAGAGGAGTATAGTTTCCATGCCGGTAAATCTCTTCCAGTCCGGTGTTACGCAATACATGGAGAAGCTGCAGCTTTACGCCCCAGGTGCCGATTTGATTTAGATGGTCAACAGTAGATAGTATATGTTCCTCTGTCTCACCGGGCAATCCCAGAATCATGTGAGTGATGACAGGAATATGGGCCTGATGTAATAAGCTGACGCATTTGTCATATACAGGCAATGAATAACCACGCCTTATAAAAGCAGCGGTTTTCTCATGTACTGTCTGGAGACCCAATTCAATCCAGACATGCTTGTCAGGAAATTGTTTTCTAAGATTGACTAATACAGTCACAATACTGTCTGTAATACAGTCCGGTCTGGTGGCTATGGAAATACCTGAAACAGAGGGATTCCTCAATGCCTCCGTATAAATTTCCCGAAGATGAGCCGGTGAACCATAAGTATTGGTATATGCCTGAAAATAGACGATAAAGCGCTGGCCGATCCGCTTGTGGTGAAACAGAGCCATGCCGGCAAGAATCTGCTCTGAGACGGAAGGATGTTCCGATGTCTTGACAGCATAATCTCCGCTGCCGCCCGCAGAGCAGAAAAGGCAGCCGTCCCTGCCGAGTGTACCGTCCCGGTTAGGACAGGTAAAGCCCGCGTCAACCGCAATCTTATAGATTTTTTCTCCGTATGTTTTTTTCAGAAAGGCGTCCAAGGAGTAGTAAGGTCTGCCATACCATTGATTAAGTGTCATTTTCTGAAGACCGTTGCTCAAAAGTAATACATATCAATATAATGTACCAAAAAGTAAATTAGGTCCGTGGCCTAAAGACGAATATGCGATTTCACTGCCTCAGCCACCGCTTCAGCGGCTTTAGGATTAAAAGCTTCCGGCAGAATGTTATCTTCATTCAATTCATCTTCCGGAATCAGATTAGCAAGCGCATGTGCGGCGGCCAGCTTCATATCTTCGGTTATCTGAACTGCCCGCCCTTCCAAGGCGCCCTTAAAGATACCGGGAAAAGCAATTACATTATTGACCTGATTCGGAAAGTCAGAGCGCCCTGTACCTACTATCCTGGCACCGGCAGCTTTAGCAACATCAGGCATGATTTCCGGCACAGGATTGGCCATGGCAAAGAGGATGGAATCATGATTCATAGAAGATACCATATCGGGCGTTACGATATTGGGAGCAGAGACTCCGATGAAGATATCGGCCCCTTTTAAGGCATCTGCCAGAGAGCCAGTCTCGTTGTTCAAGTTGGTAATCTCTGCCATTTTCTGTTGCATCCAGTTAAGCCCTTCGGTATTTTTGCCGATAATACCGGATTTATCGCACATGACGATATTGGGGAACCCATACCGGAGCAGTAGCCTGGTGATTGCCACACCAGCGCTTCCGGCGCCGTTGACAACAATCTTGCAATCTTCTTTCTGTTTACCAACGATTTTTAATGCGTTGATGATTCCGGCAAGTACAACAATAGCCGTGCCGTGCTGGTCATCATGAAACACGGGAATATCCAGTATTTCTTTTAACCTCGACTCGATCTCAAAACAGCGCGGTGCGCTGATATCTTCCAAATTGATTCCTCCGAATCCGGGAGCCAGATAAGTCACAGCCTTGATAATCTCTTCGGTATCCTGCGTGTCAAGGCAGATCGGCACTGCGTTGACTCCGCCGAATTCTTTAAATAATACAGCCTTTCCCTCCATAACGGGCATGGCAGCATGTGGGCCAATATTTCCCAGTCCCAACACTGCGCTTCCGTCCGACACTACAGCTACAGTGTTGGACTTCCATGTGTAAGTGTAAGCCGCTTCCTTATCTTTAGCGATCACTTTGCAAGGTTCCGCCACTCCCGGCGTATATGCCAGCGCCAGATCCTCCCTCGTCTTCACAGGAGCCTTGGCTACTGTCTCCAGCTTGCCATTCCATTGTTCGTGCAACATCAATGCTTTCTCGTTCGTCGTCATATAAATACCTCGTTCTTATTATTTCCAGGTTCCTAAATGGGAAGAATGCATGCTTTACGCATTCTTCCAAACGTGACTTAGTTATACTTAGGCGGCGTCCTTTGACGCCTTAGTATAGCTTCAACTTCACGCAGTTAACCATATAAAGATTTCCGGGTTCCTAAATGGGAAGAATGCATGCTTTACGCATTCTTCCAAACGTGACTTAGT
>CAYXKS010000012.1:0-10036 GCA_964465725.1 uncultured Bacteroides sp. | reverse complement strand
TCTTCCAAACGTGACTTAGTTATACTTAGGCGGCGTCCTTTGACGCCTTAGTATAACTTCACGTTTTAGTATACAGTCATTTCTTTTTCCATGCAATATCAAAAAAATGCTTCCTATTTCGAAAAAGGTAGTGTATAATGAATTCAATTCACAGGATTGTGTATCCAAAACACAGCATCCGAGTCAATAAGATGCCAGTTCAAGGCAGATCATTTCGGACGGCATATCAGGTTATAAATCCCTAGACGAAAGAACATATGCAGAAGAATGTATATTGATGAATTATGAAAATACAGGAGGAATGTATGAAAGAAAAATATGAATCGCTTGCACTTGCTGATTTAAGGGCAATAGCCAAAGCAAGAGGAATCAAAGGCACTTCAACTATGAAGAAGGCAGAGATTGTGGCATTGATGCTGGCAGAAGACGAGAGGGACAAGGCGGCTGGCAAGGATGTGGCGGTGAAATCCGTAGTGCCTGCGAAGAAAGAAAATGTTGAGGAAGAGAAATTTCCGGCGGAACTGGACAGTGGCATTACGGCCAGCGGGATTCTGGAAGTTATGAGCGATGGATTCGGATTTATCCGCTGTGAGAATTATCTCCCCGGTGAGAATGATGTCTATGTGGCGCCCAGCCAGATTCGTCGTTTTGGATTAAAAACAGGTGATATTTTAGAGGGAAATACGAGGGTTAAGACGCAGAATGAGAAATTCAGCGCGCTTTTGTATGTGAAATCTATCAACGGTTTTCCACCGGAGATTGCTATGCGCCGACCAAACTTCGAAGATCTGACGCCAATTTTCCCGAACGAGAGGTTGAAGCTGGAGACGCCGGGCGCCTCCGTGGCCATGCGTATTATGGATCTGATCAGTCCGGTCGGCAAGGGGCAGAGAGGTATGATTGTGTCTCCACCTAAAGCAGGAAAAACTACACTGTTAAAGTCGGTGGCGAAATCTATAACCAGGACGACATCAGATGCACAC
This sequence comes from uncultured Bacteroides sp., assembly GCA_964465725.1. Classification (GTDB taxonomy): domain Bacteria; phylum Bacillota; class Clostridia; order Lachnospirales; family Lachnospiraceae; genus UBA3282. The sequence continues at coordinate 9,053 of CAYXKS010000012.1, read as the reverse complement.
CTGATTATTCTTCTGATCGATGAGCGTCCCGAGGAAGTGACGGATATCAAGGAGGCGATCGAGGGCCCTAATGTAGAAGTGATTTATTCGACATTTGATGAGCTCCCGGAACATCATAAGAGAGTGTCTGAGATGGTAATTGAACGTGCGAAACGTCTCGTGGAGCACGGCAGGGATGTGGTGATTCTTCTGGACAGCATTACCCGTCTGACAAGGGCATACAACTTGGTTGTACCGCCTAGCGGACGTACTCTGTCAGGTGGTTTGGATCCGGCGGCGCTACATATGCCCAAGCGTATTTTTGGCGCGGCCCGGAATATGAGAGAGGGCGGCAGTCTGACCATTCTTGCAACGGCTTTGGTGGAGACTGGCAGCAAGATGGATGACGTTATCTACGAGGAATTTAAAGGAACCGGTAATATGGAAATGGTTCTTGATCGCAAGCTGTCAGAGAAGAGAGTCTTCCCGGCGATTGATATTCCGAAGTCCAGCACCAGAAGAGAGGATCTGCTTCTGTCCCCGGATGAGTTGGAAGCCATCAATATTATCCGTAAAGCGCTTAACGGTATGAAAGCAGACGAAGCGGTGGAGAAGATTCTGGATATGTTTGCAAAGACTAAGAATAATAATGAATTTGTGAATATGGTTAAGAAAATGAAATTTTTATAATAATTCAGCTCAGGACTTTGTATTTGTTGCAAAGTCCCGTAAGATTCCTGTAAGATTTTGCAGGAAAAGACTTGCATCCCCGGAGGTCCTATGCTACAATGTAAAAGCTGTTGGTTTACGATGGCATGGGATGAGAAATAGTGGTATGAGAGCCATTTTGTAATGATTTTCGAGCGATAAGGTTGAGAAAGGAGTTAGTTACAGCGATGAAAGAAGGAATCCATCCTGAATATTATCAGGCAACCGTAACATGTAACTGTGGCAACACATTCGTGACGGGTTCTACGAAACCGGAGATCCACGTAGAGGTATGTTCCAAGTGTCATTCATTCTACACAGGTCAGCAGAAAGCTGCACAGGCCCGCGGACGTATTGATAAGTTCAATAAGAAATACGGTGTGGAAAGCAAATAAGTTTTGTACAGGAAGGGTGAGGTGCTTATCTCACCCTTTTCTATAGTCAACGATATTGGAAATTTCGTTTTCGGTCTTGCCAAAGCTTCCATATATGGTTTCTGCAAGAGCCGTGAACAGAAATTCGTTATGTTGTTTACTATGAATTAAAGAGGATAATACAGAATGAGTAAAAGAAAGAAAACACAATATTCCGGGATTGGCGGACAGGCAGTCCTGGAAGGTATCATGATGAAGAATAAAGAGCAGTATGCAGTTGCGGTCAGGAAGCCGAATGGGGAGATCGAGGTTGAGGTTGAACACTATTTAGGAATACTGCATGAGAGCAAATTGAAGACCATTCCTTTCGTCAGGGGGATTTTCCAGTTTTTGGATTCTATGATTCTTGGCATGAGGAGTCTGAACTATTCGGCGGCTTTCTACGAGGACGAAGAGGCCAAGGAGACGGTGACAGACAAAGCATTCAACAAGGTGTTTAAAGACAAGGCGGACCAGGTGCTCAGCGCGATTGTGATGATCTTTTCAGTTGTGCTTGCCATAGGAATTTTTATGGTACTTCCGTATTTTGTTACTTCCCGTTTTTCGGAGTATATCAGAAGCGCATCTTTTATGGCGATTATCGAAGGGGTGCTTCGCATTGCAATTTTCGTGCTGTATGTGCTCAGCATTTCTTTGATGAAAGATATCAGGCGTCTTTATATGTATCATGGAGCAGAGCATAAATGTATTAATTGTATAGAAAAAGGACGCCCCCTGACAGTCAGAAATGTAATGCGCAGTTCGAAACAGCATAAGCGATGTGGAACGAGCTTCCTGCTATTTGTCATGTTGGTCAGCGTGGTGCTGTTCTTCTTCATCCGCGTGGAGAATCCGGTGTACCGGGTACTGATTCGAATTGCTCTGATTCCTGTGATTGCAGGAATTTCTTACGAGATCATCCGTCTGGCGGGCAGAAGCAACAACATTTTGGTCAGAATTATTTCTGCTCCTGGTATGTGGATGCAGCGTCTGACAACCAAAGAGCCCGACGAGAGCATGGTGGAGGTTGCCATTGCGGCAGTGGAAGCAGTTTTTGACTGGAAGAATTATCTGTATGAGACGTTTGGATACGAGGTAGATGATTCCTGGTTGGTGGATGAAGATAAGACAGAAGAATCCGATGATGACCAGGAAGAATTAGACGATGCTCAGAAAGAAGAGAGAGCAGAGGATGAAGAAGCAAAGGCGTAGAGAATTTCGGGAAGGAAGAGCCTTTGGGATATCTGTCAGATTAGTGAAGAGCATTGGAGTTACAAAGATAACATATGTCATATAATAAACTGAACTATGGGGAACTATATACATGGGGGCGGCGACAGCTGGAAGAAGCAGATGTGCCGGACGCCGGGATAGACGCGAGATTTCTTCTCGAGTGGTGCTGTAAAACGGACAGGAATACGTTGTTGGTGCACAGAGACCGCGGAACTTCTGAGGAGGAAGGGGAACGATATCGCAAAGCTATTGACCAAAGAAAGAGCCGTATTCCACTGCAGTATATTACGGGCGAGCAGGAGTTTATGGGGTTGACTTATGAAGTCAACGAATATGTGCTTGTGCCAAGACAGGATACAGAAATATTAGTGGAAGAGGTGCTGCGGAATCTTCATGATGGTATGCGGATTCTGGATCTTTGCACCGGTTCAGGGTGTATTTTGCTGAGCCTGCTGCGCTACTCGAATGGTTGCACGGGAATAGGAACGGATCTTTCGGCGGAAGCCCTTAAGGTTGCGGAGCGGAATGCGTGCAGGATAATACAGCGCGGTATGGATGATGAACCAAGTGTTATGTTTAAGCAGAGTGATCTTTTTCAGGAATTGGATCAGAGAGAGAAGTTTGATATCATTGTGTCCAATCCCCCCTATATAAGAACGAACGTTATAGAAACATTGATGCCTGAGGTGCGTGACCATGAGCCGCTTATGGCGTTGGATGGCCGGGAGGATGGATTGTTTTTCTACAGGCGGATAATTGCACAGGCTGATGCGTATCTGTCCGGTGGCGGTATGCTTTTTCTGGAAATAGGATTTGATCAGGGGGAAGATGTGTCCCGGCTTATGGAGGAGGCTGGTTATATGCAGATAGAAGTTTTTCAGGACTATGCGGGACATGACAGGGTTGTGCAGGGAGTCTGGGGATTTTCCGGAGCAGACTGATTCTTATATTTCAGGCGAAACTTAATTCCCGCGAGCAACGAGCCAAGTGGCTGCTTAAAACCAACCTCGGTTGGTTTGGACATATTGGCGATTGCCGCGAGGGTTATATACCCCGCAGCTTTGCTTCGCTGCAAGTTGGATGCCCCGTCAGCTTGCTGCGGGGTTGTTGACTTTTCTTGGATGGCGTATTTTGATGTCTTAGAGAATAAAGCGTCGTGCTTGTATAAATGTTTGGAGGTAATTATGTTTGACAGACTGGATGATTTATTGAGAAAATTCGAGGAAATCATGAATGAACTGAGCGAACCGGATGTAGCGGGTAATCAAGAGAGGTTCCGGGCACTGATGAAGGAACAGAGCAACCTGACACCGATCGTGAATGCTTATAAGGAATACAAGAAATGCAATCAGGACATAGAGGATTCCCTTTCCATGCTGGAGAGTGAGTCCGACGATGAGATGCGCGAAATGCTGAAGGAGGAGCTTTCCGTGGCGAAGAAGCGTGTGGAAGAACTGGAGAAAGAACTGAAAATCTTATTGCTTCCTCAGGATCCCAACGACGAGAAGAATGTGATTGTGGAGATACGTGCGGGTGCGGGTGGCGACGAGGCCGCTCTGTTCGCGGCGGAGATTTATCGCATGTATGTTCATTATGCGGAGAACAGGCGATGGACTGTGGAGACGATGGAGGTTGAGGAGATCGGTATCGGAGGAATGAAGAGCGTAACCTTCATGGTGACTGGCCAGGGCGCCTATTCTGTCTTAAAATATGAGAGCGGTGTGCATCGTGTACAGCGTGTGCCCGAGACGGAATCAGGCGGGAGGATTCACACTTCTACAATCAGTGTAGCGGTTATGCCTGAGGTTGATGATGACATCGACATTGTGATCGATGACAAAGATATACGAATAGATGTTATGAGAGCGTCGGGAAACGGCGGGCAGTGTGTCAATACCACGGATTCTGCGGTCCGTCTGACACATTATCCTACGGGTATCGTGGTATATAGCCAGACAGAGAAGTCTCAGATTCAGAATAAGGCCAAGGCTTTTGCCCTGTTGAAGGCGAAACTTTATGATATGGAACAGCAACAGCGCCATGACGCTGAGGCGGAGATGCGCAGGAGCCAGATCGGTACCGGAGATCGTTCGGAGAAAATCAGAACATACAATTTCCCTCAGGGACGTGTGACAGATCACAGGATCAATCTGACGATCTATAAGCTGGATAAGGTAATGAACGGCGATATCCAGGAAATCATTGATGCTTGTATCGCAGCTGACCAGGCAGCGAAGCTGTTAAAGATGGGCGAAAAATAATAGGAGTTATCTTTCACATTGGCGTGATGACTGTCACAATAGATAAAGGAGTAAAAGATATACATGGAATATGCAGATCATAAGATGCGTTGCACATGGGCAAATCCGAAGAATGAGCTGTACATAAGATATCACGATGAAGAGTGGGGACAGCCGGTACATGATGACCACCGATTGTTTGAGATGCTTATTCTGGAGTCTTTTCAGGCGGGATTGTCGTGGGAGTGTGTGCTGAATAAGAGGGAGTCTTTTCGAAAGGCTTTTGACGGGTTTGATCTTGAGAAAGTTTGCGCTTATGATGAGGAGAAATTGGAGGTGCTCAGACAGGATGCAGGTATTGTCCGCAATCGTCGTAAGATAAAAGCAGCGGTGGATAACGCCCGGATTTTCAGGAAGATTGTGGAAGAGTACGGAAGCTTTTCCAAATATCTGTGGGGATACACAGAAGGCAAGGTAATTTATGAAAACGATAAGGTCAGTTCTCCATTGTCAGACATGATATCAGAAGACCTCAGGAAACGGGGGATGACATTCGTGGGGACTACGATTATATATGCATATTTACAGGCAGTAGGTGTGATTTATTCACACGAAGACGGATGTTATCTGTGCAGGCAAACACAACAGGAAAACACATAGGATAAGAAAGGAACGGATATAAAGATGAGGAAGAAAGAACTGGCACTTACAGTTATAAAGCGTCTGAAAGAAGAATATCCCGACGCGTCGTGTTCCCTGGATTATGATGAGGCGTGGAAGCTGCTGGTCAGCGTCCGGCTGGCGGCACAGTGTACAGACGCGAGAGTTAATGTTGTAGTGGAGAAATTATATGAGCGTTTTCCCGATGTGGCAGCGCTGGCGGAGGCTTCAGTGGAAGAGATTGAGAAGATTGTGCATCCCTGTGGCCTGGGTAACAGCAAGGCGCGGGATATCAGCGCTTGCATGAAAATGCTGCAGGAAAAATATGGCGGCAAAGTACCGGATAATTTTGATGAGCTTCTGAAACTTCCGGGCGTCGGGAGAAAGAGCGCAAACCTGATTATGGGCGATGTGTTTGGAAAACCGGCGATCGTGACAGACACACATTGTATTCGCCTGTGTAACAGAATCGGTTTGGTGGATGATATTAAGGAACCGAAGAAAGTGGAAATGGCGTTGTGGAAAATTATCCCACCAGAAGAAGGCAGTGACTTTTGTCACAGACTGGTTTGGCACGGAAGAGAAATATGCACTGCCAGAACCAAACCATACTGTGATAAATGTTGCCTGGAAGACATCTGTAAGAAAAAAATCTGAGCTTGCGCCGTCTATGCCGGTAATATTGCACGCTGCAATCAAATCATAGGGATACTGAATGGTCCATTGCTCTGGACAGTATCACGAGATAGAGCTTTATGCGTACGATAGTATGTAGGGGTGCATCCCATAAATCTTTTAAATAGTTTATTGAAATAGCTTGTGTTATTAAATCCTACTGAAATAGCAATGTCAGCGATAGATGCTGGATCGCTGGATTGTTCAATCATTTTCTTGGCTGCCTCAAAGATGCGGTATTTCATCAGATACTCAAAAGGAGTCATCTGAAGAGTACGTGAAAAACAGCGGCAGCATTCGCTCTTGCTGATATGAATACTTTCGGCAATCTCTTCCAAAGAAATCGAATCCGTGTGATGTTCCCTGATAAAAAGCATGGCTTGCTTTACTCGCTGCTCGTCTAAGGAGACGTGAGGCGGCGGTGCTGTGTCAAGCTTAGGAAGCCGGGCAATCAGCTCGGACCAGAAACGGCAGAGATATCCTTTCGTGGCAATCTCATAGCCAAATTGTTTGGTCACGTTGGCGGCAATCGCATCATTGATGGCGTCCAGCATGCGCTCATGCCAGGCGTTCGATTCGTTCAATACAAGAATTTTAAATAGATGAAAATTCTGGATTGGCAGAAGAAACTGTGTCTGCAGATAGTTACTCTTGTGTCCGAACAAAAAGTCCGGGTGAAAGACAAGAGAATAAAAGGTGCAGTTCTTTTCGTTCATGGAGCGAATGGAGTGCATGACATTCTGATTAATAATAATGCCTTGTCCGGGCTGCAATGGATAGGATGCATCATCTGTGGACACTTCAGCGAATCCATTGTTGATAATCAGGACCTCCATCTCTTCATGCCAGTGCCAGCGTATTCTGTTCATATAGGATTTACTGAGATCCAAATAAGAAACATCTACGGGGTAGTCCAATGTTCCAAAATTTTCCTGTACATATAGATCGTCATAAGTCTTGACCGGATATTCCTCTGAGGGGGTATTCAAGGTTGAGCTTTTCATGGCGGTATGCACGGTGTTCGTATCTGTGATTAGTGCAGTTGTGGTTTTGTGCATGATTCCCTCTATCCTTTAAGTTGGCAGCGCTTATGCGATGTCTGTTATGCGGCAGGTTGCATGAGCGTAGATTTATGAAACAAAAAACAATTACCTAAACTTATCATAGCATGTTATTAGTATGGAGTCAAAGCGAAAGTGCAAATCTTTATCTGTAACCAGACTTCGGCGTTACTGCTACATTCATAAGCGGTTTATATGATAATTGAACTTCAGGAGGAATAAAAATATGGATTCTCAGAAATTTGAAAACTTACTGAATCTTGCCCTGGATACACCAGTTTCGGAGAGAGACAGGTCAATGGAATTGAATGTAGGATATGACGAAAGGGAGAATACCTGGGAGCTTATTATCAAATATCATGGTGATCTGCGGGAGGGGATGTCTCCTCTTCTTTTGCTGCCGAGGGGAAATGAGATACGAATAGAGGAGTTGATTGCCGGATATGGCATTCTTACTGTTCCGGAATCTCTGATCGAAGGACTGTCGGCTGTGGAGCAGATTGAGTATATTGAGAAACCGAAACGACTTTTCTTTGCAGATTTGACGGGAAATACGGCAGCCTGTTATGCGCCGGGCAGCCGGATATATAATAGTCTGTCGGGAAGGGGTGTGCTCGTTGCGGTGATCGATTCAGGAATTAATTACTGGAATCAAGATTTTCGCAATGCGGATGGTACGACTAGGATCCTGTATCTCTGGGACCAGGTGCTGGGCAGGGAATTTGATAGAGAGCAGATCAACGAGGCGCTGGCGACAGGCAGCAGAGAACAGGCGGAACGGATTGTCCCGAGCATTGATACAACAGGACACGGAACGGCAGTCGCGGGGATTGCGGCGGGAAATGGAGGTGTGGGCAGAGGCGCCTATGCAGGAGTTGCCAGGGAGAGCGACCTGTTGATTGTCAGGCTGGGAACACCGCGGACAGCGTCTTTTCCGCGTACGACGGAGCTGATGCGCGCATTAACCTATACGGTCAATAAGGCAGTCGAGCTGAAAATGCCGGTAGCGATCAACTTAAGCTTCGGAAATACTTATGGTACACACAATGGAACATCACTTTTGGAACGGTTTTTGGATAACATATCGGAGATCGGGAGAAATGTAGTGTGCGTGGGCAGCGGAAATGAGGGGGCATCCGGAGGACATGTGGGCGGCAGCGTAGCGATTATGGGACGGCGTGGAGGCGTGCCTGATGCAAGGCAAACAGGGGGATCAACATCCGCTGACGGAAGTGTCAGAGGGAATGTGACACGGGTGGAACTCAATGTTGGAGACTATGAAACAGGCTTGAATGTACAACTCTGGAAAGAGTACACTGACCGCTATATAGTCAGCATGGTATCCCCGAGTGGATCTTCTTTTAATGTAGATACTGACCGTCCAGGTCAACAATCTTATATTTTAGGACGGACCAGAATCTTGTTGTATAATGGTGAGCCGGCGCCGTACCTGACCAGCCAGGAGATATATTTTGATATGATTCCGGCAGGAAGCAGCAGATACTTGGAAGGTGGTGTGTGGACATTTCTGCTGACGCCTGTAGAGACGATTACGGGGAATTATACATTTTATCTTCCTTCCAGCACTGCCAGAAGTGTAAATACACGATTTGTCAGAACGACGCCAGATGTGACGCTGACGATTCCCTCTACGGCCTCCAAGGTGGTTACGGTAGGAGCATATGATCCTGTTTATGAGTCATATGCGGATTTCTCGGGACGAGGATACCTGTACCAGGAACAGGTTAATAGTCGGACTTCGGATTCATTCGTAAAGCCGGATCTTGTGGCTCCGGGAGTAGGAGTGATAGCGCCCGACAGAAATGGAGGTTATACACCGGTTACGGGAACTTCCTTTGCGACACCTTTTGTGACGGGAGCGGCAGCGCTTCTGATGCAGTGGGGGATCGTTATGGGGAATGATCCGTATCTATATGGGGAGAAGGTGAAGGCGTATCTGCGGAAGGGTGCGAAGCCGATCAGGGGGGAAGTGGAGTATCCGAATGCGAGAGTGGGGTATGGGGCGCTTTGTGTCGAAAATAGTCTGCCGGGGTAGAATATAGTAGGTTTTTGAGATGGTAAGC
>CAYXKS010000011.1:26511-29435 GCA_964465725.1 uncultured Bacteroides sp. | reverse complement strand
CACAATCTATATATTTCCTAAAATTTATTCTTATATTTAAATATTTAAAAATATTGGCAATTTCGTTTTTGGCTTTTTACTAATGTCACTTTAAGTCAGACGCGTCCGGCTTAATTTAAAGACATTGGCTTTTTACAGAAGCTCCCACAATATAGCTCCCGCAAGAGACGGGAACAGAAATTTGTTCCTCTACTCATGCACCATCTGCTGCACATACAAGGGCAAATCGAACCCTTCCTCCTTATGTGCCTTGAACAATGTCCCAATATTCTGTCCTGCAAGAATCCGGTGAATTACCTTGATGTCCTTACTGTTGGCAATCACCATATCAACTCCCATATTTCCCGCAATCCGCGCTGCCTGGAGTTTCGTATTCATACCGCCAGTGCCAGAGCTGCTTCCCGTGGAACCTTTTCCCATCTCCATCAATTCTTCTGTCAGTTCTTCCACCACTTCTATGTACTTTGCATCCGGATTCTTCCTCGGATCATCGGTATAGAGCCCGTCGATGTCCGATAACAGAATCAGCATATCCGCACCGATCAACGCCGCAACAATGGCTGATAAAGTGTCATTGTCACCGATTCCCAACTCATAGGTTGCCACCGTATCATTCTCGTTTACGATGGGAACTACGCCTAGTCTGAATAATTCTGCAAAAGTATTGCGCGCATTGAAGCGGTTCAGATTATCAATGATGGTATTCTTCGTCATCAGAATCTGTGCCGCCACCTGATTATATTCCGCAAAAATCTTCTGATAAGTCATCATAAGCCTTGCCTGTCCGATCGCAGCGCATGCCTGCTTTACCGCCGTCGGATTTTCTGTACCGTCTTCCTGCAGCATCACCGCCTTTTTTCCCACCGCAACAGCCCCGGAGGTCACAAGCACCACATCTTTTCCTCTGTTCCTGATATCGCAAAGTTCCCTGACCAGCACATCCAGTTTCGTGTAATCCAGACCACCTGTCTGTGCATGTTGTAATGAGGAAGAACCTATTTTAATTACAATCCTCTTCTTATCTTTCATCATTTCCCTGATCTGTACTTCTTTTGCCATCATATCCTCCCGGAAAAATAATTGATTGTAACAGTTCAGTCTTCGGCTTCACTGCTACGTAACCTTCCCATTCCAAATCATATTTTATATCACAAGCGGCGCATACTCCGCCGCGATCTTCTCCGCAATCACTATACCGTCCATTGCTGCCGAGGTAATGCCGCCTGCATAACCGGCGCCTTCTCCACAGGGATACAATCCCCTGATCTCGGACTGTCCTGTCCCATCCCTTGTAATTCTGACCGGCGACGAAGTCCTGCTCTCCACACCAGATACATAAGCGCCATCATCCGCAAAGCCATGCATAGACTGACTGATTAAGCCAATACCTTCCACGAGAGCCTCATTCAGAACCTGGGGCAAAATACTATGTACTTCTGCCATACAATACTTTCCTTTCACCGCCGGTTTGAAATCAGGATAGCGTTGTCTTATCAGTGAGCGCTCCGGTTCATCTTTTGATTCTTCCAGACCTTTCCTGCTTCTGTCTGCAACGGCCTTTTTAAAATCACCATATGTCTCCACCGGAACCGCTCCCTTTCCGATGCAATACGCCTTTGCCTCCAATTCACGCTGAAAAGCGATCCCGCTAAGCGGTGAGGTTCCCTTGTAATCCTCCGGCGTCACTGTAACGATCATGGCGCTGTTGCTGTTGTCGCCGTCGCGGCCGCTGTAACTCATGCCGTTTACCGCCAATCGCCCCGTCTCGGAAGAGGCGTTGACCACATAGCCGCCCGGACACATACAGAAAGAATAGACGCCTCTGCCCGAGGATGTCTGTGCCGTCACCTTGTAATTCGCCGCCGGAAGCAACGGATGCTCCTCACATCCATACTGCATCAGGTCGATCATCTTGCGCGGATGTTCCATACGCAGCCCCACGGCAAAAGACTTCGCTTCCATAGGTATATTTCGCTGATACAGCATCTCAAAGGTGTCTCTTGCGCTGTGTCCAATTGCGAGAACTACCGTTTCACATTCTATGGCCTCTTCCTGATTGACAACCACGCTCGAAACATGCCCCTCCTCGATAATCAGCTCTGTCACCTGGGCTCCAAACCTCACTTCTCCTCCCCAGGATACAATCTGTCTGCGCAGGCTGCGTACCACAGAAACCAGAATATCCGTTCCAATATGTGGTTTCGCCTCGTACAAAATCTGTTCCGGAGCGCCCGCTTCCACGAAAATCCGAAGGACTTCCCTGTTTCTGCCCATCTTATCCTTCACCAGCGTATTCAGCTTACCATCCGAAAAAGTTCCTGCCCCGCCCTCTCCAAACTGCACGTTGGAGGAAGGGTCGAGTATGCCTTCCTGCCAGAACCTCTCCACATCTTCAAGGCGCTTCTCCACACAATTTCCCCGTTCCAGAAGCAGCGGCTTATATCCGTGCCTGGCCAGCAGATAACCACAGAACAATCCTGCCGGACCGGTACCGATAATGACGGGCCGTCCACGGAATAGCCGTTTTCCTGTTGCAGGGAACGTATATCCCTTTTCTTCTATTGCCTGTACGCATTTATTCCTGCACTTCGCGAGCACCTTCTTTTGCGATGCTACGACAATATCCAGTGAATAGACTATCGAGATCTCAGGCTTTTTTCTGGCATCAACTGACTTCTTTACGATTTGCCAGGACTGAATCTCTGACGATGCAACCCGTAGTATGGAAGCTGCTTTCTCAATAATATCCTGTTGTGTATGTTCCAAAGGAACTTTTATCTGACTAATCCGAATCATTTTCTACATCCCTGCCGCCGCTCTTCCAGCCACTGCCCCGCTGCTCCACGCCCACTGCAGATTATATCCTCCACAGATTCCGTCAACATCCAGCATCTCACCGGCAAAAAAAAGTCCCGGTACTTTTA
>CAYXKS010000011.1:0-26411 GCA_964465725.1 uncultured Bacteroides sp. | reverse complement strand
AAGCCAAATCATCATACTGATTCACGCATCCGAAGCCCCCATCTGAATGATTCGGCACGAAATCTATCTCCACCATAACATTCTTATGTTCTCGTAGTGCATAAGCCGCAGTCCTGCTGAATTGGAAAACCGGTATTCCGGAGATACCGTAATCCGTCAACTGCAATTCCCCGTCCACTGTACAGGCCGGAGCATCTTCTATGTAGAGTGTCAGACACGCCTCGCAGCGCACTCCTGCCACCTGCTTGAAAAAGCTTTCCTTGCAGCGCAGCGCAGTGAGCGCAGGCACCACAGGAATAATCTTATGTCCCAGGCGCTTCGCCAATACGAATCCCGAACCGTCTGAACCGGTCTTTTGCGCGGCTTTACCGCCACAGGCAAGGACGACCGCATCATAGCTCTCCGTCTTGTGCCCCTCCGCCTCCACTGCAAAAGGCTTCCTCTGGCTTTCCCCTTGACTTCTGACCTCTGTAACCTTACATCCTGTATACACCTGAATGCCGAGCCGTTCCATCTCGTACCGGAGAATATCCAACACCGTAGCCGCCTGTTCGCTAGCCGGATACAGATAACCGTTCCTGCTTCTGATCCGCATACCGAGATTCCTGAAGAACTCTTTCGTATCCTCCACGCCAAAATTATCATATACTTTCTCTATATAGTCTACTCCGCTTCCGTAATAGCAGCCCGCATTCATAAATTCATTGGAAAAGTTGCATTTCCCATTTCCTGTAGACAGGATTTTCTTCCCGACTCTGTCATTCCTCTCGTATACCGTCACATGCGCGCCTGCATAAGCCGCCTGGACAGCCGCCATCATCCCGGCCGCTCCGCCTCCCACTATGGCAATGCTCTTATTCATATCCATCCTATCCCGTTCATAAATCTATATATACATAAATCTAAATATCATATCCATACCAATTTGTATCCCATTTCTTTCGACCGTGAATCAATGTCATTATATTAGGCCAGTACACAGCCAAAAACTTCAGCCGTGAAGCACCCCTTCCTGCCAGTACACGCGACACCCATCCCCTATCTTATCCTCAACTCGAATAAGATTCAAGGAAATTATACAGTTCCTCCTCACTTTCTATATATTTCCCCTGTATGATCTCCGCCTTCAACTCGTCATCCAGATTTTCCAGCAGAATATCCGTATTCATATGAAGCCTCTGCCTGTCTTCCTCATATACGACGATGAAATGATCCTCCACCACAAGATAATATCCTTTTTCTGGCTCTTCTTTATAATACTTACAGATAACCACTCTGTCTTTGGAGAACGCTGTCAGTTCGATCGTCTCAAACCCCATCTCCAACTCTGTAAGTGGCGGATTTTGATCATAGGATTCCAGCTCCTTGATCAGGCTCTCACGGTCCATTCCGATGTACTTCACCGGTACATCTTCCTGCTTCTCCTGAATGGTACCGTCAACCAGATTGACCTCCTCAATCAGATACATCGTATCTGCCGTTACCACGGGAATATTCTCCACAGCCGCCTCTATGACTTGCTCTCCTGTCTCCACCCTGCCGGATTCTGTCTTGCCGCTGCTCTGTTCAAGATTATTTTTAACTTCTTTTTCCTGGTATCTGTTTGGATAGAAAAACTGTTCCGCTTTCAACGCGGTATATCCGCCCGCTCCCAGCAAAAAAACGGATAATACCAGAAAAAGACTGATACGTCTTACAACCTTCATCCTTAAAGCCCTTCTTATTGGATTTTCTGTAATCAGTATCAGTCATTTAGAAAAATTTATTCAACCTTACTCAAAAATTTATAAAACTCCGATATTCTTCCCAAACATAATAAAGAAAAATCCAAGAGGCATCTTTGACAATTCCTCTTCCCCGATCACCCGCAAAATCATCAACAATGTCAGATCAAGGAACACACCCGCCACGATACCGGCAATGATTGTCACTACCGCTCCAGCCGGTTCCAGCATGAATTTACCAATCAGCATGACTACTGCTCCGGATATACTGGCTGCCACTAAGGGAAACGCCGCCCCCGCCAGCCAATCCTGGCGGTATTTCAAATTCCTGCTAAGAAACAGGAAATTCAGTACCATAAAGACCGCAAAATACGCGATCATCGCATAGATAATACCATCAGCGCCGAGTAACGCCTTCTGTACGAACAGATAGGCAATCAGCAGATGAATCAGTAAAGATGCCACTACAGAGACAAGCAGTTCCCACCACATACGCAGCCGGAAAAGAATCTGCGCGAAGAAAAAACCGAAACTGCACAATACGATAACTACTGCACCCTTCTGAATCCATGACGAGATCTCTTCTGTTTCACCCTTATAAAGGCACCCGACAACCGCTTCAGCCAGCGCTGCCAGATAGATTGCGATCGGAAATGCCACCAGAGACAGTTTACTGACAGCCTTTCCCAGACGTTCCCGCATGTTCCGGTATTCTTCCCGATCATAAGCGTTTTTGATCCTGCCAGTCATGGACGAAACACCAAGAAGGCAAATGGCTGCTCCTACTCCGATCAGTACCGCGAATTTGCTGTAATAGGCACCCCATGTTGCCGTGCGTATTTCTCCCAGTTCTTCCACCTTTTTGTTCATGCAGTAGTTGAACATCCTCTGATCGATTATCATAAACACATTCGTGAAGATTGTAATGACCGCCATCGGAAGACAGTTGACAAGTACTGTTCTCTGAATGGAATACTGTGTTTCTCCCCTCTTGCTGTTGTCCTCGTTCATCCTTCTTTTCATCGTTCCGGAATAAATGATAAAGATGACCAACAGATAAACCGTCGTAATCACCTGCGACAGCAAAACACCCAGCATGGCGCCCAACGCGCCATAAGCAAAACTATAATCCTGCCGCTGACGCAGCGCCGCCACCTTATTTCCATAAGTATAGAGGGTACCGCCACATCCCATCGCACAGAATATCATGGATATCTTCTCTATGTACTGAGAATGTGCAGTCAGCGTTCCCATGCCATAACCATTAAAATACCCGCGAAATGAACCGATAACCGCGGCAAGCACGATCGTCGGCGCAACCGCCAAGATGGCCATACGGCTAAGATCTTCCAGTACAAGAACTCCTGCAATTTCCGATGACGTAAGCACTAGTATCGCCGCCAGAATGACACTGATCAGAATATCCATCACAAGCACCGCGCCAAACACTTTCTTCGCATTCCTATGCTGTTCACGCTTTACCCTGTAACGAATCGTGCCCGACATGGCACCAGTCATGCTGTATGATGTAAAAAAGGTGATCAACATAAAAATCTCAAACGCTGGGGAAAACAATCCCATCCCCGCGTCGCCGATCACTTTGGCCAATGGAATTCTCATCACAAGCAATATCATATAAGATACAACTCCTGCCGACTGAATCAACGGAGTTCTGATCCCCGATATCGCAGAATTTCTCCGGGGATTATCTCTCTTTTGCAATTTCATAATAACATCTCTCTTTAGTCTGCATATTTACTGCTTATGCAGCCATCGGCGGCACAAACAATACATAAATTGTTTCAGAAGAATCGCCTTAAAGCGATTCTTCGAGACGAGCTTGCTCGTCTTATGATTTAGATTTTCTTAGGCGGCGTTCCTTGACGCCTTAGAAAATCTTCATCTCTTATTCACGCGTAATATTGAGTCTCCTCAGGGCTTCTTCCTGCTTCTCCTCCATCAGGGCAGCTTCCTGTGGCTCCATATGGTCATAACCACACAGGTGAAACATACTGTGCGCCGTCAGGAAAGCGAACTCACGCAGAAGCGAATGTCCGTATTCCTCCGCCTGTGCGATAACACGGTCAGCCGACAGAATAATATCTCCCAGCAACAGTTCGCCACTGTCGGGGTCAAAATAGTCCGCCTCTTCCTCCTCCACCACCGAGAAATCTCCCTCTTGCCTGAAATCAATATTCGGAAAAGAAAGCACGTCTGTTTCCTGATCCATGTTTCTGTAGCGCTTGTTATACTCCCTGATTCCCGCATTATCGGTGAGGAGAAGATTTACCATCGTTTCATAGGGACAGTCCTCCATCCCGGTGACGACTTCCATGATCTTGTCCACAATTTCTTGCATGTCAAAGGGGAATACCACGTCAGTCTCGTTTTCAACGTAAGAAGTCATAATATAATTTTTCCTCGACAAAAATTTTTTTCATTTCATGAAGCTGCGCTAAGGAAATCTCATTACACCACAGCTCCTCCGTCTCCAGCTTCTTCTTGAATACCGTGTCAATCAACTGTTTATAGTTCAACTGTGCCTTCGGGTCCTTCTGGAAAAGATACAGAATGGAGGAGACAATACAATCGGAAAACAACACAACGATTGTCTCCTTGGATACTACCTTTTCTGATCCATCCACATATTCTTTCAGGATTTTTCGGGTATTTGCCGGAAAATGATATTCATCGCAGATTGCAGACACATTTTCCCATGTATTTTCGCCTTTAAGCCTGCCGATTCTGTGATAATAGCCACAGGCTTTGACCGCCGCATCATCCAACTGCAGCCTTTTGGCAATCCTGTCTCCCAGATACGCCGTGTGTATTGCGTGGTAATATTCTTCCTTTGACATATCTTTAAGCTGCACCAGAAGCGGGCACTCCGGATCATTGATCTCCATATATTTCTCATGGTCCTTATGAATAACAGATGTGCTGAACGCCTTCAATATAATCAGCATGAGGAGGCAGCAGATCATTATATTCATCGCCGGAATTGTAAACTGTGACATACTGAGAGGTTCTTTGGAAAAAAGAATCACGTTGGCTGTCAGGCACAGAATCAATACCAGCAAAGATACAATAACCGGCATTCCGACAAGAAAATCATCGTTCAGATTGCTGAACATCAGGATTCCCGCCAGCCCGCTGATAAAATAAAGCCAGAAGACAGCCATATCCCCGCCGGCATAATTGACTGCTAAAAGCAGACATACACTGCCCGCCGCCATACCCGTTATACTGTTGCTGAACACCCCCAACAGGACAAAGATCACCAGAAATGGCCATCCCGTCACAGGCAGGTACGGAAGAAGCACTGCCGCCACAAGACTCATCAGATATACCAACGTAAATTTACCGTACTTGCCCTCGTTTCGGTAGAGAAACAATCCGAGAACCTCACTCAGAAGATAGGCATAGATGACGATACCGGTACCCGCCAGCACCATCACTATATTGCGGATCAGCATATCCGTGTCAGGCTGGTGTAGAAGACTTCCCGCAAAAGCAATTCCCCCTGCCAGGACAAACATCAAAGTAAAAAACAATATTCTTTTTACATAATTTTTCTTATTTTTTTCCACGGCTGTAATTCCTGCTTCTCTGTTTAAATTCGCTGCGTCTTGTTTCCTTTGCCTCGTAATCCTCATATGCTTTGACAATCTTCTGCACAAGAGGATGGCGTACCACATCCTTGCTGGTCAGTTTGCAGAATGCGATATCATCAATTTTGGACAATACTCTGGCGGCGACGTCCAGACCTGACTTCATATCTGGCGCAAGATCCTTCTGGGACGCATCCCCTGTCACAACAACCTTGGACCCAAATCCGATACGGGTCAGGAACATCTTCATCTGCGCCGGCGTCGTGTTCTGCGCCTCATCTAGGATAATATAGGCATTGTCCAAAGTACGCCCGCGCATATAGGCCAGGGGCGCCACCTCAATCAATCCCTTCTCCATATTTTTCATAAAGCTTTCCGCGCCCATAATCTGGTACAAGGCGTCATACAACGGTCTCAGATAAGGGTCTACCTTGCTCTGCAGATCTCCGGGCAAAAAGCCCAGCTTCTCCCCCGCCTCGATCGCAGGTCTTGTCAGAATGATCCGGCTCACCTCATTATTCTTAAAAGCGGTGATCGCCATAGCCATGGCCAGGTATGTCTTACCTGTCCCGGCAGGACCAATGCCAAATACAATCATATGCTCCCTGATCGCATCCACATACTTTTTCTGGCCCAATGTCTTAGGTTTGATCGGCTTACCGCTTACGGTATGACAGATACAGTCACCGTCTATCTCCAGGAGTACGTCTTCCCCGCTCTCTTTCTCCATCTCCAGGGCATAGTCCACATTCTGTTCTTCCAGTACATTCCCTCTCTCCGACAAGGTGAGAAGTTCCCGCACAATGTGCGAGGCTTTCATGACTGCTTCCCGCTCTCCGCTGATCCTCACGGCGCCGTCACGGTCAACGATCATCACATGCAGATCGTCTTCAATCTTTCTGATATGGGCATCCTCTCTGCCGAAAAGATTCTGCATGTGCTCCACAGGCATATCTATACTCATTGTAAATTCATCCATCTATTACTGCCTTCCTATCTGCCCGGACATTCCTTTCTTTGATATCGAATCCACCTTATCCAGACATCCATTCCTCTGATATGGAATCTCCTCATTCAGACGTCTCTTCCCCCGATATCGGGTCTATCTGCCCGGATATCTCTTCTTCCACTATCGGATCTGTCTGAGCAGGCACAAGTTCCACTGCCGCCACATCCAACTGCATACTGGCATTCAGAACCCAATTTTTATCATTCTTTTTTATTGTAACATTTTTTTGTATAATTTGTACCCCTTTTTCCTCTAAATTTGATATAATTTTGTTCCATTCCTCCTTCATCATCCTATTCATTTCTTCATCCGTGTATTTCTTACGTACCATCTCATATTCCTGCACCGTCTTGCTGCCGTAAAACAGCGGCAAATAGAGACGGTCCAACAGACGCACCTGTTTTTTCTCACCACTGACGTCATACTGTTCGTAGGGATTTTTCCCAAGTCCAAGATCCCACTCTTTATCGTTAATGCCAAACAGAAGCATCTTCTTCTGCCTTCCGGAATACACTTTTTCCTCATATGTAATATCCTTTTTTACAGAAACCGATTCCGTATAGCGCAGCAAGACATCCGCATCCGCCTGCACAAACTGATACTTCCTGACTGTAGTATCCTCATTATATACAGGTACCGCACCGCTCACCAGTACATCCCCCTCCTCTACCGTATCGCCAGGAGCGACCTGCGGTACACCGCTTCTCGTGATTATATAGGAGACTACACCTGATTTCGTTGCGACAAGATCCATCCCACCACTGTCCGTCGTCTGCGTCTTCTGGTCGTATTCAGGCATTTCATTTTCCTTGATATAAATACACAGAGTGGTTCCTTTGATCTGCACGGAAGTCCATGTAATGATGTCGTAGTCCTCCCGCAAGGACTTTTCCAATTCCTCGATCTGCAGCTTATTTTTCTTCATGGCAACATGCACATCTTTATCATTCAGATAATCTAAGAGCACATCCTCTGTCAGAGCATAATTGCCCACAATCTCAATATTCCATATATACCTTGCCGTAAGCATCCAGAACAACAGACAGCAGATCAGACCTGCAACGAACATCTTCCTTCTCTGCATTTTAGACATAAAAAAAGGCAGTCCATATTTTTTTAAAACGGCTGCCCTCGTTCCGGTTTTCTTTAACAGCGGTTTCAGTGCAAAAAAACCGCGTATGCTGATATTCATAGTATCGTAATCGCCGTGATTGACGATGTCCCACACCAGAATATCATGGTTCCCACATAAATTCAGCAATCTCTCTGTGGAATATCCCCACACCTTGATCGTCACGTAACCTCGGATATACTGTACCCAATGAAGCATTCCTACCTCCATATTTCCGCTTATATTCCACTGCGCAACACCTCGTCTTAAATGTAACGCACAGCTTCAATATTGCCGCTGATCTTCATATCTTCATTGGTATAATAATCGATCGATAACTGCCTGCCCTCGAAACATATCTTGCTGTTTTTGCCCTGCAGTACAATAGATTCCTTCGTATATTCCAGTATTCCCTTATAGTTCTCTATGAACGCTTCCCTGTTCCCGGTGAGCGTAACGATTGAGGCTCCCAGCATCGTATCCTTGGGGAGCTTCAGGGATTCCACGATCAATTCTCTGGGACCGGACAAGGTCGGTATTGATAATTTTCTGCTATTTCTTCTCATAGTTCACTATATGTGCCGAAATAAATCTTTATGCCACACATAGCACAGCATTTTACGCAGCATTTTATTTGTGATAAGGCTCTCTGTTTATAATGCGATACCCCCTGTAGATCTGTTCCAACAGAATCACTCGCATTAGCTGATGCGGAAAAGTCATTTTAGAAAAGCTGACCGCATGGTCAGCTTTCTTACATATCTCCTCGTGCAGCCCTAAAGAACCACCGATAATAAACTGTATATGACTGATTCCCTCTATCGCAAGCCGTTCCAACTCATCTGCAAATCTTTCGGAACAGTATTCCTTACCATGAATTTCCAGCGTGATTACATAGGCATCCTTCTGAATATACCTGAGAATCCTTTCCGCCTCTCTCTTCAGGATAAGCTGCTCCAAGGCTTCACCCGCCTTATCCGGAGTCTTCTCATCTTCCACCTGTATGATCTCCAGCTTACAGTAACGGCTGAGTCTCTTCTCATATTCCGCAATAGCATCCCTGTAAAATTTTTCCTTTATTTTACCTACCGCAATCACTGTAATTTTCATTTATTCTCGAACAGCCTCTGATAATACTCGTCCACAAAATGTTCCAGAAATGCCTCGTCCAAATTCATAAACTTGTTGTTGATAATACTCTTCATCCGATCAGTGCGCAGAAAATACTTCTGTTCATCTCCGACTTCATCCTCAGAGATTCCCTCGTCCAGTTGTTCTGCAGACAAATTACCTTCACACCACTTCGTCAGTTCACTCAGGAGAGAATCTTCAGACTTCGCCTTCACAAGTAGTATCTTAGAATTGCGCATGGAAACCGCTCCAAACACAACGAAAAGAACAAACATGGCGCCCATGACTCCACACACCAGATATTTCGTAGTACTTCCACTCTGGTAGAGAGGAATCACGCCTATAAACACCAGCAAAACCAGAATAAAACCTACTGTTCCGATAAACAATAGCATATAACCGGAAGATCTGTTATCCTCTGCCTTCGTCGCACTGTTCTGATAGGGATGATAAGTCTTCTTCTCTGTAATCTCCTGTTCCTCTTCCTCGCCACTCTCCTCCTGTCTCAGCGCTTCGGCAGCAATCATGGCCTGCAGGCGCGCCATTCTCTCCTGTTCGGCGAGTGTCATCTTCTTCTGGTCTGTCGTTTCCTCTTCGAGGCTCTCCACCAAAGCAACCTTGCACTCCGCGCAGCGTTCAATTCCTTCCCGATACTCATTCTTACAAACCGGACACCAAGGCATATCTGTCACACTCCTTATTGCAAATTGACCTTTCTCTTATGTGAAAGATTCCACATAATGCCTGAAATTTCCCTTACACAAGTCTATTCTATAATCATTTTGCACGAATTGCAATACTAACTTATATGCCCATTACTCCTGTTTTGCTTCCGGTTTCAATAATTCGCGGAGTCCCTGGTTCTTATTTTCCGATTTATCGATGTCCATACACAGAGAATGGTCGTCGTTTTTGCGCCATACGGAACATTCACCTATGGCGCTCATGTCTCTCCACAGAGTGAACACTCCCTTCGTCGTGACACCACTCCACTCTTCTACATTTCCTGTATAGTCTACCGTATTGGCATACATTTCGCCATCATACAGTCCATCGGTAAAATTCCCGACTACATTCTGAAGGATACGCTCCCGCACCTCCAGCTTGGAAGTATCTACGTCATAATGTTCAGCACCCTGTCCGTTAGGCAGATCGTTCGACCAGTTACCAGAATAGCTATGTGCCATATATTTTCCCATGGCGTTGTTATCGTCTTTCTGTCCGATGTAAAATCTGAACCAGACTCCATCACCACTCCTGTTACCGTCAGACCAGCCGCCATAGTAGTAGCTGTTCTTCTCATAGATTGCGAGTCCCTTGCCCTCCGGCCTGCCATTGCTGTTCACATCACCCATATAATAATACTGATTGGTTCCTTCCAGTTCCGCGGATAATTTCACATATCGTTTCAGATGCGCCAGATCCCAGATGGCATCCTGGTTGTTATCCGCAAAATATGGCAACGCCTCATTCAGAATGAATTCCTTCGTGTAAGCTACATCATTCTCATCCTCAATATCAACCACCACAGCAGCCTTGTCACCGTCAGCGGACACAAAATCATCACTCACCGGTAATTCTTCCGGTTCCTTCACAGGTTCAGGCTGCGTCTGCGTCGTATCTGTCTGTTCCTGTGCCTCATCCTGCTCAGGAAGCTTTACAACAACAGCTTCTCCGGATACATTCTTTGCCACGTCATTCTGTTTCTGCTCCTGCGCATAATCCGTAATATTCTGCTGAAGATTCCCGTTGGCAACACCCGCCTTTCTCCTGCCCGGCATCATAACAAGCAACACAATAATACATATCAGGAGAAGTGCGATCACGCCCAGAAGGACCGATGTCATATACGGCTTCTGCAAGAGTGCATGCAGCCCGGACCCATACTCATCCCTCCCCTCCACATCGTCCTCATTATCAAGATCCTCCACCAGAAGATCATCATCCTCGCTGTATTCCTCTTCCTTCGACCGCCTGTCAGATCTGATATCCTCCCGCCAATCATGATCCTGTTCCTCTGATCGGTTATTACGCTCCATCAAATTCATACATCACACAACCTTTCTCATTCCTTCGCACCGTAGCTCCCGCGGCTTCCCGCAACTAGTCCAAATCTCTGTCCAGTTACTTCTTGTCTCCTCCCACCTATAGCAATACAGTTTTATTATATCTACTATTCCTTAACAAACTACTGTTTAAATTATTAAGATTTTCCTAACTCATGACCAAATACCACAATAAGTCAAAAAAATATACCAACACCTGTTAACGAAAAGAGTCCATCAAATGACAGACTCTTCTTCCCCACAATCGTCGTCCCTCCTGCATCATCCTCTTCCAGGCTTCTGCCAGAACGATCTTCCCTTTATTTGTTCAGATATTCATCGATTCCTTTCGCTGCCGCTTTCCCTGCTCCCATGGCAAGAATAACTGTTGCGGCTCCTGTAACCGCGTCACCCCCGGCATAGACGCCCTCTTTGGATGTTCTGCCGAACTCCTCCTCTGCCACGATACACTGATACTTATTAACTTCCAGTCCTTTCGTCGTGGAGGAAATCAACGGATTCGGAGATGTTCCCAGAGACATGATAACCGTATCGACTTCCATCGTAAATTCGGAACCTTCTATCACAACAGGTCTTCTTCTTCCGGAATCATCCGGCTCGCCAAGCTTCATTCTGACACATTTGATTCCTGATACCCATCCGTTCTCATCCGCAAGGATCTCTGTAGGATTGGTCAGCAGGTCAAAGATGATCCCTTCCTCTTTGGCATGGTGTACTTCCTCCACACGTGCGGGAAGCTCTTCTTCACTTCTTCGGTATACGATATGCACTTCCGCGCCGAGGCGCAGCGCCGTCCTCGCAGCGTCCATCGCCACATTACCGCCTCCTACGACAGCCACCTTCCTGCCTCTCATAATCGGTGTGTTGGATTCCTCATCGAAAGCCTTCATCAGATTGCTTCTAGTCAGATATTCATTGGCGGAAAACACACCGTTAGCCTGTTCGCCGGGAATCCCCATAAACTTCGGGAGTCCTGCGCCGGAGCCGATAAATACCGCATCGAAACCTTCTTCCTCAAGAAGCTCATCGATCGTGACAGACTTTCCCACCACCACATTAGTCTCTATCTGAACACCCAACGCGCGCACATTCTCGATTTCCTTAGAAACCACATCCTCCTTGGGAAGACGGAACTCCGGGATACCATACACCAACACTCCACCCGGCTCATGCAATGCTTCAAAAATAGTAACGTCATACCCCATCTTGGCAAGATCACCGGCGCAGGTCAGTCCTGAAGGACCGGAACCGATCACTGCCACCTTCTTACCCTTTTTCTCTTTGGCCCCTTCGGGTTTGATATTATGCTCTCTCGCCCAGTCCGCTACGAAACGCTCCAACTTCCCGATCGATACAGGTTCCCCCTTAATCCCGCGAATACATTTTCCTTCACACTGGCTTTCCTGCGGGCATACACGGCCGCATACAGCCGGGAGCGCAGAAGCCTCACTGATAATCTGATAAGCCGCTTCGATATCTCCCTCTTTTACTTTCTCTATAAATCCCGGAATATTGATCGCAACGGGACATCCCTTGATACACTGTGCATTTTTACAGTTAATGCAACGGGTTGCCTCACACATAGCCTCTTCTTTGTTATATCCAAGACACACTTCTTCAAAATTTGTCGCGCGTACTTTTGCATCCTGCTCCCGAACAGGCACTTTCTTCAATACATCTGCTACCATAGTCGTAGTCATGCTCCTTTCTTGATCTGTGACAGTTCTCATCTATTGACTTCACCGTTATCTTCATATGTTATTCCGAACAGTTTCCGCAGCCGCCATGATGAGTATTTCCCTCCTGGGCCTTCAGGAACGCTCTTCCTTCTTTCGTCTTATAGATCTGCTGGCGCTTCATTGCCTGGTCAAAATCTACTTTATGTCCGTCAAATTCCGGGCCATCCACACATGCAAATTTCACTTCTCCGCCTACTGTCAAGCGGCAGGCCCCGCACATACCAGTTCCATCCACCATAATAGGATTCATACTTACAACCGTGGGCAGATCATACTTTTTCGTCGTCAGACATACGAACTTCATCATAATCATCGGACCAATGGCAATGCACACATCATATGACTTGCCTTCATTGCTGATCAGGTCGTCGATCACCTTTGTAACCATACCGCTTCTTCCATAGGAACCGTCATCCGTCGTGATATAGAGATTTCCTGCCACAGCCCTCATCTCTTCTTCCATAATCAACAAGTCTTTCGTCTTCGCACCGACGATCACATCGGCTGCCACACCGTGTTCATGCAGCCATTTCACCTGTGGATAGACAGGAGCCGTACCGAGTCCGCCTGCCACGAAAAGGATCCGTTTCTTTTTCAGGCTCTCTGCATCTTCATGAATCAATTCGGACGGACACCCCAGTGGTCCGACGAAATCGTGAAAGCTGTCGCCTGCCTTCAGATTTCTCATCATCTCAGTGGCTGCACCTACCACCTGAATCACGATCGTGATCGTTCCGGCCTTTCTGTCATAATCGCATATAGTCAGCGGAATGCGCTCTCCTGCCTCATCCATTCTGACAATAACAAATTGTCCCGGCTGACAAGACTTGGCAACGCGGGGCGCTTCAACATCCATAAGATAGATGTTCGTTGTTAGTTCTTCTGCTTTCAAAATCCTGTACATCGCTGCTTATCCTCCTAAATATATACCTGTTGTTTATGTATCACTCCGGTCTTCCGTACCGGAAACAACGTCTGTTTGCAAATATGTATCTTTTAAATAATAAAGTAACTTATTATATTTTGCAACTGTTTTTATATGGCAACTGCCACAAACTCGCCGTCCTCATCATACCCAAGCTGAGCCGCCTCCCCTGTATGTGCCTGAACTAGAAACACTTTATCGGTCCTGCTCAGCATTCCCGTACCGTCATCATAGTACTCGTAAATCGTATAATAATCGCTTCCGTCGATCCCAAGCACTGAACTGAACTGATAACTCAACGTACCGCTCAATCGCTTGCTGTTTCCGGAGGCGTCCTCAAGATATCCGCTTTCCACCAGACGTTCCACCAACTTGGCCACCGCCTGATCTGTAGGAATAGCATCAGCCAGCTTCAAAGTATAAGTCCTCATAGTCACCTCGCTGGACACACCCTCCTCGCTGATGTTGACGAACTTGAATAAAGTTCTGCCAAGAGGCATGGGAATCGGGCCAGTGTAGGGTACGCTGTCAGCCGTCGGCTCGGATTCATCCGTTGTATAATAAATCTTGCACCCCTCTACGCTCTCCGCCACAATCATCGTCGGCTCAGAGTATTCTCCACTGTACAGATCCACCTCGGGTGCGTTCGGCACAGACAGGTTGATGACATATTTCTTGCTGACAATCTCGCTCTCTATGCCATAATCGTTCACGAAAAAGGCACTGATCACATGCTCTCCGTCCTCCAGAAATAAAGGCGCCGTGTAAATCTGGCTGTGTTTATCCGGCTTGGAGCCATCTGTTGTATAGTAAATTGTTCCTGATGTGTTGGAACTGAGTTTCAGAGGGATCACCTCCGCATAATTGCCTTCCACATAGCTGAACTCCGGCTCCATGGCCAAATATCCCTGGAACATATTTACAATGCTTTCCTGCTGACAGTTTCGCAGAAGTTCATTGATCTGTCCGTACAATCCCTGGTTGGCATAGATCGTTATGATTTTATCATATGCCTCTTCTTCCTCTTCATATGTAAATTTTGTGTTGTCGATAATCCTGTATAAGATTTGAAGCGCAGATTCATTGTCTTCCTGTACATAATAGTAATCCGCTTCCAGAAAAAGCAGCTGCGCGTCCGGATTCTTCTCGTAGGCCGCTTCCAGGCAAGCGATCGCCTCCGCATACGCTCCATTCTCCGCATACTCTTTTGCCTTGTCGATCTGATACTCCGCCGTTTGAATATGATAGGCATAAGCGCTGTACGTCACCAATGCCACAATAAAAAACAGGACAAGGCTCACAATCATCCAAACTTTACGACCGTCCGATGATGCGTCCTCCTGATCAGTCTCTTCCTCCGCTTGTTCTACATCTGTCTGCTGTTCCTTAGTGCTGTCTTCTCCATCCTGTTCTGCAACCAGTGTTGATAAGGTTTCTGTTATACTGTTTTCTATTTCCGGCTCAAAATCGGGAACGATCTGAATTTCTTCTCCGCATTTTTCACAGATCAGATGTCCCTCGGCCATTTCACTACCACAATGTGGACACTTCATAAAACAGTTCCTTTCTATAAACGCCCGTTGATATGACATTAAAGCCTCAGGCTTCACCGTTGCCAGCGATTACCTGACAGTACCCGCCTTAACGCAATTACTCATCAGCATGGCAATCGTCATCGGACCCACACCGCCCGGCACGGGAGTGATCGCTTTGCAGATCGGCGCCACATCCTCATAATCCACATCGCCACACAATTTATTATCCTCATTTCGGTGTATCCCTACGTCTATCACTACCGCCCCTTCCCTGACATACTCCCTCGTTATCATTTTAGGCTTTCCGACGGCAACTACAAGGATATCCGCCCTCTTCGTCACTTCCTTCAGATTTGCAGTCTTGGAGTGCGCCACTGTCACGGTACCGTTCTCACGTAAAAGAAGCAGAGACATCGGTTTACCCACAATATTGCTCCGGCCAACCACGACACATTCTTTGCCCGAGATCTCTATTCCGGAGCGTTTCAACAACTGAATAATCCCCGCCGGTGTGCAGGACACAAAGCCAGGCTGGCCGATGCAGAGCGCGCCCACACTCTGAGGATGAAAACCATCCACATCCTTCTTCGGATCAATGGCACGAATGACTGCGTCCTCATCGATATGCTTTGGCAACGGTAATTGTACAAGGATTCCGTTCACATCATCCTTATGATTCAATTCATCAATCAACTCCATAAGTTCTTCCTGCGTTGTCTCCTCAGGAAGCTCATAAGACAGGGAGGCAATCCCGATATATGCACAGGCTTTCTTCTTGTTTCCCACATAAACCGTGGATGCCGGATCACTTCCAACCTGAATAACGGCCAGACAGATAGAAATGTCCTTTTCTGTTTTCAATCTTTTCACCTTTTCTTTTAATTCTTCTTTTATTTCTGCTGAAATTGCCTTACCATCTATAATCTGCGGCATAATTACCTCCATTTTACACTAACCTCCATTCGTCCGATAAACAGATGCGCAAATCTGTGCAGAGAATGATTTACCAACAGTAAAAATAATATTTCTGTCAGAACAGACCGGTTATCCTGCCTTCCTCATTTACGTCGATCTGATAAGCTGCCGGTTTCTTCGGCAATCCGGGCATGGTCATCACAGTACCCGTCAGAACCACCACAAAACCTGCGCCCGCGGACACATATACTTCCCTCACATTCATTTGGAATCCCACCGGTCTACCCAAAAGTGCAGGATCATCCGACAGGGAATACTGCGTCTTGGCCATGCAGACCGGCAGATTTCCGAACCCTAACCGCTCAAGGTTCTGCAGCTGTTTAGTGGCTGTGGCCGAGTAAGTTACGCCACCTGCCCCGTAGATTTCTGACGCTATCGTCTCTATTTTCTCTGTCAGTGACAGGGAATCCTCATACAGAACCCGGAAATGGCTTTCTTTGGTGTCCAATGTCTCCAGCACCTTAGACGCCAGAGAGACACCGCCGTCGCCGCCCTTCTCCCACACTTCCGATATGGCAAATTCGCAGCCTCTCTCCTGACAGAAATTCCTTACAAATTCTATCTCAGCAGGAGTATCTGTCACAAAAGAATTCAATGTCACTACGACCGGCACGCCATATTTATGTAAATTCTCAATATGCTTCTCCAAATTGACGATTCCCTCCTGTAGTGCAGGAAGATTCTCCACAGACAGATCACCTTTTGCAACGCCGCCGTTATATTTCAAAGCGCGAATCGTTGCTACAAGCACCACCGCATCCGGGCTAAGTCCCGCCATCCGGCACTTGATGTCAAAAAACTTCTCAGCTCCCAAATCGGCTCCGAATCCGGCTTCTGTAATAACGTAATCAGCCATCTTAAGCGCGGCCTTCGTCGCACGGACGGAATTACATCCATGTGCGATATTGGCAAAAGGTCCACCGTGGACAAGCGCCGGTGTATGCTCCAGAGTCTGAATCAGGTTAGGTTTCATGGCATCCCTAAGCAGCGCCGCCATAGCTCCCACAGCCTGAAGATCTGCAGCCGTCACGGGTTCTCCCTTCACATTATAGGCAACAATGATTCTGCCAAGTCTCTCCTTCAGATCTTTCATATCAGAGGCAAGACATAGAATCGCCATGATTTCCGAGGCAACCGTAATGACAAAGTGGTCTTCCCGCACCACGCCGTCCCCCTTGCTGCCTAGCCCTACCACGATATTTCGAAGTACACGGTCATTCATATCCAGGCAGCGTTTCCAGACCACCTGCCTTGTATCGATCTCCAGTTCATTACCCTGCTGGATATGATTGTCAAGAATTGCCGCCAGAAGATTGTTTGCAGAAGTGATCGCATGAAAATCACCCGTAAAATGCAGATTCAAATCCTCCATCGGCACAACCTGCGCATAGCCGCCTCCGGCAGCACCTCCTTTAATACCAAAGCAGGGACCGAGAGAAGGCTCCCTGAGCGCAATGACAGCTTTTTTCCCCATCTTTCCAAACGCCTGTCCAAGTCCGACACTGGTGGTCGTCTTACCCTCTCCGGCAGGCGTAGGATTGATCGCAGTAACAAGAATCAACTTTCCGTCAGGTCTTGACTGAATACTTTCTATATATTCGTCTGAGATCTTAGCTTTATACTTTCCGTACAGTTCGAGAGCCTCTGCCGCTATCCCTATCTTTCCGGCAATATCCACAATATTCTCCAGTTTTGCTTCCTGTGCGATCTCAATATCTGATTTCATGCCATGCCCTGCCTTTCTTCTAATATTTGATGTATTATGTTCCTGTATTCCCACGGGCAGCGAGCCGGACGGCGTGCTTCAACCTAGCCCCGGCCTGCCTGAACATATCTGCGGATGCCGCGGGCAAGTGTCTCGCTGTTTTGAAAGTTGCAGACACGCCGTCGTCAGATGACTTCCTCCACGAACTGTTCAAATTCTTCTGCGGTCATCAACACCTTGCGTGGCTTGGTGCCTTCTTCTTCTCCTACGACGCCTGCCTCGCACAATTGATCCATAATTCGGGCCGCCCTGTTGAATCCAATCTTAAAGACTCTCTGAAGCATACCAATGGATGCCTTGTCCTTATCGATGATAAAACGTCCTGCATCCGCAAAATACTGGTCATACTCGGAACCGCCCTCGCTGCTTTCCGAACCGCCAGATGCGCCGTTTCCGACGCCAATGTTTTTAATTTTCTCCTCAATATCATCACTGTAGACATTGCCGATCGCCTGATTTTTCAGGAAATCCACGACATCTGACACTTCCTTGTCTGACACGAATGCCCCCTGCATACGGGCAGGCTTCGGATATCCCTGAGGATAAAAGAGCATATCTCCCTTACCCAGAAGCTTCTCCGCCCCTACCATATCCAGAATTGTCCGCGAATCCACACCACTGGATACCGCGAACGCCACTCGACTGGGCATATTCGCCTTGATCAAACCTGTAATAACATCCACGGATGGCCTCTGCGTTGCTATGATCAGATGAATACCGCAAGCTCTTGCAAGCTGAGCCAGACGACAGATAGATTCCTCCACTTCCCCCGGAGACACCATCATCAAGTCCGCAAGCTCGTCCACTATGATCAAAATCTGCGGCAGTTTCTCCGGTGCCTCAGGATCTCCGGCCTCCCGCATACTCTCTACCTTCTTATTATATCCCTTAAGATCACGCACATTGTAGTCTGCAAACTTCTTATAACGGTCCGTCATCTCTGCCACACCCCAGTGAAGCGCAGCCGCCGCTTTCTTCGGATCAGTCACTACCGGAATCAGCAGATGTGGTATCCCATTGTAGACACTCAGCTCTACCACCTTCGGGTCAACCATAATCATCTTCACATCTTCAGGTTTCGCCTTATATAAAATACCCATAATAATCGTATTGATACAGACGGATTTACCGGAACCCGTAGCGCCGGCAATAAGCATATGCGGCATTTTAGCAATATCCGTCACCACAATCTTGCCGCCGATATCTTTTCCTACCGCAAAAGCCAGATTGGACGGAAATTCCCGGAACTCTTTGGATTCCACCAATTCCCTGAAAGATACCGCGGTGTTCTCCTTATTGGGCACTTCTATACCGACGGCCGCCTTACCTGGAATGGGCGCCTCAATACGAATATCCGTAGCCGCCAGATTCAATTTAATGTCGTCGGCAAGGCCAACGATTTTGCTGACCTTAACGCCCTGTTCCGGCTGTAATTCATATCGTGTCACGGAAGGTCCCTGGCTGATATCCGTGACGATAACTTTAACACCAAACGTAGCCAGCGTCTGCTGCAGATGCATAGCTGTCTCTTTCAATTCCCTTGCAGAATCTCCGCCGTTTTTCTTCTTGACTTTGACTAACAGGTCATAAGAAGGAAATTTATACGGTTTTGGGGCTGTAACCCTCTTTTCGGGAATCTCCTGTACTGCCGTATTGATGTCTTCCATAGAAAGCTTTTCTTTCTCCGATCCCGAATAAGCCGATACACGTTCCTTGCCAGGATTTGGAGGCATAGAATTTCCCGGAACACCAATATCGTCCGGTTTTGATGAAAATGTCCGTCCGTTCTGATGGATCTCCGGTTCTGCCATCCCCTCTTCATGATACAAAGACTCTGAGTCGCAGACGTCTGGTTCTTGTGGAATTTCCGGCACCTCATCCGCCGCCCCGTGAATGCGGATCTCGCTCAGATCATCTGATTCATTTTCTATGTAATGGCGTGAATGAGATTCTCTGACATCAGGAACCGCTTCGTCTACAGTTTCCTCGCCCTCCGCCATCTGCAATGTGATCTCATGGATATCGTCCCGCGTCTTCTCCACAGGTTCTCTCTTCTTATCTTTATCAAGCGTCGTATTAATCATGACGCCGCTGACTTTCTTGTCCATGCGAAGGATCTTCTCGTTCTCGATCTCTTCTTCTCTCAATCTTCGTTCTTCCGCCGCTCTGGCACGCTTCTCCTCAGCCTTCACGCGCTTTTCTTCCATCGCCAGACGTCTCTCTTTCGCTCGCTCCCTTCGGTACTCGGCATCCTCAACAGAGCGCTCATACATTCTGCGCCCCTGCTTCGTGACACCACCGATAAAAGACTTCTCGGTAACGATTACCATACAGATCACACCAAGGACAAGCACAGCCAGTACGGTACCCACCATGCCTAAAAACTTATAGGATGCATATAAAAGAGAACCGGCGATCACACCACCTCCATTATGATTCTCGCTGCAGCGAAGATAGATTTCCTTGATCTGATAGCTCTCCATTAATTCTGGTTCTATACTGAACAGTTCACACACCATGCTAATCAGCAGAAACAGGACGGCACCTGCAATCAACTTTCTGGCTGCAATATTACTTCCTATATTGATCATGC
The DNA here is from genome assembly GCA_964465725.1 of uncultured Bacteroides sp. GTDB lineage: Bacteria > Bacillota > Clostridia > Lachnospirales > Lachnospiraceae > UBA3282. The sequence continues at coordinate 6,227 of CAYXKS010000011.1, read as the reverse complement.
CAAAGGCGATTGCCAGAAAGATGATCACCGGCGCAATATATGCCGTCAACCCAAAAATACCGAACATCACATCACTGATTATATTACCGGCCTTACCGACAACGCCAAAATTACAAAGAAAAAGGATGATCGCAAGCGCAAGAAACACGATCAGTAATATCTCGTTGCGGATTGCTACATCCATTGGTTCTGCCTGGGTACTTCTACTGCCGGTATTTCTTTTTTTCGTCTGCGTATTTCTGTTTTTAGCCGTACTTCTGTTTGAAGTCCCCGCTTTTTTCTTCGCGGAAGAACGGTTTCCTCCCTGCCCTGATGCCATTACCATGCCTCCATATCAAAAATAAGACTTCATATAGTATAGCATTTTCGTTTTCGGTTGTCATCCATTATTTTGTACCGTCATTTTGCCGTCATTTTATATCTGATTTTCTCTTATCCACCATATCATGCAGTTTTGCGACGGCATCTTTGATACCTCCCACCTCACAGATGATCCCTTCCTCCACCGCTTCCTGACCTACCAGTATCGTTCCCACATCCTTCGTCAGTACACCTGTCTCCATCATCAGTTCTTCTATTCTGGACTTGGAGATCCTGCAATGATTGCATACAAATCCTGTAATGCGATTCTGAATCTGTCTGAAATAATCAAAGGTCTGCTGCACACCGATCACCATACCCGTAAGCCTTACCGGATGGATCACCATCGTGCCACTGGGAACGATGTATGAGTAATCTGTGCTCACCGCGATCGGCACTCCGATGGAATGACTGCCTCCCAACACCAGAGATACCGTAGGTTTACTTAAGGAGGCAATCATCTCCGCTATGGCCAGTCCCGCCTCCACATCCCCACCCATCGTATTAAGCAGGATCAGGACACCATCTATGTCTTTGCTGTCCTCGATCGCTGCCAATTGTGGCAGAACATGCTCATACTTAGTCGTCTTGGAGGAACTGCTCAGGTTATCATGCCCCTCGATTTCTCCGATTATTGTGATCAAATGTATCTTGTGATGCTTTTCATTCTCATCTAGTGTAATCTGTCCGGTCGATTCGATCCGCTCGTCCTTATGTTTTTCCTTGTCCTGCTGTTTTTCTTGCTCCTCACGCTTTTCCTCTTTCGAACTCTTGCCTGATTTGTTGTCTTTACTATTGTCCTTATTGCTACTCTTGTTATCCTTATTTCCCATTATAAACCTCCGCAAACTAAAATAAGAGAATCACAGTATTATCGTGATTCTCTCATAGTTTGCGTTATCTTTCGAATATTTATACATTATTTGCAGGGGATAAAAATCGTAATGCACCAATATCATTAAAAATAGCGATCACGAAAAATCAGATATCGAAATCATCATCTTCACTGATCTCCACATCATATTTCATATCTTTTTCCTCTACAGTGTATTGAAAATCCATCTGTCTGCGGACATGTTTCTTCGGAACAGGCAGCGGGTTGTCAAGGTATCTCTTCTTCGGCGGTTTCTCACAAGATTCACACGCGTCGCCTTCCTCTGTGACCTGCCCGTCCGGCTTTTCCTGAACCTCAGTTGGCTCCTGTATCTCTACCGGCTTCTGGCTTTGTGCTGTTGCTTGTTCTTCTACAGATTCTTGTGTCACAATTTCCTGCGCCTCTTCCACAGGATTTTGCGATTCAACAGATGCAGCTTTTTCACCCGACATCTCATTCATTTCGGTGATCTCTGACACAGTATCAGGCTCTGTCGCCTCCACCATTTCGGGTTCCGTTGACCGTTCAATCTCTTCAATGGCTTGATTGATCTCCTCAATCATAGACTTCATGAGCCTGGCTCTACCGCCAAAAATACAATTCTGCAGTCCCACACCCGCCAACACACCCCAAATATACATAGAAATCACTCCAAAAGGCTGCACGCCCAACACAGCCAATGGCGTAGGAGCCGCCACTATACACAGCAGAACCCACAACATATAATTCTGCTCCCTGCCGCTGCGGAAAAACTCAAACACAAGAAACGAAGCCAGAACCGCAAGCGCGCCGAAAAACAACATATCAAGCGAATACGGATAAAGCGGCTTGAATCCGGAAATACGAGTATTCCATACATGAAGTATCGCCCATGTCTCTATTTCCGACCAAAAATCTGTCCCCTTACAGACAGAGAAAGCTGCAACAGCCAACATGAATCCGACAACACATGCAGCGATAACCATAACTATTACGGCCGCGTTTATGATACCTGAATAACCTGTGGGTTCTTCCTCGTCCGGCTGATATTTCTTTCCCACAGCTACAACCGCAGCCACAATCAGAATCGTGACTGCAGCCATATCCAAATACCCCAGAATACCAACCAAAATACCTGCGCCTGCCGCACCGGACAGCACCGCCATCTTTCTGGGTAATCTGGCGCAATATCTTTTCACAAAACCCACCATCGTCAACATGCCGATCATGTATAGATCAAAAAAAAGCGCTTCCGGACCCAAATTCTTAAGCATTTCCAGATATGCCGGAGAGCACGCAAGATAAAGAAGCACAACACACGCTGGAAGACGTCCTGCCATTCTCCTTGTCACGCCATAGGCCAATACCAATCCTGCTATCTGCAGAACAACCTGGAATCCGATTGCGGCCGCAGTCTTGTTCCCAAGAAAAGACAATAGAAAAGACAAACAGACCACATATAGATATGCACTGCCATACGCCATCGGCTCTACCGAACTGCCTGGTGTTACCACAGCCATATCAAAATATTCCATGCCATTTATGTAAGTCTGCATGTTGCTCTCAACCGTATTCTGCAGTTGTATATTATTGCCAGCCTGTTCGATTCTGAAAAAGATACCCAGCGCTAAAGCCACCCACACCACAATCCCTTCCAGAATACGCAGGTTCACTTTCCAGCCAGCATGTTTCTTCCGGATTTGTCCCGAAATTACTCTGATGATCCAGTATAAGGCAACAGCGAGCAAAACTGCCAGCAACCCTGATATTCGCATTGTCGAATTGACCAGAGACGCCGGCATGCCATGGCTCTCCAAGCGGTTCGTCAGAAAGCTTACACAAACATAATTTCCCGCAAAAAAAAGGAAAATAGCGCAAAGCATTGTATAGACCACCCACAGCACATAACTAAACCATGTTTTACGATACGTCATAATCCAATGTTCCTTCTTATGAGACTTTTGAAATCGCCTGCTCCAAATCCGAAATGATATCCTCGATATGCTCAAGGCCCACAGACAGCCTGATCAGATCCGGTGCAACTCCGGCTTCACGAAGCTGTTCGTCGTTCATCTGTCGGTGCGTATGACTCGCCGGATGCAATACGCTGGTTCGGGCATCTGCCACATGCGTTACAATCGCAGCCAGTTCCAAATGATCCATCATCTGCTCAGCCGCGCTTCTTCCGCCTTTCAGGCCAAAGGAAATAACGCCGCAAGTTCCCTTGGGCATATACTTCTGTGCCAGCTCATAGTATCTATTCCCCTTCAAACCCGGATAATTCACCCAGGCTACCTTATCATTTTGTTCCAGATACTCCGCTGTCTTCAACGCATTATAACAATGCCTCTCCATTCTTAGTGGAAGCGTTTCCAGTCCCACATTCAGTAAAAAGGCGTTCTGCGGCGACTGTATGGAACCAAGATCCCGCATCAACTGACTCGTAGCCTTGGTAATATAGGCCGCTTTGCCGAATTTCTCTGTATAGGTAATACCATGATAAGATTCATCGGGCGTACACAAACCAGGGAATTTATCGGCACATGCTGTCCAGTCAAAATTGCCAGAATCCACAATACATCCTCCCACCGACATGGCATGTCCGTCCATATACTTCGTCGTAGAATGAATCACGATATCCGCACCCCACTCAAAGGGATTACAGTTGATCGGTGTTGCAAACGTATTGTCCACAATCAGAGGAACCTGATGTTCATGAGCCAGACGAGAGAATTTCTCGATATCCAGAACCACCAGCGCCGGGTTGGCGATAGTCTCGGCGAACACACATTTAGTATTCGGTTGGAAAGCTTTCGCGATCTCCTCTGCAGGGGCATCTGGATCTACCACGGTACAGCTGATCCCCATTTTCTTCATAGTACAGGTGAGCAGATTAAAAGTTCCTCCATATACGGTGGAAGATAGCACCACATGATCCCCTGCTTCACAGATATTAAACACCGCATAATGACTGGCTGCCTGCCCCGACGATGTCAGCATTGCTGCTACGCCGCCTTCTAACTCGCAGATCTTGGCCGCCACATAATCATTCGTAGGATTCTGCAGTCTGGAGTAAAAATATCCGCTCTCCTCCAAATCAAAAAGACGCCCCATCTGCTCCGAAGAATCATACTTAAAAGTCGTACTCTGATAAATCGGCAACACGCGCGGTTCCCCGTTCTTCGGCTTCCATCCCGACTGAATACATATCGTTTCCTTCTTATATTGTCTGCTCATTTTAGCGGTGATACCCCCTTCTATAGATTCTGTCATCAGTGCAAATTTTAGTGACCAATATAGTCAATTTTTATGACTATGCCGGTCAATCACCATATATTCCGCTTTCAGTTCTGCCATCATGGCTTTATATAGCTGGCTGCACTCTTCGTTGCGTCCACCTTCAATATACTCCACACATCTCTTAATATATGTATTCCAAAGGTACAGATATTTTTCTTCCGGATTGCTTTCTCTGGATATCCTCTTCACAATCGTAGGTGCAATATCGTAATATTCCTGAATCAGCTGTTTTCCCTCTTCGCTTTCGGAAAAATATCCGTCACGAAACTGTTTCATCAGCGTTATCTCTTTGCAGTCCTGCGGTTTATTCAACCCGCGACACACCGCCGTTGTCACAAAGCACAGCTTCTGCTTAAACCCAGCCTGGATAGCCTCATAGTCCGAAGCCTGAATGCACGTGCCGAAAGCTTCCTGCCAGTCAGTGCAGATAACATCTGTCAACTGTTTCGTCTCCTCCGCGCCTGCACCGTCGCGCTTCATCCACGCATTGACCGCCGGGAAGACATAACATACCATGTACAGATTCAGATTAGACTGTATCATTTCTTTTTTAGTTCTTCCACTCAAAGAATCTACTTTAACGCGGGCTCCCTGTACGAAAGCGTCCGCAATCTGTTTTCTTGCCTGCTCCTGCTCTTGCAAAAGCATATTCCCTGAGCTTGCTTCTTCGATCATATTCCATACCGGTACATTGTCTTCCAGATATTCATGGAAAAAGTTCTCATAGGTCTCCTTCTTAAACCCTGCGATCTTCTCCTCGGCCTGGTCAAACAATCCCGCGATCCGTTCCGGTTCCACCATAAGCCTATGCTCCTTATTCATCCCAGTTATGATATACTGCCTGAACGTCGTCATCTTCCTCCAGAAGATCCAGTGTTTTCTGCAGATTCCTGATTGCGGTCTCATCCGTAAGCTCTACCCAGTTCTGCGGAATCATCGTAACTTCTGAGGAAATCGGCGTAATGCCCGCCTCCTTGAGAGCTGCGTCAACCTCGCTCCACTGATCCGGATCCGTGTAAATCTCGTAACTGTCCTCTTCCTCGGAAAAGTCTTCTGCCCCTGCATCCAAAGCCGTCATCATCAGATCATCCGCATCCATGTCACACTCTTCTTTATCGATGATAATCAGCCCCTTCTTGTCAAACATAAACGAAACGCATCCGGGAGTCCCGACATTGCCCTGGCCCTTTGTGAAAGCGTTTCTCACATTGGCTGCCGTCCTGTTGGTATTATCCGTCAGGGCATCTACAATAATGGCAATACCGTTAGGTCCATATCCCTCGTAAGTTACGTATTTGTAATTGACATTGCCGCCCTCTCCGGCTGCCTTCTTGATTCCTCTGTCAATGGTGTCGTTCGGCATGTTGTTGGCCTTGGCCTTGGCAATCACCTGCGCCAGCTTGAAGTTATTGGCCGGATCCGGGCCTCCCTCCTTCACGGCAACAGCGATTTCTCTTCCGATGATCGTGAAAATCTTACCCTTGGCCGCATCGTTTTTCTCTTTCTTATGTTTGATATTCGCAAATTTAGAATGTCCTGACATAATATGATCTCCTTTGTTCTCTCCGTATTGTCTTTGACTGATCAATTAAATATCATACCATTTATTTCTGAAGGATTCAACCTTCCAAGTCTTCTTGTTTGTAACAGTTCAGCCTTCAATGTCATTTAGTTAAGCCAGTACACAGCGTCTGACATTATGTAGTAGTTCTAA
>CAYXKS010000010.1:24393-30072 GCA_964465725.1 uncultured Bacteroides sp. | reverse complement strand
GTGAAGGAACTTCTCCTGAAGAGAGTTGCATCTACTTTATCTGTAACTTTTCCGGCTTTTGTTCTGGCACTGCTTATAGGTATCTGTCTGGGGGTTATCACTTCGACGCACAGAGGAAGAACATTGGATTCTCTGCTTACTTCGATCGCCAATATAGGTATCGCCACACCTGCTTTCTGGATCGGCATGATTTTGGTCTATATTTTCGGCCTGCAGCTGAAATGGCTGCCAGTGCAGGGATATGTTCCCTTTTCGGAGAGCCCTTCGGGCTATATCAAGTGCCTTGTGATGCCGGTCATCGTACTGACGCTGGGACATCTGTCTTCCAACACCAGACAGACCAGATCATCCATGTTGGAAGTAATTTCGCAGGACTATATCCGGACTGCAAGGTCCAAAGGTCTGAGTGAGAAGACGGTTGTCTACAAACATGCACTGAGAAATGCTTTGATCCCGATCGTAACCATGATGGGCGGCGCGGTGGGCGCCCTGCTGGGTGGTACGGTTGTCATCGAGAACCTGTTTAATATACCGGGAGTCGGCGCGCTGATGCTGACGGCTATCATTAACAAAGACTACATGGTGGTGCAGAATGTGACGTTTATGATAGCAGTTGCGGTAGTGATCTGTAACCTGTTGATCGATATCCTGTACGGCTATATCGATCCGAGAATCCGGGTAGAATAGGGGGCGGCGATGAAAAAGGAAAAAGAGGCGAAGGTTCTGACGCCGGCACAGGAACGGCGGAAACAGTTTTTAAATACTTTTTTTGCAACGATACCAGTTCGGATTGGATTCGGTATCATTGCAGTGATGATCATCTGTGCGGTCTTTGCGCCGCTGGTAGCTCCGTATGATCCTTATGAGCAGGATCTGACCAATATGCTCAAGGGGATGTCAGGGACACATCTTTTCGGCACAGACGCACTGGGAAGAGATCTTCTCTCCCGCATTATTTACGGAGCCAGGGCATCCCTTTCTGTAGGGCTGGTTTCCACTCTGATTGCCGGTTCCATCGGTATTTCGCTGGGCCTGATGGCAGGTTATCTGGGAAAATGGGTTGATGCGGTGATCATGCGTATCATGGATGCGATGATGTCTATTCCTGTTGTCATACTGGCGTTATTTATCGGTTCTATTCTCGGAAAAGGTCTGGGTAACATCATGTTATGTATCGGTATCGTTATGATGCCCGGCTATGCGCGTATGACGAGAGGGCAGGTACTGTCAGTCAAACAGCTTGACTATGTGACTGCCGGTAAGATCAGCGGCGCTACGAGATTAAAAAATGCGGTCAAGCATATTCTGCCGAACTGTATTGCACCGAACCTGGTACTGGCGACGATGAATCTTGGAACGGCGATACTGACAGAGGCAGGTTTAAGCTATCTGGGTATGGGCATTAATCCGCCGACTGCATCTTGGGGTGCGATGGTCAGCGACGGTTACAGGTATCTGCAGGACACTCCGCACATCGCGCTCATTCCAGGTATCTTTATCATCCTTACAGTGTGGGCATTCAATGTATGCGGCGACGCGCTGCGTGACGCAACCGACCCGAGACTCCGGGGAACAAGATAAGGGGGAGAGCAGATGGAACATTTAATTGAAGTCAAAAATTTACATACAGAATTCAAGCAGTCCAAAGGAATTCTGAAAGCGGTGAATGGCGTTTCCTATTATCTGGATCCCGGAGAGATTGTTGCCTTCGTGGGGGAAAGCGGAAGCGGTAAGTCAGTAACGCAGTATTCGGGGGTGCAGCTGATCGCCAGCCCGCCGGGTAAGATTACGGAAGGTGAAATTTGGTTTGAGGGAAACAACCTTTTAAAATACGGCGCCAACAGCGAGGAGCTGCGGAAGGTCCGCGGCGGCAAGATCGGCATTGTTTTCCAGGAGCCGATGACCAGCTTAAATCCGGTCATGACGATAGGTAATCAGTTGACGGAATCGGTCATGCTGCATCTGCACATGACAAAAACGCAGGCCAGGGAGCGGGCTGTGGAACTGCTTAAGAAGGTAGGCATCCCAGATCCGGAAAGCCGTCTGAATGCTTATCCGCACCAGTTTTCCGGTGGAATGAGGCAGAGGATCGTCATTGCCATGGCGTTGTCCTGTAATCCGAAATTATTGATCGCTGATGAGGCTACCACGGCGCTGGACGTGACGACGCAGGCACAAATTCTTGATCTGATGCAGGATATTGTGAGAGAGAGCAATACAGCCATGGTGCTGGTAACACATAATCTGAGCATTGTGGCCAGATACGCACAGAGGGTCTATGTTATGTATGCGGGGGAGATCGTGGAGCATGGTACGACGGAAGAAATCTTTGCGAATCCGCATCATCCATATACGATAGGGCTTATGAATGCCGTGCCGGGGCTGAATGACCAGAAAGACAGGAAACTGATTCCGATCACGGGATTTGTGACGAATCTGGTTAACAGAAAAGACGAGTGTGCTTTCATGAACAGATGTCCTTACGCCACAAAGGAGTGCGCGTCCCACACGACGCCGAAGCTTTCAGCGGTTCCGGGAGAAGAAGACCACTTTGCGGCGTGCCACAGGACGATCAACAAGGATACGAAAGTGGAGAAAGTCTTTGACGTGGCGGACCGTACTTATGTTGCGAAGGATTACAGCAAGATGACCGAGGAAGACAAGATTCTGAAAGTAGAGGATCTTAAAGTATATTTCCCGGTATACAAAGGGTTGATGCGCAAGAAGATAGCGGATGTGAAAGCGGTAGACGGTATCACTTTTGATATTTATAAAGGAGAGACCTTCGGGCTGGTAGGGGAATCCGGGTGCGGTAAATCTACGGTGGCCAGAACGATCTTAAGACTGAATGATTCTACCGGAGGGAAGATTATCTTTAATGGTGAGGATATTACGCATCTGGATGATGTGAAGATGCGTACGCACAGGAGAAATATGTCGATGATCTTTCAGGACCCATATGGTTCTCTGGACCCGAGGCAGCGTGCAGGCGATATCGTAAAGGAGCCGATGAAGAATTTCAAGATCGGTCTGTCAGAGGAAGAAATGGATAAACGGGTGGATGAGCTGTTCGCCTTGGTAGGTCTGGACCCTGCATACCGGGAGCGCGTGCCGCATGAATTCTCCGGAGGCCAGAGGCAGCGTCTGGTGATTGCAAGAGCAATCTCGACGAATCCTTCTTTTATCGTATGTGATGAGGCTATTTCGGCACTGGATGTTTCTATTCAGGCTCAGGTGATCAACCTGCTGGAGGAATTGCAGCAGAAGCTGGGATTGACGTATCTGTTTATTGCGCATGATCTTTCCGTAGTGCGTCATATCAGCGACAGAGTTGCGGTGATGTATCTGGGGCAGATGGTAGAGTTTGCGGATTGGAACAGTCTGTATTCAAATCCTCTGCATCCGTATACAAAATCGTTACTGGAAGCAGTGCCCGTACCCGATCCGTTTACGGAGAAGACCAGGGAGAGACAGATTGTCCAGGGAGAGGTTCCGAGCCCGATGCAGAGACCGGCGGGATGTGCTTTCTCTACAAGATGTCCCTATGCGACAGACCAGTGCCGGACACAGATGCCGTTACTGAAAGATCAGGGGGATGGACACAAGGTTGCCTGCCATTTGATTGGGAAATGATGCGTTCCGGCTTCTGGTACGGGAGGAGATGGTTTATTCCCGCGAACAACGAGCCAGGTGACTGCTTAAAACCAATCGAGGTTGGTTTGGGCATATTGGCGACTGCCGCCAGGGTCAAATACCCCGCCCCTTGGGCCGTTCCAAGTTTGATGCCCGTTGCTTGCGGCGGGGTCTTTGACTCAAACAGCAGCAGTGAGGAACAGTAGAAATAAAGAATAATAGTAGTAATAAGTGGTACTGCTGTTACTATGAGCAGTTAAAAGCTGTGAAGAGTGATGTACTGCCTGAAGTGTGGCAGTACCGGCAGCAGCAACGCGAAAAGCGGAAGGAGTTGGGTGCATGGCAGAGGATATGTTTGAACAGCTGCTCAGGCGCACCAGGGAGGATTACGAATCCCTGGGCATACCGGTGGCGGAAGGGGAAGTAGCAGTCGAGGAGATGATGCTGCCTATGCCGGACGGTGTGAGCTTGAAAACCTATATTTTCCATATGGAACAGGATGACCTTCACAGGAAAGACCGGATGTGGCCGGTAATCCTGCAGAGGAGTCCTTACTTCCATGCGATGGATTCTTACCGGATACACGGCGCGGAACTGGCCAGAAGAGGATTTGTCTATATTGTTCAGTGCTGCCGGGGGACAGGGGAGTCGGAAGGCGTGTGGGAGCCTAACGTTAACGAGCGTCAGGACGGACTGTGTACAGTCAACTGGCTTGCGAAGCAGGACTGGGTGAAGAATATCGGTTACTGGGGAGATTCCTATCTGGCGTTGACCGGATGGTGTATGGCGGATACGGTGCCGGAGAAGGTAAAAGGAATGTACCTGGGTGTATACGGAACTGACCGGTTTACCTCTGCCTACTGCAAGGGGCTTTTCCGGCATGATGTACTCACTTCATGGGCTATGGAGAATGCCGGCCGCCCGGTGGAGGCGGACTATCTGGAAAGCTGCAGATTCCGTCCACACAATCGGGTAGATGAAGCGCTTTGGGGCGGTGAACTGACCTGGTACAGAGACTGGATCCGTTCTGTGAAGGAAGATGACCCGTACTGGCAGGAAGGATTCTGGCAGCTATTGCGGGACATCCCAAAGAAAGTAAAGATACCGCTGTTGATCAGAGAAGGCTGGTATGACCATCATTTGGGAAGCGCACTGAAATCTTTTGAGACGCTGAACGATGAAGTGAAAGCGAAGTGCACGCTGCAGATCGGGAGCTGGAATCATTTCTCTATGAATTGTTTGGAGTGGGATGATCCGAAGAATCTGCAGAACAGCGAAGTGGAATCCATGGTGGGCTGGTTCTGGCAGCTGCTGGTGGAGGAACAAGTACCAAAGAAAAAGATACATATTTATATTATCGGTGCGGACAAATGGATGGAAGCAGAAGAGTGGCCGGTTCGTCCGGACCATATCAAAGCGTGGGTCTTGTCGTCAAAACAGAAAACAGATAAGGCCGGAGTGTACGGACTTGCAGAACTGAATGATAAACTGAATGATAATAAGAAAGGCGAAAGCGGTACAGAGTGTGTAAACAGCTCAGAAGATACGCGGAAGAAAGTCTATGTGGACAGGGAGAATTCCGGGGAAGAAACGGCAGGAAAAGTAGAGTACATATACGATCCCGATAATCCGGTTCCTTCGCTGGGTGGAGAATCCATGTTAAAGACGATGGAACATGTAGGAAGTATGCTACAGCCCGAAGCGGGATGGAGAGAGGATGTCATTTCTTTCGTGTCGGAGCAGGTGAAAGAAGATTTCGTAATCGGCGGCAAGATACGGGTGTATCTTACGGTTGCCAGTGACTGTGAGGATTCGGCGTTTACCGCTAAGCTGATGGAAGTCAGGGAAAACGGTGACAGCGTGAACATCCGGTCTTCTATCACTACGATTGCCGCAGACAGAAGTGACGGAGCATACGAGCCGGGAACACGGACAGAAGTCTGCATTGAAATGTGGGATATTGCATGGCTTGTAAAAGCGGGTTCCAGGCTGCGCCTTGATATCTCATCATCAGATTTTCCGCAGTATGCAGCGCATACAAATTAT
>CAYXKS010000010.1:22836-24293 GCA_964465725.1 uncultured Bacteroides sp. | reverse complement strand
ATCGGAGGAGGACAGGGTTTCTGGGGAGATTCCCCGGATGCGGCGCTTCATATGCTGCGTCATGCGGATATTCAATACATGGCGTGTGATTATCTGGCAGAGCTTACCATGTCCATCATGGCAAAACAACAGTTGAAAGATCCGAGCAAAGGGTTTGCTCCGGATTTTGTCACAAGAATCCTGAAGGAGGGTGGCAAGGAAGCCTGGGAGAAAGGAATCCGCATCCTGACCAACGCGGGCGGCATGAATATCCAGGGCTGCGTGGAGGCTATCAGACAGTGGGCCGATTCTGCTGGCATGAAGGGCTATAAAATCGGATATGTGACAGGTGATTCCATTAAAGAAAAGATCCCTCAGCTTCTGAAAGAGGGGTGGACATTCCCTAATTTTGATTATGACGGGGATTTCAATGAGATCGTTGATAAGATTTACAACTGCAATGCCTATATCGGACATGAGAGCATTAAAGAATGTCTGAACCAGGGTGCGGATGTTGTGATCACAGGACGGGCGGCGGACTCTGCGTTGTTCCTTGCACCTTTTGCCCATGAATTCGGCTGGGCAGAAGACGACTGGGATAACCTGGCAAGAGGTATCATGGCTGGTCATCTTTTAGAGTGCGGCGGCCAGGGAGCGGGCGGCAACTATATGTATGACTGGAGAAACGTTCCCCGCATGGAAGATCTGGGATTCCCGATCGCGGAGATCACAGACGATACCTTCGAGATCACCAAAGCGCCCGACTGCGGCGGCGTGATCTGCGAACAGAGCTGCAAGGAGCAGTTCCTTTATGAGGTACTGGACCCTGCAAATTATATGACGCCGGATGTAAATGTTGATATCAGTCAGGCAACGATCACACAGGTCGGCCCCGACAGAGTACGGATCGGAAATGTCCGCGGCAAGGAGAGACCTGAAAATCTGAAGCTCTGCGTCGGATATCACAAGGGCTGGAAGACTGTATCCATGCTGAGTTTCGCATGGCCGGATGCCTATGAGAAGGCACAGTACTGTGCGGATGTGATCATGAAGAAAATGAAGAAGCGCGGTATGAAAGCTGATGATATCCATATCAGTTATATTGGCGTAAATAGCCTGCATCTGAATGTGGCCGATATGAGCGAAGAGTCTCTTAAGAATCTGAATGAGTGTGTGCTGAGAATTGCCGTATTCAGTGAGGATAAATCTGAATGTGCGAAGATCATTCCGGAAATCAGCCCGATGCAGTTGAACGGACCTCCAGGAGCATCCTTCTTCGGCGGACGTGCGCATGTACAGGAAGTCATGGCTCTGTGGCCGACATATGTTCCGAGGGACGCACTTGATATTCAGGCGCATATTTTGTCCGTATAAAAAGAGATGAAGATTTTCTAAGGTGTCAAAGAACGCCACCTAAGAAAATCTAAGTCATCTCTGGAAGAATCGCTTTGGGGCGATTCTTCCGCAATAATTCAAAT
>CAYXKS010000010.1:16107-22736 GCA_964465725.1 uncultured Bacteroides sp. | reverse complement strand
ACAGATGGCGCAAATATATTTAAATGATATCGCTCATGGCCGAAGCGGGGATAAGGGTGATACGAGTAATGTCTGTGTGTATGCAAGAAAACCGGAATACTACAAGATCATTGAACGTGAAGTGACGCCGGAAGCGCTGCACGCGCATTTCGGAGACATGGTGAAGGGAGATATCACACGGTACGATGTTCCGAGCCTTGGTGGGTTTAACTTCGTAATGAAACATGCATTGGGAGGCGGTGCGACGATGAGCTTGCGGCTGGATTCTCTCGGTAAGTCGATGGGAAGCGCAGTTATGCGGATGAAGATCAATGTGACGGATGAGGAATTGGCAGAAATTAATGCATGATTGTGTAAAGAAACAGGTATGATGACAGATGCTTCCGGAGATAGGATGTGAAAGAGAAGCTGTCTGAAAGATTATATCAGGACATGTCATCAGCAGGAAATGAGGAGGTTTATATAGATTGAGCGGCAAAAATATTCAGGATATGCAGGCATTACAGGATTTAAAAGTACTTGATCTCACGAGAGTTGTAGCCGGACCGTATGCAGGGTCTATTCTTGGAGATTTTGGCGCACAGGTACTGAAAATTGAGATTCCCGGACGCGGGGACGATGCGAGGGCATATGGGCCTTATGAGAACGGAGAGAGCATGTATTATGCGAATCTGAACCGGAATAAGAAGGGTATCACATTAAACCTTAAGACAGAGAAGGGGAAGGAAATCTTTCTGAAGCTGGTTGAGGATGCAGATATTCTGTTGGAAAATTATCGGCCCGGGGTTATGGACAAATTGGGGATAGGATATGAGAAGTTACACGAGATCAATCCGCGCCTGATTTATGGGACGCTTTCCGGGTTCGGATCTTATGGACCCTATTCGCAGAGGCCGGGATATGATATCGTGTCTCAGGGAATGGGCGGACTTATGAGCATCACGGGAGCAGAAGGCGGTGAGCCGACGAGGTCAGGAAATGCAATGGGGGATATTCTTGGCGGCATGAATCTGGTGATTGGTGTTCTGTTGGCCGTTCATGCAAGAGAGATGACAGGCGTCGGGCAGAAGATCGATGTATCGCTGGTTGATTCTGTGGTGGCAAGCCTTGAGAACGCATATGTGCGATACTTTAAGTCGAAAGAGATCCCCAAACGGACTGGAAATGCTTACGCGTCTATCGCACCTTATGATACTTATCGGGCCAAGGACGGAAGGGTGATCCTGGCATGTGGGAACCAGAAACTGTATGAAAAATTCTGTAATGAAGTTTTGGATATGCCATGGATGATCACGGATGAGCGGTTTCTGACAGTGCCTCTCAGAGTGAAAAATAATAAAATCCAGAAGGCGTATATCGAAGAGTGGAGTACGCAGTATACAGTAGATGAGATCGTGGAGAAAATGCTGGACAAAGGGATACCGGCGGCGCCGCTTTATAATGTGAAGCAGATCACGGAAGATGAACACATCGCAAAGGCAAGGGAAATGTTTATTGAAGTTGACCATCCCGTGATCGGAAAATCGAAGGTGAATGGCAATCCCGTTAAATTGATGGACATGATGCCACGGATTAATTATCCGGCGCCTACACTCGGACAGCACAACGAGGAAGTACTGTCCGAGCTGGGATATACGAAAAAGGAGATCGAGGCTTTACAGGAAGAGAAAGTTATATAAAGGATAAGTCTTAGAAAGAACAAAGTCTTATGGAGAGGCTGTTGCAGAGTTGGTATGCATACAGCCTCTTTATTAATACATCTCAATTCAGTAAATATTTCTCATAAAAGTCCTTTGCGGTTACGATTTGAACATTTCCAAACTGTTCTATTACCTTTTTCACGCTTTATATGATTTTCTACAAATGCCATCATTTGATATAAATGTGTATGTACCTTCTGTTCCATTCGCACAGCATTTCTTTTTTCATACCTAATTACGACTACAAGATGTTTGAACTGTATGGTAAAGACTGTATATATTTTTCCATAAATTCATAATCTGGCATTCCTTTATCATTTATTGGCAAAGGTAATACTGTTTCTTGTATTAATTCTTTAGAAAAGGCACGTCCAAATACAGGATATCTGTATTTTTCCATATTAAGCAATGCAATGAGAAAATTTGCTGTATAAACGTTAAACCAATCTGCCCTAATTACAATGATATGTGGTCCTGTAATAAAATCAGATTGCTGAAAAAAAATAGTTGATGTGGTATCACCTATTGAAATAGCCTTCCCTTTTTCTAAACCAATGTAGTCTTTAGATTCTACACACAATGAAATTCCATTATTATCATCTGTCCTTGTTACATATGGAATATAATCTTCCGTATCAGATACCACTAAATCTGATGCATTATATGATTTACCATTGTGAATATCATCAATAATCTTTTGTATAGGGAACATATCCCATTTCCTTTCAGAAAGGAAGACTTTTGAATTATACTTAGGCTTAGCATATTGCTTTTCAAAATCACTGTAATTATCTAATAGCCAATATATCTTTTCCGAGTTTTTTCTATCTAAAGATGCCTTAGAATCCATATATTTATACAATGAATAATTTCGGACAACTCCTTTAAACAGCTCATCACTTATTTTGCCAAAATCAGTTTTTACATATGCCTCCGGCAGTGCTTCTCCATTATTATTAATTTTATGTTTAACCCATACTACATCATTCTTTTCTGCACTTCCATCAATCTGATCAATCCATTCTTTCCGAATCTTTTCCCATAAACCAGTATCTTTTCTTCCATTGTGTGGAATAACTGAAAACCCATCTTCCTTCCATATTCCAAAAAAAACGGATTTTGAAGAATTGTGAGGCACATGTGCCTTAAAAACCATGATACAAGTTGCAGCGCCCACATGACTGTCAAAAAATAATTGAGGAGGCATTGTCATGCAAGCTAATAGCGTATGATACTTTAACAGTTCTGCTCGAAGTTTTGAACCACTATTCCCAGCACATGACATTGGAACAATAGCAATTCCTATTCCTCCTACCTTTAAATAATGTAACATTGAAGCCACAAAATCCAATTCATCTTGTCCCTTTTGTATTGCGACTTCCCGTAACCCACTTTTATCAAACTCTTCTTGCTTTTGCCTAATCAAATCCTTATTGTAAAGTGCTTCCTTGGTCAATAATTTAATTTCTTCTTCAGAAATTTCTTTTTTCTTTGTTTTTATATCTTTTATTTTTTTATATATTTTTTTATTTTTATCTTCTAACTCGTTAATTTCTTGAACGATTGGATATTCTCGTACTGACGAATTATCTTTTTTATCAAGCGAATACGGTGGGTTAATTAATCCGACATCAATATCACCAAAATCCTTTAAAGCTTCATGAAGAGGAACTTTTGCATTATCTATATATGTTTTTCCACTGTCATCCACTGGTGCAAATGAATCAATTAGTAATGAAGAACAGTTAAATAAATTTGATTTTCCATCTCCATGAAAGCGCATATTTGCATAAGATAATGCATACATTGAGGCATCCCGCTCAACTCCAATCAAACTGTTTTTTTGTGCTGTTTCATATCGCTTTTGCTTGATCTCTTCACTTTGATTATCACTTTTAATGTTTTGTTTAATTCTGTTTAATGCAGATATGAGAAAAGAACCAGTACCGCAACATATATCAATAATTTTAGTTTTTTCATTAAATTTTGAATCCAAATAGTATTCAGCAATATCACAAAATAAATCTGTGATATGCTTAGGTGTGAGTACAATACCCTTTTCTTTTGCATTTCCTTTTGTAAATCTTAAAAAAGTGGTATAAAACTCACCCATAACATCGATTTCGGAATATTGTTCTATTACTTCAATAACATTTTCATATAATGAATAAATACAACACGAGAGAACTGTATCTCCATCCTGAAAATATTTGTCCTTACCTTTAGGCGCCATTATTAATTCATCTTTTGCCAATAACGTTCCATAAAATTTTTTCAGGGAAACTCTTTTTCCTTTGGGAATTTTATCAATATCCCATATTCCATTTACATAATCATCTGCAAATTCATCAATTCCCTCTCCGTATAAGGAATACTTCAATAATTTTACAGAATCTTTTCCAATTGAGTCATTGAACATTTTTTTGGATTTATTCGCATTTTTTGCGTCAATTGCTGTTTTTGTACATTTATATAACCGTGACTCACGATTTGTCAGTCCTAAAATGATTGCCGAAACGAATCCAGCTTTCGAATTGTCTTCAATTCCATTTGAACGTAAAAAATTAGCACAAGATAAAGTATAACGTCTTAATTCTTTCCTAACCGCTTCCTTAGTTGCAGCAAGTCGGTTTAACGCTACGTCAATATCTTTATTATATTGTTTGATAGATACAAGCGAATTATCTAAATAACCATTTTCTAACAATACAACATCTGCGGCCTCTCCTCCTTTAGGCCACACAAACGATGTCACTTTCGCTTCGGATTGCGTTTGGCCTGAAATACCGACCGCAATAACATCAAAATCTGATTTCAAAAATGATGCATACCACAGGGCTCCATTCACAGCATATTTTTCCGTCTCACCAGGAGTTTCATATCCGTATCCGATATAGTCCTCTGGATTTTTAAACATAGAATGATCATCTGCATCGCCTTTGCATTCTATTATTACAATAATATCCTCATCACTTAAGGTAACGGTAAAATCTGGCGTTCCCCTTGATTTTAATGTTTGCTTTTTAGTTGCTTTTGAAAAAACATTATATAACCATTTGTACTCCGTACTTTTATAACTATCTTCTTTAAACCAGGTAATCCCATTCACTTTAATATTTTGATCACCAGGATATTCATCTATACTTTTCAGTTTTCCAGCAGTCAATCCCTTTGTGGTTTCTTCACTTGCCTTTGACATCTCTATTTTCCTTTCCCTTCTTTATTATGCCTAATAACTTTCTCTGCTTCCACCAATGCAGTTCTTCTTATAAATTCACTGTATGATGCATAAGATTCAAATCGGGCGGCTTGCTTGAACTTATCCAATTCCTCTTCGCTAACTCTTATACTGATTGAAATAGATTTTTTCATCAAAGGATACCTCCGTGTTTATCTTATTTTAACTTGCCTTGTATGACATTGTCAATACTTTGTTGCACGAACAAAAGTTCCCTTACCCTAAAATATGATTTAAATCCTCTATTTTTATTAATTCAGAAATAAATCCGAACAATTACTTGCAAATAATGATAGCGGATAATGCCTGATCTGTTTATAATGTAATTATCGTGGACCATATTAAGATCAACTATGACAGGGCGAAGAAGGACAAGCCGCGCAATCGCGTAATGGAAAATATAAGGAGGACATTCGATGACTTTAAAGGAAAAACTAACAAGTACAATGGAACAGGCAGTCGATAACTGCGAGGTGGCTGGAGTCAATGTTCTGGTGGAGCATAACGGAGAAGAACTATGTTACTGCCAGGCCGGAAAGGCGGATGTGGAAGAAAACCGTCCCATGAGCAGGGATACGATCTTTCGGCTATATTCGCAGAGCAAGCCGATTGCGGCGGCAGCGGCCATGATTCTTATGGAGAGAGGAGAACTGGATTTATGTCAGCCGGTCTCGGATTTTCTTCCCTCATTTGCAAAACAGTATTACTGCACGGAAGAAGGGACTACCGGGGCGTCAGCGGCAGGCGGACAGCAGAAAGCGGAAGTGGAGCCGGGAGCAGATAGTACGGTATCTTCCCCAATAGAAATTAAACCGGTTTTGCAGCCGATGCGGGTATTTGATCTTCTGCGTATGACGTCGGGCCTTGTCTATCCTGATGATGTGACGGAGTCGGGCAGACAGACAGCGGCGGTTTTTGAGGAGATGGACAGGCGGCTTTATACGGAGCAGGCCATGACGACCAGAGAAGTGGCAGATGCCCTTGCAGGCTGCACGCTTGCGTTTGAACCTGGCAGTTCCTGGCGTTATGGGACTTCGGCGGATGTATTGGGGGCAGTGGTTGAAGTGATTTCCGGGATGAGGTTCGGGGATTTTCTGGAGAAAGAGCTTTTCGGCCCATTGGGGATGAAAGACACTGCATTCTGGGTACCGCAGGAGAAGCAGGGGAGGCTGGCGGCAGCCTATGAGATGGTTGTCGGGAAGGATGGAAATTCCCTGCTTCGGTATGAAGGGAATAATCTGGCGATCCGCAACGAGATGGATAAGCCTCCGGCCTTTGAATCGGGCGGCGCAGGGCTGGCGTCCACTCTGGATGATTATATGCGGTTTGCCCGTATGTTGATGCAGGGCGGTACACTGGATGGAGTCCAGATCCTGAAACCTGCGACCGTCCGTTATATGACAGGCGGTGACTTAATGGAGGCACAGCAGATCGCTTTTGAGAAGTGGATTGGGCTGGAAGG
Source organism: uncultured Bacteroides sp. (assembly GCA_964465725.1). GTDB lineage: Bacteria > Bacillota > Clostridia > Lachnospirales > Lachnospiraceae > UBA3282. The sequence goes on along the minus strand of CAYXKS010000010.1, from coordinate 16,336 downwards.
ATTCAGTTACGGGAATCTGATGCGGGTATGTAAGAAACCAGGACGCACAAGTTTCATTGCGCGTGAGGGGGAATATGGATGGGATGGATGGCTGGGGCTTTACTTCGCCAATTTCCCGAAGGAAAAGATGACCTTTTTGATGGGAACACAGAAGAAGGATGCGGGAACTTTTGCATTGACCAGAAAACTGCGGAATCTGGTGCTTTCCGAATTGACCGTCTGAAGAATG
>CAYXKS010000010.1:0-16007 GCA_964465725.1 uncultured Bacteroides sp. | reverse complement strand
ATTGACCAGAAAACTGCGGAATCTGGTGCTTTCCGAATTGACCGTCTGAAGAATGTGGCGGTGCTTTTCCTGTCATTCAATAAAGCCTTGTGTTGTAACAGGATAACCGAAAAAGACTAATATGAAAACCGGAACAAACAAATGTAATATGGTTGTTTGTTCCGGTTTTTTTATTCCTTCACGGGTTTAATACCCCGCTGCTTGCGGCGGGGTGGTTCATTTTGTCTGAAAATTTAGTAACAAGTACAAAAATTGCGGACAAAAAAGTATAAAAAATATAAAATAGGGATAAATTTCTACAGAACTGATTTCGGTATAATAGAACATGAAGTTATATTATACCAGTACATCGAATAATAAGTTCCTGACGTTATAAAAACTCCGAAAGCATTGAAAAATTGACTTTTGCGGGTAATGAAAGTATCAGAAACTTAATTTATGCTGTACAGGGGTTCAAAAATACGGAGCCCGGATATAACTGATATATGTTCAGAAGAATGCGAAAAAACATGCATTCTTTCAAAGAATAGTAAGAAATTCAGGATAATGGAAAGAATAAGCTGGGGTGTGCTATATCATAATTATAGTAAACGACATAACAAATTTCTGTTTCCGGTTCTTGCAGGCGCCATATATAGAAGCTCCTACAAGGCCGAGAACGAAATTTCCAATGTCGTTAACTATAGAAAGGGAGGGGAGCAAGATATGATAAAAGTTTTGGTAGTGGAAGATATGGATATCACCAGGGAGGATATTCTGGGACTTATTGATTGGCAACAACATGGTTTTGAATTACTGCCCTCTGCCAGAAACGGGAGGATCGGACTGGAGTATGCGCTGCGCTATCAGCCGGATATCATTCTTACGGATATCAAGATGCCCATTATGACCGGCCTCGATATGATGAGGGAAGTCCAGGAGAAAATTTCCGGGACAAAATTCATTCTGCTCACTGCATATGAAGAATTTGAATATGCGAAGAAGGCGTTGGAGATGGGAGCACAGGCTTTTATTTTAAAATATGAAATTGACAGCCAGGTATTATTGCGCGAATTGAATAAATGTGTGGAGTTGATAAGGCAGGAACAGCGGACAAAGGATATGGCGGCAAGGGCCAGGTTAGACAGGCTGCTGACGAAGGAAGGATACGGTGCGCAGGAAATACAGTCTTCAGGGACGGCTCCCCGGGAATCTTTTTTCCCGTGGATTGGTAAGAGCGTTATGCTTGACATCTGGTGCCTTAAGAGAAGGAATGATTTTGGGGAAGAAAATTTTCAGGATGCGCTGAAGGAAGAACTGAGACGATACCGTTTTGTATGCATGAAGATCAAAGAAAGAGAATATGTCGTGTTTCTTGAGGCTCCGGACAGCCATTCGCAGATGGAGAGGAAGAGATATCTGGGAGAATTTATCTTGGCCTTGCAGGAAGCCTTTGGCAGTCTGTTAAACACGCCGACGGCTGTAGCGATAGCCGGAGAAGTAAAGGGCAGCAGGGATATTCCAGCGGTAAAAAAGGCTGGGGAAGAGCTTCTTCAGTACCGGATTTTCAGGAAAGGCAGTTGTGTCCTGGAAGAAAAACCTGAGAAGTGTCCGGACGAAGATAAGGAACGGGTTTTATGGAGTGTGGATGATATAGGTAATGATGTGGGAAAGGAAGATTATGTGAATGCCAGAGTGAAGATAGAAGAACTCTATTCGCGGGGAATTGCACAGGCAAGGAGCATAGACCTGCTAAAAAGGGCAACAGTAAAGTTGTCTTATTATTTCAGGCAGAAAGGATATGAGGTGAGACTGCCGGAATTTGATGAATGGCTGGATCGGGTAAGTTTTAATATGCTGACAGAGAGCGTGGACCACACTGCGGAAAGATTTGGTTATCTTTTGGATATTCTGCAGGAGCATACGGACAGGAGATATTCCCGGAAGGTGAGGGAGGCCATGGCCTACATAAGAGAGCGCTACACGGAGGATGTGGGTTTGAACGAGACGGCCCTTTCACTGGATGTAAGCTCGATTTATCTTTCTCATTTATTCAAAAAGGAGACAGGAATTACTTTTTCCGCTTATGTCACAAAGCTTCGCATCGAGAAGGCGAAGGAGCTGTTGCGGCAGGGAGATAAGAAGATTTATGAGATAAGCGAGATGGTGGGTTATCAGACAGTGCAGTATTTCAGTAAGGTATTTAAGAGGGAAACCGGGAAGACACCGGGGGAATTTGAATAATGCCACATATTGGGAAGGAGATTTGGGATGCAGACAGAATATAGGGCGAAGACGAAACTATTCTGGAAAATTTCTACGGTCGTCTTGATTTCCGCGGTAACGTGTGTGTTATGTGCCAGCAGTTTTATTTTTTCATATATGAAGCCCATGGTCGAGGATTCTCTTTTGGACAAAAAAAGAGACATATGCAGAAACATGTGTCAGCAGGAGGTCAATAACCTGGAGGAAATCAAAATATATGCGAGAAACATCACGTTTGATGACGCTGTACAGAATTTCCTGAAGGGGAGTGAGGTGGAGGGTAGTTATGAATATTACACCAGGATTCTGGATATGGAAAGACGACTTAAGGATTACAAGATGATCTATGGCAGTATCATAAGGGATATTTTTGTAGTCGATGCCCAGGGGAAGGTGTTGGAGACGGTGAATACATACCGGAATCTGCCTGAACAAAAGGTTTTCCGCAAATTTATGGAGGCGGATGTATCTTCTGGTTTTACTGACAGGTATTTTTTTAATTATCAGGGCACGACAGGGGAGAAAAACACACTGGCTTTTGTGAATTCTATCTATGATAAGACAGGAATATCGGTAGAACTGGGTAAGCTGGTGCTTCTTCTTGACGCGGACGAGATCGATAAGAATCTCACTTTGGATGAGGATATCCAGGTCAGACTGATCAGCCCTGATGGGACTGTCTTGTCTGACAGACTGGAGGAGAAGGCAGGTGCTGCCGTCTACACAGACAGGATCGGAAATGAAGGGTGGCAGGCGGAGTATCAGATTGAGAACAGGACGATTGCGGAGGAGATGGGAAGGATCAGTTCCATGGTGATCGGAATGATCGCGGCGGTTCTTGCCTGTATGAGTCTGGTGCTGATCCTGGTGCTTGGCAGGGTTGTCAAACCGCTGGAAACCCTTATCAGGGGAATGCAGCGGGTGGCTGTTGGGAGCAGGAGCGAACATATAGAGATCCATACAGGAGACGAGTGCGAACAGGCTGCGAATGTGTTCAATTCCATGGTGGAAAGCATTGACCTGTATACGCGGGAATTGGTAGAGAGCGAGAAGAAGCAGTATGCAGCCAGGCTCAAGATGCTGTCCTATCAGTTAAATCCCCATTTTATCTACAATACGTTGAACGCGATCATCTGTCTTGCCAGAAAACAGGACTACGAGGGAATTATCGATTTGACCAGAGACTTTATTGTACTGCTGCAGTCTCTGCTCAGGACGGATTTGTCGGCAATGACTACTGTGGAACGAGAACAGGAGAATATTGAGAATTATCTTCGGGTATTGCAGAGGTGTTACAGGAATGTCCCGGATATTGTGTGGGAGATCGGAGAGGACATTGAAAGAGAAGAAATCCCGCGGATGATCCTCTATCCGTTGGTGGAGAACAGTGTTTTTCACGGGATTGTTCCCAGTGACAGACAATGCATGATGAGCATCAGCATTGTCAGAAGAGATGCGTGGATCATGGTTTCCGTGGAGGATGACGGCGTCGGATGCGGTGAAGAAGAAATGGAGGAGATCAGGAAGCAGCTTGACAGTGAACAGGTGGGAAGCCACATAGGACTCTTCAATGTAAATGGGCGGCTGAGACTGATTTATGGGGCAAACAGTATGTTCTCTATAGACCAGAGACCAGGAGGAGGTACCAGAATCCGCATCGGGTTCTGTAATGAAAAAAGTATAAATCAGGATAAAAAAGTATAAAAAAAGAAGAAAATCCTATTGATGCCAGTGCAGGAGAAGAGAGGAAGCCTGCAAAAAAGTGTAAATAAAATAGAAAACCATGTGTTTTTGCAGGATTCTCCAATCGTTATACTTTAATCATACAAACAAAAGACGCAGATTAAAGGAGGTATTTATGAAGAGAAAGTTATTGGCAATGTTAATGGGAGCGACAATTTGCATTTCCGGTTTGTCAGGATGCGGCGATTCAGGATCACAGACACAGGAGCCGGCAGCAACATCTTCCGGGCAGGAGGAAACTGAGGCGGAGACGCAGCAGGATTCCACCAGCACGGCTGAAGAGAGCAGCGAACCGGCGGCAGATCAGGAGATCACGATATGGTGCTGGGATACAGGCGATACGAGGAAGCAGATGCATGACGAGTTTACAAAGGCTACCGGCATTAAGGTCAATCTTGTTGCGGTGGAAAGTAAGGATATGACTCAGAAATTGCAGACTACATTGGCCAGCGGTGGTGAAATGCCGGATATCGCATGGCTCGAGGCAACTTTCCGTGGGAAGCTGCTCTCTCTGGATATCTGGGAGGATATCACTTCCGATCCTTATAATTTTGATACCAGTCAGGTGTTGGATTACCTGATTCCGTTGGAGACCGCGGAGGGTGGCCAGTACGTAGGGCCGGAATGTCCGTCGGTGGCAGGTATGGCATACAAGAGAGAACTTGCGAAGGAATATCTGGGTACCGATGATCCGAAGGAGCTGGAGGCAATGCTGTCCGACTGGGATTCCTTTATCGAAAAAGGAAAAGAGGTTGCCGAGAAATCCAATGGTACGGTATTCATGCTTTCATCTCTCGGAGCGGCAGGACAGATGCTCAAGGGGCAGTCAACGGAACCGTTTGTGGAAAATGACAAGCTGAATCTGGATGCTTCCATGCGTCCTATTTTGGAGAAGCTTCTTGTGATGAAGCAGGCAGGTATTGTGGATGTCCTGGATTTCAGTTCCGCGGAGGAAGGCGCTTCCTACGCAGGCAATGAACATATTTTCTATCCCTGCGCCAACTGGTCTGTAGAATTTACGATTAAGTCCAATGATAAAGACGGACAGGGAAGATGGGGATTTATGCTTCCTCCCGGAGGTCCATTCCCGTGGGGCGGAACAGTTATGGGCGTTCCCAAAGGAGCGGTGAATAAGGAAGGCGCCGTAGAATACATCAAGTTCTTCTTTGCATCGGAGGAAGGCGGTATACTTCAGAGAGATTATAAAGGAAACTTCTCACCTTATAAGCCAATCTATGATGACGCCTCTTTCTACAGCGGAGCAGATGAATATTTTGCAGGGCAGGATGTATTGCAGGCCATTGCCCAGGAAGTATTCCCGAATATTAAGGGCGTGCGGCTGCCCAGCAAATATGATCAGGATATCGATGATGTATACAATCTGGCGTTAAAGACTATCAATGCGTCGACGGACGGAAGCGTATCGGTGGACAGCCTGATCGAGTCCATGACGGATGAGCTGCTGACCAAACAGCCGGATTTGTCGGAATAAAACGTATAAAAAACAATGCTCGATGACCGGAAAAGGGGATCTGTTGTCAGATCCTCTTTTTCAGAAAGGAATGATGGTATGTCAAAAAAGAAAGCACCCTACGCTATGATCGCACCATATTTTATTCTATACCTGGCATTTGGACTTTTCCCAATTTTGTTTTCTCTTGGCGTAAGTTTTACATCCTGGGACGGGATAGGGGAAGCGGCATTTGTGGGGTTGAAAAACTACAAGCGTGTCTTTACGCAGGACAAATTCTTTTATAAATCTCTGCTTAATACCGTGATTCTTCTGGCGATCAGTACGCCGGTACAGATCGCGCTGGGACTTTTCATGTCTGTTTTTTTAAAGGATTTCTTTAAGAAGACGCGCAACGGACTCCAACTGATTAATTTTCTCCCCTACATCACGACTCCTGTTGCGGTGGGTATCATTTTCCAGTTAATGTTCGACTGGAAGAGCGGAGTAATCAATGCATTCTTAAATCTGTTTGGCATAGACAGTATCTATTGGCTGGGCAATGCCTGGGCCTCCAGGGCGGTAGTGATCTTCATGATCGTGTGGAAGAATTATGGTTATATGATGATTATGTTCCTGTCAGGTCTTTCCACCATATCCGATGAACTGTATGAAGCAGCGAAGATTGACGGCGCGAAATGGTGGGATTGTTTTATCAGAATTACCATTCCGCTGTTGCGCCCGATTTTTGTCTTTGTGGTAACTACCAGCGTGATCAATGGATTTAAACTTTTTGATGAGCCGCAGCTATTGTTCTCTTCGGCGAGTCAGCCTATAGGCGGGCCGGACCGGGCAGTGATGACGGTAGTGATGCGGTTTTATGAGGCATCCTTCAGGAACTTCGAATTCGGATATGGTTCTGCGCTGGCATACTGCCTGTTTTTTGTAATTGCATTGGCTTCTTTGGCGGTATTTGGCCTGATCAATAAGAAAAAGGGGGATTGAGTATGGAATTTCATGAGAAAAAGATGCGAAAGAACGCGATATGGAGAAAAATTCCCGTATGGATATTTATGTTTGTTCTGTCTGTCTGTGCGCTTTTGCCGTTTTATATGATGATTATTATGGGGACGCATTACAGTGAGGATTTGTATACCGGAGTGAAGCTGTTTTTCGGAAAATATTTCGTTCAGAACTTTCAGACGGTGATGCGGCAGAATTTTCTCCTGTATTACTGGAACAGTATCGTGGTGGCAGTTTGCAATACGGTAGGGGGTCTGATCGTCAGTGCATTGGCGGGGTATGCTTTTGCCAAGTTTGATTTTAAAGGGAAAGGGGTTCTCTTTGCAATGGTCGTGGCGACACTGGCGATTCCCCAGCAACTTGGTTTGATCGGCTTTGTGCTGGAAATGCGCTGGCTGAATTTAAACAACACACTGTTTCCACTGATCGTATCGGGCATGGCTAACGCCTTTGGCGTATTCTGGATGCGTCAGTATATCGGAAGTTCGGTGCCTGATGAGATCATTGAAAGTGGACGTGTGGATGGCTGCAGGGAGTTCGGTATTTTCTTCCGCCTTGTGCTCCCGATTATTCGTCCGGCGCTTATTACAATTTTCCTGCTCCTGTTCCTTTGGTCCTGGAACAGCTATATGACGCCGCTTGTCATGATCAGTAAGGAGAAGCTTTACACGATTCCTCTCTCGATTGCCTTGATCAGCAGTGAATACCGAACAGATTATGCTGCCAGGATATTGGCGCTGTCTTTGGGCACTATTCCTATATTGATTTTATTCTCTTTTGGGTCTAAGTATCTGATCAGAGGGCTTGTGGCCGGAAGTGTGAAGGGATAGAGTGTGGAAACGGTGTTAGGAACAATGTTATTTTAGATTAGCCAGGCGCTGTATATTGGCCCAATTAGATATGTTGGATTAAGTCAGGAGTTTAGAGAATATGGAAGAGCGGATTATATTGGATAAGGGATGGACGCTGTCTACGCCGGAAGGAGATATCAGCCTTGATATTTCGCATATGCCTGCTCAGGTTCATGATATCCTTTTTGAGGCAGGCAGGATAGGAGAAGAGTATAGACGAGGGCGGCTGGATTCTTGCGGCTGGGTCAGTGGCAGGAAGTGGATTTATGAGAATAAGCTACAGATACCGGAAGGAGAGGAAGACAGACAGATCAGTCTGAATTTCGGTGGTTTGGATACGGTGGCGGATATTTACATAAATAGGGAATTGCAGATGCATGTGCAGGACTGCTATCTCCCGGCCATGCTGGATATTTCTTCATATGGTAAGGAAAAACAGATTCTTCTGCAGGTGGTTTTTCCCTCTATGGATGAGGTGTTTAGCGGTATTGAGGAGACATATCGTGAGACAATAGAGCGGGACAGAATTCCGGCATGTCGGTTTCTGCGCAAGACTTTTCACGACTTTACTACCTATCTGGGAAATGAGGAGAATTTCTGGAAAGTGGGTATCTATCGGCCCGTAGAGCTGTGTATCGGAAGGAAACATCATCTTCGCGACTGGAGGGTACATACTGTTTTGAATGAAACCCTGACACGGGGAAGTGTGAAGATAGAGCTGGAAACCGATGAAGAGGCTGCAGCCTGGAAGAAGGAAGTGACCGTACAGGCATCGATTATGCTGGACCAGGAGGTGATTGACGAAGTATGCATCCCATGGAGGGATGTAGTGGAATTGAAGGCAGACGACGTTCGTTTATGGTGGCCCAGAGGTCTGGGAGAGCAGCCTTTGTATCAGGTTGCTTTACGGCTGTGCATGGACGGGGAAGAGATCTTTGCCGGAAGTAAAAGAATCGGCTTCCGCAAAGTTACCATGCCGGAGCCTTTGCATGTGTTGGTCAACGACAGGGAAGTGAAGCTTTGGGGCGGAAATCTGACTCCGGACGAGGGGTATACCTTGTGTGAAGATGAAAACAGAATTCAAACGCTCATGGAGCTTGCCAGGGATGCAAATATGAATACGCTGCGCGTCTGGGGAGAGGGAGTCCCTTTTACTGATCTGCTTTATGATCTGGCGGATGAATGGGGAATCCTGCTGTGGCAGGAATTTTTCTGCGGGCATACGCAATACCCGGATGTGGACGAGGTAAAAGAGGCGGTTCTGGCAGAAGCGGAGTTTATGGTCAGGAGGCTGCGGCACCGCCCTTCCGTGCTCCTGTGGTGCGGTGGAAATGAATGTTATATGAGCCGGGATTTTGCAGAGCCAGGCAGGGAATATCTGTGTTCATCACTCTTTGAGTACGATCTGAAGGCATTGACGGCCAGACTGGACCCGGACAGATGTTATCTGTACAATTCTCCTTTCGGAGGTCCTTATACCAATGATCCTCTTTATGGAGATACGCACAGCTATACGAATTCATGGTATGTTCCGGGAAGCGGACTGCCGCGCTTTGTGAGTGAGAATCTCAGGGTGGCATTTCCTCCGGTGCGCTCTCTGGAAAGGTATATGGGGACTAAAGAGTTACCTGTGCCGCAGCCGGTACGTCACGGTGGGCTTCCCTGGCCGGCAGAATACGGTAAGATCACTTCCGCGGAATCCCGGAAGAAGATTCCGCCGGTGGAAGAATTCTATGATCCACAGACGCCGGAGGAGATGGTATATGTGTTTGGAATGGCAGCAGGCGGCTATATCAGGCGGACAGTGGAACACTACCGCAGAGGGAAGGAAGCGGAAGATGCCATGGGTAAGCGGCGCTGTTTTGGACATTTGATCTGGAAGCTGAATACCACGTTTCCTCATCTGTACAGTTCCATTCTGGATGCTTACTTGGAGCCGGAAATTGCCTATTATTTTCTGAAAAGGGTCTATGCTCCACTGCTGATCAGTGTCGATCTGGGAGACCATCCGGATGTGTGGGTGGTTAATGACACCGGCAAAGAGGTATGGGGGATATGCCAGGCAGGTCTTTATGATATGGCTGGGGACAGATGGGAAGCGAAATGTGAGTTTCCGGTAAAAGTAATGGCCGGAGACAGTATATTGGCAGGAAGGGCTGATTGCTTCGGACAGTTTACCCGGGATAAGATTGTCCGTGCAAGACTTGTGGATGGGGAAGGAAATCTTCTGGCCTCCGGACATGCCTTTGCCGATATGGAAAGGCATCTGACCTTTCCGGAGCCTGGGCTTGAGATGGAAGTGCAGGGGGATGCGCTCGTACTGAGGACGTACAGGTTCGCCCATGCGGTGGAGCTGACCGGAGAGGAGGAAGGGGACGAATTTGGATGGTACTTTTCCGACAATTATTTTGATCTTTTTCCGGGGGAAGAAAAGAGAGTCAGGATTACAGGGCGGCATGAGAAAGGCCGTATCAGAGCCAGAGCAGCGTATAGTGCGCACAGCGTATCGATAGGATGGAAGCAATGCCATTAAATTAAGCCGGACGCGTCTGACATTATATAGTAGTTCCAAGGTAACAAAAAAATAGAAAAGCAGCGAGAGGAGAAAAGGTATTATGAAGTATCAGGTTTTTGGTAAAACAGGAATGAAGGTATCCGATATTGGATTCGGTGCATGGGCAATCGGAGGAAGCGGCTGGGGAGAAGGCTGTAATGATGCGGATTCGATGGCGGCGTTGGAGAGAGCCTTTGAGCTTGGAATCAATCTCTATGACACATGCGATTCTTACGGGAATGGTCATAGTGAGAAGTTAATTGGAGAATTTATGAAAGGCAGGAGACAGGATATCGTACTGGTGACCAAAGGGGGAACGAATTTCAGAGTGCCAGAGCGGAGTAAGAATTTTACAAGGGAATATCTGCTGATGTGTCTGGATGAAAGTCTGCAACGGTTACAGACGGATTATGTGGATGTCTATCTGTTGCATGTGCCGGACAGCGCATGGCAGGAGAAAGGGAGAATCTTCGATACCATGAAGGAGATCAAGGCATCCGGAAAGGCCCGCTTCTGTGGATTGGCTATGTGGGGAGCAGCGGATACTCTTCATGCATTCGAGACAGATGAGGAAAACGTGATCGATGTGCTGGAATGTCCGTTCAATATTTTGAATAAATCGAACCTGGAAGTGGTGAAGATTGCGAAGGAGAGAGAGATACCGGTGCTTACCAGCCAGCCTCTTGCCAGCGGAATCCTGACCGGAAAGTATGGAAAGGGTACGAAATTTGAGCAGGGGGATAACCGCGCGGGGTTCTGGAGTGAGGAGCGGTTTGAATCCATCCAGAAAGACATGCAGATCATAAGTTCCTGTGTGAAGGAGCCGGCGGATACTATGGCATTGCTGGCGCTCGCCTATAACCTGAGTTATCCGGGGATAAGCTGCGTGATTCCCGGTGCAAAGAATGTAATGCAGGTGGAGAAGAATGCGGCGGCCAGCGGCATCAGACTGGATCAGGAGACAATGGAGAAGCTGATGACGACGGAAGGGTTTGTGTTTTAGCTTGTAAGACGGTTATCCATACCGGTTACGATTTACAGAACATACAGAATCAGATTGCATTGGATAAGAAACTGCATGAGAGGGGATAGAGAGTAATGAATAAGAAGGTTAGCCTGACAGACGGATGGGAATTGCGGCAGGCAGGACAGGAGGAATGGATACCGATCAGCAGGATGCCCGCCCAGGTGGCGGACATTCTGCTGGAAAAGGGGATACTTCCGGAAGAGGTAAAAATAGGTTGGTGTCAATCGGCCCAGTGGATTCAGGAACACGAATGGGAATATCGGACAGTTTTTTCGAAGCCTCAGGGGGACAGATGCGACCTGGTCATGGAAGGGCTGGATACGCTGGCGGATATTTATCTGAACGGTGAGCTTGTCGGGACTCATGATGATTTTTATATGCCCTGCCGACTGGATATTACGGACAGATGCAGAGCAGAAAACGTATTGGTGATCCGGTTTCACTCTGTGCTTGAGTGGCTTGCACACAGGGAGCTTCCGGAACACCTGAGAAATGCCGTGCTTAAATGTAAGATGCTTCGCAAACCGCTTCACGATTTTCCTATGGGAAACGGGGCGGAAGAGGCCGGTTATCAGGGAGCGATTCCTTCCTTTACACCCGTAGGCGTTTATGGGGATATCTATGTGGAGAGCTGGGAGTGTGCAAGAATTACGGAGGATGAGATCAGGACAGACTTGGAACCGGATCAGAAGCGGGGAACGGTATCATGGCAAATTGCAGGAGAGATCGATTCTTCCTCACAGGAAGCGCTGACCGCTTTAGCAGTCCTGAAATTTAACGGGAGTTTCGTCGCTGGCCAGACCGTGCAGGTTAAGCAGGAAGGCGCCTCGTTTACTGCTGTCGGAGACCTGTCGGTGGAAAATCCCGGTCTCTGGTGGCCGAGAGGATTCGGAGCACAGAATCTGTATACTCTGGAGCTGACTCTGGTCGGGGGACAGGATGAAAGAACTGTAGATCGTTTGGAGAAACAGGTGGGCTTTAGACGAGTGGAGATGCCGGTTCCACTATGTTTCATCATCAATGGGAAAAAGGTAAGGCTCTGGGGCGGCAGCATGGACCCCATGCAGGGCTACACCCACTGCTATCAGCCGGATCGGGCGGCCAGGATTCTGGATATGGTAGAGAATGCTAATATGAATACACTCAGGATATGGGGAGAAGGGATTCCTCTGCCGGATGCTTTCTATGAGGAGACGGACAGGAGAGGAATTTTGGTCTGGCAGGAATTTTTCATGGGACATGGAGCCTATCCGGACGATGATGCGTATGAGAGAAAATGTGCATCGGAGGCGGAGGTTCTGATACGGAGACTCAGACACCATGCATGTCTGCTTCTGTGGTGCGGCGGCAATGAGACGATCATGGGAGCGGAGTATATTGGGGAGAAACCTTACGGAGAGCGGATTGTGAAGGAAGTATTTCCAGAATTGGCCGGCAGGCTGGACCCGGAACGCTATTATCATGTAAATTCTCCTTATGGAGGCGAGTGGGCGAATGATCCGAGAGAAGGCGATACCCATACTTATGATTGCGTCTGGGAATATCCTTATCAGGATTATCCGAATTTCCTGAGTGAGAATATCAGGACGGCGCCACCGGTAAAGCACAGCCTCCAGAGGATGATCCGTGGAGAACTGTGGACGGAGGGTACGGATATCAGAGTGACTGGTCCGGATCAGAAGATTATGCCTGAGAATTGGAGACAGAGAAGTCATCTGGCAGCCTTTGGGGAGAGAAAATCAGGAGATTACTGGGAGTACTATGATGCTTGTGATGCAGACGGACTGCTTTACAATCTGGGTGCCTCTTATGGCGCGGAGATTAAGCGGGTAGGAGAGCAGGTGCGTCGGGGAAGCAGAGGAGAGGCGGACTATACGAAGCGGAGTAAAGGATATATGTCATGCAAACTGCTGGACACATGGCCCAAAGTCTACTGTGCTGTTATTGATTATTTTCAGGAGGGTTTTATACCTTACTATGCTACAAAGAGAGTGCTGTCGCCAGTTCTGGCTTCTTTTGCCAGAGAGGAAAGCATCCGTCTCTACATTGTAAATGACTCGCCGGAGGACTTCACAGGGACGGCGGAACTTGGATTATACGATCTGCGCAAGGAGTCTTTCCGGGAAAGGGAGACGGTGGAAGTAAAGGTGTCACAGGGAGACAGCAGGATAGTATATGATCTCGCAAAATTCCGTTTCTTTTCCAAGGATTGTGTGCTATTTGCCAGGCTGACGGATGGAGAAGGAAAAGATATCAATACCTGTATCGACTATGTAGATATAGAAAGACACCTTCCTTTTTGTGATCCTCTGTTGCATGTGGAGCTGAGGGGAGATATTCTGTATATTAAAAGCGGGTATTTTGCGAGATGCGTGAGCATTACCGGTAGCTGCGAAGGAGACGAGTTCGGATGGCTGTTTGAGGATAACTATTTTGACCTTATGCCCGGAATGCTTAAGAAGGTGAAGATTCTTGGAAAACACGATCATGGAGAAATCACCGTAAGAAGTCGGTACGGAAAAGAATGCTGTCGGGTCGTTTACGGAAAGAAAGGATTCGGAAATGAAGAAAATAATGTTAAATGAGGACTGGAAGGTATGGCAGACGAGCGGAGATGAGACAAAGGGTCGTATCTTTTCGGTTGAGATGATGCCTTCCCAGGTGGAGGATATTCTTATTGGAGAAGGAGTCGTAGAAAACCCGAATCTGAAAGGCCAAAATCAGGACAGATGGATAGGAGAGAGTGATTGGTGCTATGAAAAGCATTTCTCTCTCGATGAGACCGAAGGGAGTTGGAATCTGGTTCTGGAGGGACTGGATACTTTTGCGGACATCCGTTTGAACGGAAATCTTGTAGCGCAAAACGAAAGCGCTTATATGTCTTGCAGAGTAAAAGATTTGCAGGGACTTAAGAAGGGCGAAAACGTGTTGAGGCTGGATTTCAAGTCTCCGTGGAAAATCCTGGAGCAGCTTGCGCTTCCGGGAGAGCAGGAGAAATTGGTGCCGGCTTTCTGCCGTGCCCGTGTGTTTCGCTCCGGTTTCCATGAATTTTCCGGTCCGTTGCCGGATTTAGTCCGCATAGGCGTGTACGGCGATATCTATCTGGAGCGGGTAGAGAAAAATGGATTTTCCAATTTGGCTGTGACTGTGGGCGTAGATGAGACGCTGCGGAGCGGACAGATCCATGTGGAAGCGGGATACTGTCATGAGTGTTCGGATGAAAGTCTGTATTACCGCCTGAGAGCGATAGATGGGGAAAACATATTGGAAGGGAATGCTCGGTGTTCGGGTATGTCTGATGTGTGGGACTGGGAAGCAGACGGACCTGATCTCTGGTGGCCCAGAACTCATGGAGAGCAGGCTCTCTATGAATTGGAGCTCACACTTATAAGCCAGGGGGAAGTGTTGGATAAGCGCAGGAAGCAGATCGGTTTCCGCAGGCTGGAGAAAAGAGGTGATATGGATTTTCTGATCAACGGTCATCCACTGAAACTGTGGGGCGGCAATCTGGCACAGGCGGATACGGTGAGTGGCTGTTATCATCGGGACAGGATGAAGGAATTGCTCCTGCTTGCACAGATGGCCAACTTCAACTGCCTGCGTGTCTGGGGAGAGAGTGAAATCCTGCCGGAAGAGTTTTATGAGGAGTGCGACAGAAGAGGAATTTTGCTCTGGCAGGACTTTTATCTTGGGTTCAATATGTACAGCGAAGAAGAAAAGATGCTGGAGCTCTGCAGACGGGAGGCGGAAGAACTTGTAGACCGGTTGAAATCTCATCCTTCCATTCTGCTGTGGTGTGGAGGAAATGAAGTGTTGTTGTCTCGGGATTACCAATATCCGGGGAAATACTGTTACGGTGAACCTATTTTTCAGGAGATCTATCCGGAGGTATGCGCCAGACTTGATCCCGGCAGATATTATCATCCGAACAGCCCCTGGGGCGGAGAGTATGCCAACGACCCTGAGAGCGGGGATACCCATGGCTACACTCATCTGTGGTATGTGCCGGGAGCACGGTTTCCGGTGTTTCTCAGTGAGAATTGCCGGGTTTCCACACCGGTGATGCGTACGATGCAAAGGATGATGAGTCCGCAGGAATTGTGGCCGGAAGGATATCGAGGACAGAATACGAAAAAAGTTCGCAGAGCATGGCCGCAGACCTGGGAGAAGCACAATTCAAATCAGGGTGTAATCAAGCTGGGACCTGTGGAGAATTATTACGATGCGGATGACGCGGAGTCTCTGATCTACAATATTAGTGCGGCGCACTGTGAATATATTAAGAAAGATGTTGAGAGGTTCCGCAGAGGAAAGACAGCGTCGAAGCCCGAAGGAGAACGGAGGACAAAGGGCCATATTCTCTGGAAATTCAATAACTGCAGCAATATGATTTCTTATGGGGTGGTAGACTATTTTAATGAACCGCAGATGGCTTACTATGCCTTGAAAAGAGCTTATGAGCCAATACAGGTATCCTTTGAGATCGAGGATCGGATTTCCGTATGGCTGGTCAATGATACGATGGAGACGCGGCGCGGCAACGTGGAAGTGGCGCTTTTCTCTCTGAGCCAGAACCGGCAACCGGCAAGCCTGACAAGATCCTTTGAGATCAGGCCGGATGAATCCCGATTAGTCACTTTTCTGGATGAGTTCGGACAATTCCGGCGGGAGAATGTGTTGATTGCGCGTGTGTGGGATGAGAACGGCCATCTGATTGCGGAGAATGTGGACTATGTGGATATAGAGAGGCATCTGGATTTTCCACAGGATACCGGATTGCGGATATGGCAGGAAGAAGAGGAATTGGTGATTGCTGCAGAGAAGTTTGCACGCTGTGTCGAACTGACCGGACAGGAGAGAGGGGACGAGTTCGGATGGCTTTTTGAAGACAACTATTTCGACCTGGTGCCGGGGACGGAAAAGAGAGTGCGCGTCCTGGGGAGGCATGATCAGGGAGTCATCAGGGCTAAAGCGTATTATGATGATACCGGAGCAGCTGTGAAATGGAGTCGGAAATGCTGATGTGTGCGGCGGTGCAGGCTTGAACTGCGACTTTCACTCCTATGCAGGCATCATACAGGAAAACCGCTTTATCAGTCTTGCGGCAATCTCGAC
>CAYXKS010000009.1:0-33093 GCA_964465725.1 uncultured Bacteroides sp. | reverse complement strand
AAGAAAATTATGCCAATACACAGCGCCTGATATTGTGTAGTTGTCCTGAGGGCCGTTGGAAAACGCCGGCACTTAGCGAGGTAAAAATTTACAACGCAATTACATTGCTTTGAAAATTTCGAGCTTAGTACCGCTGCGTTTGGAATCGAGCGCAAGCGCGTCCTCAGGACAACTACACAATGTCAGGTGCGTCCGCCTTAACTAAATGACACTGGGCTAAACTGTTACAAAATTTTCCACTTCAATGATTATATAGTATCACCAGACTTTTTACAAGCAATTCAAATTTAATCACGGGATTATTCGATTATTCGTTACAGCTTATTCGTAACAGTGCATCCGCAGTCCGAACTGTTACGATTATTCTTGAAACCCCTGGCCTCCCCATGCTATATTTGAAAAAAAGCAGTCAGCTTAAAGGATGTCAGAATAGCGATGAAAAAAGAAATCTCCGATTGTTTACACTTGTTCGATTCAAATACAACAGCATGGTTTACCAAAGCCCTGGGAAATCCGACCCCGGTACAGGAAGCCGCCTGGCCCGCTGTCGCCGCGGGCGGTCATGTCCTGGTATCGGCACCCACCGGAACGGGAAAGACACTGTCCGCCTTTCTTGTCTTTCTGAACCAGTTGAAAAGAATGTCCGAGGAAGGCTCTCTGAGACAGGAATTATATCTGATCTACGTATCTCCCCTGAAATCTCTGGCGGCGGACATCCGTGAGAATCTGAACAGGCCCCTTCAGGGCATCGGCGCACAGGATTGTATCCGGACTGCGATCCGGACCGGAGACACCACCCAGCGGGAGCGACAGCAGATGATAAGGAAGCCGCCCCATATTCTGATCACGACACCGGAATCCCTCTATCTGCTTCTCACCTCCAAAACCGGCCAGAACATGCTATGTACTGCTAAAGCCGTCATCATCGATGAACTTCATGCGCTGATCGACACCAAGAGAGGCGCCCACCTGATGTTCTCTCTTGCGAGACTGGACATCTTATGCGGCGCGCCGCTGCAACGGATCGGACTTTCCGCCACCATCGCTCCGCTCTCACTCGCGGCACAGTATCTGGCCCCGGAACCGGTATTTATCGCGGCTCCTTCCATGGATAAAAGCATACGCCTGCAGGTACTCGGCTCCTATGCCGGCGCCGGCAAACGTCGGAAAGATCCCGTATGGCAGGAACTTTCCGAACTGGTATACCAATCCTGTCAGGGAACAGGAAGTGTGATCGCTTTCGTGGAGGGACGGCGATATGCGGAAAAATTGACATATTATGTAAACTTAATCGGCGGCGACGATTTTGCCAGAGTCCACCACGGAAGCTTATCGAAAGAACAGCGCGCAGAGACAGAACAGGCGCTGCGCGAGGGAAAACTGCGCCTGCTGTGCGCCACCTCCTCCATGGAGCTTGGCATTGATGTGGGCGAAGTCAGCCAGGTATTACAGGTAGGCTGTCCCCGCACAGTATCCGGAACCATGCAGAGATTGGGACGAGCCGGACACAATCCCAGCCGCACCAGCGTCATGTATCTTTTTCCCAGAACACCAGCGGAAAGCGTTCTCTGTGGCATGACCGCCCAGCTTGCAAGGGAAGGTAAGGTAGAGAAAACCAATCCTCCGGAGGGCTGCTTTGATGTGCTTGCCCAACATCTGGTATCCATGGCGGCTTTCAAAAGCTATGAAGTGGAAGATGTCATGGAACTACTGCCCAGGGCCTGGCCTTTCCGCAATGTAACGAGAGAAGACGTGGAATCGGTGCTCAGAATGCTTGCCGGAGATTATGAACACAAACGGGACATTCCGGTCCGTCCCAGGATTCTCTACGACCGTCTTCACGGACATGTAGAAGGAGACGGCTACAGCAGAATGCTGGCCATCTCCGCAGGCGGTACCATTCCCGACAAGGGAATGTACACCGTGCGCACCGAAGACGGTGTGAAGGTGGGCGAGGCTGACGAGGAATTCGTGTACGAAACCCAGAAAGGAGACCGTTTCATTCTGGGCGCTTTCGCCTGGAAAGTGACCCATATAGACAGAGACTCCGTGACAGTGGTGCAGGCTCCGGTGGAAGGTGCAAGGCTGCCCTTCTGGAAGGGAGAACTGAAGGGAAGAAACAGAGAAACCGGGGAACAGTTCGGAAGAATGCTCCGCCATCTGGAACACGCACAGGAAAACGGCTGCCTGCAGGAAGCGTTGAATGAATTAGGTCTGGACGAATCCGCCTCTTTACTTGCCGGGGACTATCTGAAAAGACAGATCGCCGCAACAGATTTCCTGCCCACGGATAAGACTATCCTCGCAGAGCATTTCAGGGATCAGTCGGGAAATACCCAGCTGATGATCCACTCCATCTTCGGACGCCGGATCAATGCTCCGCTCTCCCTGCTGGCCGCCCGGCTTGCCACGGAGGAAATGGGCTCCGAAATCGGCAGCGTGGATGAGGAAGATGGTTTCCTGCTCTACTCCTACGGAGACAAACCCATGCCGGATGGACTTTTATCACGGATCGACCCTGAGACCGCGGAGAGATTCCTGTCGGCCCTCCTGCCCTCCACACCGGTTTTCAATATGGCGTTTCGTTACAACTGCGGCAGGGCATTGATGATGGGTGTGAAAGGCTCCGGCCGGCAGCCTCTGTGGATGCAGCGCCTACGGAGCGCGGAAATGCTTGAGCAGGTAATCCGCGAAAAGGAGCACCCCTTGATTCGCGAGACGACGCGGGAGTGTATGGAGCAGTTGTGGGATGTCAGTGGTGTACAAGAGCTTTTGGAACAGATCCGGTGCGGAGAAATTCTTATCCGGGAAATCTATACCGACACGGCGTCACCCATGTCCCTACCTCTGCAGTGGAGTCAGGAAGCCGCCGTTATGTATGATTATGCTCCTACACCCAGAAGCATCCACGCCGCCGTAGAAGAAGCGCTGCAGCAAGAAAAGGAACTGCTGCGCCCGGACCGCCAGGAGCTTTCCCAGGTACAGGCACGGGAGAAACTACCCGAGAATCCCAATCAGCTTCATTCCCTTCTGATGGTGGAAGGCGATCTGGCTGCCGGGGAACTTCCAATTCCTGTGGAATGGCTGGAACAACTTCATAAAGAAGAGCGGGCCGCCTATCTGGAGCAGGGACTCTGGATCGCTGCGGAGCATCTTTCCTCCTACCATGCGGCGCTGGCAGAAAATGATCCGGAGGAAAGTCTTTCCATTCTCCGCCGTATGCTTCGCTACCGGGGAGGCTCCAATGCCGAACAGGCAGCCAGACGATATGGATGGAGTATGGAATCTGCCAGAGAACTGCTGGATGAATTATGCCGACGGGGAGAAGCTGTCTGCCAGCCTGAGCCACTGTCTGCCACCCAGCCGTTACGCAGGCCCTCATCATCCACTCATTGGCCACACAATATACCGTTGCACAATACCGGACAGGCCGATCACTCTTTGGATGGGAACACCTTATTGCATAATATAATGCCGGAAGTCTCCGGACAGGAACAGACAGAAACCATATACTATCACGCACAGCTCTACAAGCGTGCGAGAACAAGGACTCTGAAAAAACGCCGGGAAGAAATTTCCACCTGTCCGCCTGATGCCTATGCGTCTCTGCTTCTCTCCCATATCAACCGTCCCGCACCGCCGGAGGAAAGTATCCAGACAGCAGTCAGCGGGCTTTCCGGGATGGCGCTTCCCGCCGCTGCCTGGGAGAATCTGATCCTTCCTCTGCGAGTAAAAGGATATCGTGAGAACCTGCTGGACAATCTGCTGGCAAAAGGGGAGTATTTCTGGCATATGGAAGACGGCCGGATACAATTCGACCGCACAGATGATATTGATTGGGACTTACCGCTTCAGATCGATTCAAAAGCCTTGTCCGAAAAAGAACAGTTGATTATAAATGTACTGGCCAGACGGGGCGCCAGCTTTATGCAGGCGCTAAATAACGTGCTACCCGGGGAATCCCCCTATGACACCCTTCTTTCTCTCATGGAAAAGGGACTCGTATGCTCAGACAGCTTCCTGCCCGTGCGCCAATGGCAAAACAGAGAAAAAATAAATAAGCAGGCTTCCAGAAGACGTGTAAGCGCGCGCGTCAAAGCGATGCACGCCGGCCGTTTCGATCTGGTCCGCCCGCTCCGCGCACTGACTGTTCAGGAGCAGATGACCCGGTGCTTCGACCGCTATCTTGTGCTGTGCCGCGAAACTGCCTCCGCCTGTGGACTGTCATGGCAGGACGCACTGTCTCTCCTGCGCGTCCAGGAATATACAGGACAAGTCCGGCGCGGCTATTTCGTGGAGGGATTCTCCGGCGCACAGTTTATCCGAAAAGATGATTTCGCCGTCGTGACGGCAAGATTGCTCCACCCATCAAAGGAATTGATCTGGATCAACGCTGCCGACCCCTTGCAGCCCTGGGGCAAGCTGCTCTCTCACCAGGCCGGTCTTGCCTTCACCAATATACCTGGCACCGCCGTAGCACTTCGCGGCGGCCTGCCGGTCATGCTTTTTGAAAGGCAGGGAAACATCCTTCGCGTCTTTGACCCTGCATATTCTGTGGAGGCATTGCGCCTGTTTACAGAAGAATACCGACAAGGCCGAATTTATGCCGACAGGAAACGTATCGTCGTGAAAGAATATCCCCCGGAGACTGCGGAACTTCTCGCGGAATGCGGATTTGTCAGGGAATCACCGACCTATACACTGTATCGATGACCGATGCTTCCCTACTGTTCCGAATTCCCTGCTGTTCTGACCTGGATTTATCCACATGACGTCTTCCAGTTACTATTTACAGCCAATGTCAGCTAGTTAAGTCAGTACACAACGTCTGGCTTAACTAACTGACATTATTCACAACCTCCGGCTGCACTTTCTTTTCTTTGACGCCCGAAAAATTTTTTACACTTTATATTTGGGGAGACACAATATACTTCCCTTCCGCCCTCAAAGCAGGATTGCTCAGCACCTCCGCTAGTTCCCCAAGCCCGATCGTCCTGCATACCATACTCTGCACGTCAAGTCTGCCGGAATCGATCAGCTGCAATGCCCTGTCCTGCGTGCATGGATTGATATAGGATGCCCTGAGTGTCAATTCTTTCTGGAATACCTGGAACGGTTTCACCGCAATCTCAGCGTCCGGCTTTGTCAGGCCAAACATCATGACCGTTCCTTTGTTCCCGACAAGGTCTATCGCCTGCTCCATGGTAGACAGAAGACCGGCGCACTCAATTACAGTGCGAATCCATGTCATCCCTGCCGCTTCCAGACGCGCTTTCACATCCTCATGCAAGGGATCAATGCATATGTCTGCCCCTAACCGGCTTCCCATCTCACGCTTCTTCTCCACCGGCTCAAGCAGTGCCACTTTGGCTGCCCCGGCTAGCTTCGCCAGCTGAAGCATCAACATACCGATCATACCGCCGCCGATCACAACCACCTGATGCCCTGGCCTGATGTCACACATATCGATTCCATGAAGACAGCACGCCACAGGCTCTGCCATCGCTCCCTGCTCAAACGTCGTATTCTCGCCCAGACGGTATACCTGACTCTCATTCACCACACAGTATTCCGCAAACCCTCCGTTTCTTGTCGTTCCATATCCTATCATATTTTCACAGAAGTGCACTTCTCCGTTTCTGCAAAAATCGCATGAACCACAATAACAGTTCGGATCGATACACACCCTGTCCCCCGCCTGAAAACGCTTCACATCACACCCTGTCTCTGCAATAATCCCCGAGAACTCATGACCTAAAATCGTCGGTGGATTGACCTCCGCGGCCCCTTTGTCCCCTTCATAAATATGGACGTCCGTGCCGCATATGCCGCACGCTTTTACCTCGATCAACACCTCCTTTGGTCCCGGCTGAGGCTTCGCACTCTGTTCAACTCTCAAGTCATGTTTGCCGTAAAATACTGCACTGTTCATTGCCTGTTCCTCCTGTTATTTTATTTGAATCTTATTATTTTATTTGATTATGCATTTTGTTATTTCATTTTGTTATCTTATTCTTTTATTTTGCTTAGTTCTCTTATGTTTATAATACTTTATGTGCGTTATATAATGTATTATAAATTGTATTCCTGACATATTTGTTGCCTGAAAGTTTGATCATAAATCAGAACCTTATTATTCTCCATAATAACTATAGTAAACGGCATAACAAATTTCTGTTTCCGGCTTTTGCATGAGCCATACACGGAAGCTTCTGTAAGGTTATCATCTACATTCTATCAAATATACTCCAAAAATTAAACGTCAAAATCATTTTATTTGAAATTATATTCGACATTATATTTGAAGACATTATATTTGAAGCAATTGCATTTAAAAGATCAAAAGAACCATTACAAACATATCTGTCCATTACCTCTGGTTTATCTGACGCCAACCATCAAAAGGCAACACAATATTTACACATAGTTAACGGTATAGAATAAAAATTTCTTTTTTCAAGTATAAAAAATACTTACAAGGCCACTCTAATGTTGTATGATATTATTAGGTTTATTTCGACAAACCATAATAAATCTCGCCAAACTTTTTACACATTGCTAATAATCGGAAAGGAAAAATCATGGAGCAAAATAGAAAAGCAAAGATCTCAGAGCATTTACGGGCAATAGCCGATCAGGAGGGTATCACAGAAGACGATGTCAGGAATGAAATCGCATATGCTATTTCACTCGCCCTGAAAAGCAATGATCCTAAAGTTCAGAATTTTTGGAAGAAAATTCCTTGCGAGGGGGAAAGCCCTACCGTAGAAGAAATTATTGACTATATAGTGACTCAGTTGTCTGCTCAAAAATAGTATAGGCAGAGCCGTTTTAATCATTTACAGCTCTGCCCATGAACAGCCATACATTCCGCTGCATATATACAAACCTCAAAAAGCAGCAAAATCTGGCAATTTTTCTTTCCGGGAAACAAAACTACATATATAGGTTTAATGTGCTATTTTTTAACCATGCGTGATATATATGCAAGCACTCTGTCAACAAAGGCATCCTTCTGCTCTTTATTACAGTTTGCTATGTAATAATCCACATCAAAATCATTTTTCAGGCAGGTTCCTGTAATCAGATAAGTAGGATCAATCCCATACTCATGATACAGTGTCAACAGCTTGTCCGCCGACAGCCCGGTAGCCCCGGATTCATATTTTCGGTAGTGCTCTTCCGATATTCCCAGCGACACAGCAATTTCTGCCTGGGTACGCCCAAGATTATTTCTTGCTTCCCTCAGTCGTTTTCCTACTTGTATATTTGCTTCTCTCCTGTAATCGTCCATGATTTTCACCTCCGTATAAAAAATCATAGCAATACATTGGAAAAACATACAGAATAGATATTAACCCAACAGAATATATTTAGTAACCGCTACAGGGTTATTTTGTAATTTATACATATATACAGCAAAACGATGTTTCAAAAAACTATTGTATTTCCAGTTTATCGTGCTATAATAAAATGCATGGAAGCATAGCTCAGCCGGGATGAGCGTTCGCCTCACACGCGAGAGGTCATGGGTTCGAGCCCCATTGCTTCCACTATCACAAAAACCCAGCATTTATAATGGAGGTCCGGAACTCCTTATAAATGCTGGGTTTTTAGATTATTATTGATGATGCATAAACTCAAACCTTCCTTATCGGATGTCGCACTACCGTCTTTCGCTTCTCCGGCGCAACCCTTCTTGCATCACTCAGGTATATCTCATGGTGATATCTCTGATCCGTGATATCCAAAGTATATCCCTGCTCTTCCATAAAAAGGTGCATCGCTTCTACCGTAGCGGGTTCATCATCGTACGCCCCGATATGCATGCACTGCACACACAGGCCCTCATCATATGTAAAGAACTCTATTTTGGAAAAATCCTGTTCTTTCTTTGCAGTTGCCTCTTTAACAGCCCATTCAAAATCTTCTTTCGTAACGAAATCTGGCAGCCTTATGACAGAGATCCACTGAAAACTTTCCTTGTGGGAATAATCGATCCCCTTCACTCCGTCCTGCCACCAGAAGCCCTCCAACGGTGGAACCACATAATCAAAATACCCATCAATCTGATGGTTCCCCTTTTTGCTCATCTTGATTGTGAATGCAATTCCATATAGAAGACCTATGCTTGCCTTATACTCACCATCCTCTGCATTCGGATCTCCGCTTCCCCTTACCGCAAGGAAATTCATCTCCGGGACTGTCACAATATCCGGTTTTGCCTTCGGCAGATAGAACTCCTTATATTCCTTCTTATAATCAAATGCCATAATCATCACTCCTTCACAAATAATCCAATCCCATCAAATTAATCTAATTTCATCAACCCACATCCTCCCTATAAATTTTTAATGTTCTCTCAGCATTCTGTCTGATTATTCTGCGTGCTTCAACCGGTTCCAACACCTCGGCTTTCGCCCCAAATGTCATAAGCCACGTAACAAGATTCTCCATATCCGTATAGTCTGCGGTAAAGAGTAATCGTCCATCACTCGCTTCCGAAAAACAGTGTGGACCGAATTCTTCCACCAGCCGCCACTTCATATCCGGCGTAAAAAGAGCCTTCACCCTGATACCGCCCGGAAATATCTTCTCAGTTGACAAATCCGGCATCGGCGCATCCCTGCAAACAAACTCCTGTCCGGTCTCGGCTGCACTGTCCATACGGTTCAGCTTAAAAAGCCTGTAATCCTCTCTGTCTCTGCACCATCCCCACACATACCAGCTTGACCACTGGAAGACCAGGTAATACGGCTCAATCATCCGGACGCTTTCTCCGGATGGCGCATAATACTTAAACTCCAGCAGATGCCTGTTTTCGATCGCACTTTGAATCACCTCGATCTTTGGAGCCAGCGATCCCTTATACCAGGAAGACAGATCTATCAGCATGTAATCCCTCCCGCTTATGAACTCAGATGAACCGGTCTGCAGTTTTTCCATCAACTGCCCATAGTACTGGCTGCCGCTCACGCTATCAAGGCTCCTTAGTCCGGCAAGGATCATTTGCATATCTTTAGAGGTCAGAATCGTTCTGTCCATACGATACCCGTCCATTATACTAATGCCACCACCGGCACCCTGCGCGGTCTTTATCGGTATTCCTGCTTTGCACAGATCTTCAATATCCCTGTTTATCGTTCTTCTGGAAACTTCGAACCTCTCTGCAAGTTCAGGGGCTGTTGTCTTTTCTTCCTGCAGTAAGATTGACAATATCCCTATCAATCTGTCTATCTTCATCGTCCCTCACGCTCCACTCATATTGTAGCAGGCTTAACACGACATCTGTATGTCATGTTCATTACACCATCTGCCTCTCGATTTTTTCAATAAGGATTATATCTGCCGGAAGCCACTGGACGCTGTAAAGATTCTCCTTTGATAACCATTTGCCATCCTCAGCCTCCAGAAGTTTTAACTCTCCATCGATGACCTCACACCAGAAGCAATCCATCGATAGGTGGAATGTTGGATAGTCGTATTCTATCGTTCCAATCAGCTCTCCGACTCTAATCTTTGTTTCCAGTTCTTCCTGTATTTCTCTTATAAGGGCCTGCTGTGGCGTTTCACCGGCTTCAACCTTTCCCCCTGGGAACTCCCATTTGCCCTTAAATTCACCATACCCTCTAGCCGTGGCAAATATTGATTTCTTCTCAAGCAAAGAATCACATATCACTGCTGCAACAACTTTGACCATTTTCATATTTCATCCCTACAGTTCCATAATATCTTGATGCCTGCGCCCATAGCGATGCTCCCTTTCCTCGCGCCCGGATAGGTCTGTAAGTATTTCTCCTTAAAAACATCTCTGTTTTCTTCGTTTGCCATAATTGTATCCTCCCTATTTGTAGTATTTTTCAAGCTGCTCCAACGTCAGATCCAAGCCGCATGTATGGAGTGCAGCTTTTCTTTCGTTATATAACTTCTCCAGTATCGGCTTCTTATCTTCAAAGCGCCCATAGTGAAGAAGATTATGACAATGACTACAGAGCGATACAATATTCTCCATAACATCAACACTGTAATCAAAATCTCTATACTTACTGATCGGGATTAGGTGATGTGGCTCCGTATACGGTTTTTCATCCTTACGAAGGAATGTCCTATCTCCATTGTTAAACTCACACTGGAATGCAGCATGTGCCAGCGCATCTGCTGCACGCCTAGTGTCTCGTTTCGGTATCTCGCGTCCTGTTTTCGAGGATTTTGTCATTACCTGAGCCTCTTTTTTCCCTTCCCAGGCAGGTACCATGGTTTCACTAGTCACGCCTTCGACAAGCTCATTGATCAATTCCATTTCAACTAGATCATATTCAGATTCTTTATCGTTGACAACTTTACTCATAGCCTCTTGCAGGCAATCAATGACCTCTTTGCCTTTCTGTATTTTGATAGCTTTATCAAGGAGAAACACAGCATGCTCATCTGCTAGGCGACACATATACTGCTGCTTACCTGTTCCGGCCCTTGTAAACGCACTGCCTTTTAGAAAGTGTGCGCTCAACCATTCCTTATAGTCTGTTGTAATTACAGGAACATCAAAATCAAAATAATTTGTGTCAACGCGGTACCCCTCATCGCTCCATCTGCCTGCGTTGTCCGCCTTCAACAACTCACGCGGCTGATTCGACTCATAATAATCTTCCCTGGCAACACTAATCGATACGATCTTTCCATTGAAATTGTGAAGGATAAAATCACCCTTTCTAATATTCGTCATCATAGTATAACCGGCGTTCCTTCTACAACTTTTATTTAACTGAGGGGACCATACATACCCTCCAACCCTTTCCGCATTATATGTTTCACCCTGAAATACATAGTAAACTGCCATTCTATCCCTCCTTAAAATGTCTGTAGTTTCTTAAGAGCTTCACCCCAGCGTTTTTCTATATTCTTTTTTGTAATGTTATAATCCCGGATGCGTCCGACATGGGAATAGATACCGGTGAACTATTCTTTAATGTCACGACAGATACCGTTCGGATCGATAGCCTCCGAGTACTCCATATTCAAAGAGATACGAAGTCTCTGTTTCTGGAACACGATATCCACGAAATTGGTATCCAGCTTATAAGCGACATACAACTCAGGCAGAGTGCATTTTCCTTAAAGCCGCCTTCCATATCCATCTTAACCATAAACGGATGATCGCTCATGTCAGAATTGTATGCTGTGAGTGTCAGATTACCGATGATGTGAAGATAGGTCTTCTGTACTTCGCGCCAATTTGCTCCGAGCATCTGCTGCCATTCAGGGCTCAGACTGCTGTTCTGTGGGGCATGATATGCTCAATCGTATAATTTTCGATGATGATAGGTGTCTTGTTGCCGTAGTTCTCCAAATGGCTGAGGATGAAGCTGCGAGAGCACATAGCAAAGAAGGCTTTGATGGAATTGACATAGTCATCCGGTTTGATTTCGTTCTTCAGCGTAGCAAAGGTCATGTTCAAAGAGTTTGTCTGTATATCGCAGATACTACGACGGAAAACATAGCTGATGCACAGTCTGCTGATCAACTTCAAATCGTTTTTAAATGTTTCGGCGACTGCATTCCTCAGTTCTTCTAAGGAGAACGCATATTTCGTTGAGAGGACATAAATATCGTAAAAGTCCTTATATCTGCTGTTCAGATATCCGTTATGTACAATAGCCTCCAATTTTTCAGCCATAGCGGACTCAAGGAAGTAGGCATTTACCATTGGAGGTTCCATATCGAGGATGACCGGGAACTCCATTTTCACAGCATCAGGATAGACCACATCTCCAAATCCGATATCAATCCTGACAGGTATCCTTGTGCAGTCAAGGTATCCGACGGCAGAAATATGAAGACCATGATACCCCTTAAACTCCGTAATATCTTCCACTGTAATGGAATCCGTATCGAACACGAGGACATCATCCAGTTCCTACGACAGGATGCGTTGAAATATGGTCTTCATTTCCCCACTGCTATTGGATATCCTCCGTGCAAGAAAATCAATATCTGTGGTTGTCCTCTCATATTTCCGGTCAAATATCGCATACAAGAAAATGCCGCCCTTAAGCACGAAGTGTTCCGCATACTCTGAAACAGAGATACGGTAGTTCGTCCGTTCCAACCCATAGTAGGTAAGAGCTTCCTGAAATGTATGGCCGGTATCTTTTGCAAAGTTTTTTAGTCTCGCTTTTACTGATTCTGCATTCATCACACAAGCACCTCCAGATATGTTCTGACGACCTTTTCGCATCTGAGCTGTTTCGCGTAGGCATATAGCCTGTCAATCTGCCTGTCCCTGCGCTTCAGGTAATTCCTTAGCACCTCAGATGTTTCCTCGATGCCGATCTTATTCCGGTAGTAGATGATGTCCACGACAGTTTTTTCGATATCGAAGATATGAAAAACATTATCTCCTTCCCGGACTTCGGTAACTCCAAGATCCATACGTGCAGAATCGAAGTAAAATATCTTTATTTCCGGCCAGTCCGGAAGAGTGGAAACTTTTTTCTTCCGTTCTATCGCCACATCAACCAAATCCGGCAGGAAGTTGGTAAGTTCATAATATCTGGCGGCACTCATGAGACATATGACACCATTCGGCACAAAGGCTTCCGCGCTGAAGAAGTCGTTTTCATCTCCCTTGTAGGAAAGATTCTCATAAGTACTTCGATTGACCCGGCGGAGAAGCCCGTCTTTTTCAAGTTTGCCCATTTTATAATAGGAGTACCCCATATCTTTAAGCTCAGCGGTAGTGATGAACTTTTTGTTTTCAATAAGTCCATTCATGTGAATTACCTCCGCCTATATCATACAACAGCAAAAAGAGAATTTCAACTAATTTCGGCAGTTAATTTATATGCCGAATTTAATAAAAATTTATTGAGACTATTTCCAAAAATTTCCATTACATTTTCAGCGTTTTTGGCATATGCTATTAGCAACGGAGCGTTCCGTTGATCTCTTTGAACAGGCAGCAGGCCGGAAAACCTCATAGAATGCCAAAAAGGGGCTGACAGTAAAAGTTCACTGCTGTTCAGCCCTTTCTTAACGTTTTGGATAGTTTTTCAGTATTGCAGTGGCAAATCGGTGGCAAACCACCCTTTTTCACACCCTCTAAACTCCTGAAATCCCTTATTTTATGCGGCTTAAAAGACATACCGCCTCCACATGTTCCGTAAACGGAAACATATCCACCGGCGTTATCTCCACCACACGATATCCCATCCCTTTCCCGGTATTTTTCCTCCCATCGCTCTTCTCCAAACCTCTTCCTGTCAGATAATCCAGATCTCTAGCCAGTGTCTCTGGATTACAGGAAACATAGACAATCCTTTCCGGCTGCAAACGAATCACTGCATCCATAAACTCTTCCGTGCTTCCGCTCCTCGGCGGATCCATAAAAACCACATCCACTTTTTCTCCCGCATCAGCAAGTTGAATCATGAATCTTCCGGCATCGTTCTGATAGAAATCGGCATTTTTGATTTCATTGATCTTAGCATTTACTACAGCATCCCTGACCGCCGCTTGATTCAATTCCACGCCAATCACTTTCTTTACATGCTCTGCTGCTGCCAGCCCTATCGTCCCTATGCCGCAGTATGCATCGATCACCGTCTCCCGCCCTGTCAACGCCGCATATTCTATCGCTTTATTATAGAGTTTTTCGGTTTGCACTGCATTCACTTGATAAAAAGACTTCGAAGAAATGCGGAAACTCCTGCCGCACAGCCGGTCTTCTATATATCCTTTTCCATAAAGCACCTGTTCCTTATCCCCAAGCACCATACTTGTTCTTTTATTATTTACATTCAAAACAATGGTAGTAATTTCGGGATGAAGTTTACATAACTCACGCACAAAATTATTCTTCGACGGCAAAATCGGTGATCCCAGAACCAGCACCACCATAATCTGGCCTGTGGCATACCCTGTACGGACAAGCACATGCCGCAGCAGGCCATACCCTGTATCCTCATCATAAGCTTTAATCTTAAAAGATTTCGCCAGGTTCCTGACAGACACTATTATTTCATCAGCCTTACTGTCCTCCAGTATACATTCATCTACAGGTACCACATGATGAGTCCCCTCCTGATAAATGCCGGAAACAATTCCTCTTCCCTTCTGAAAAGCAAATGCAGCATGTACTTTGTTGCGATAATGCTCAGGATTCTTCATACCGATAATCCGGCCAACTTTACCATATTTTTTTAAAAGCCGTTCCACGGTGTTCTGCTTTCTCTTAAGCTGCTCCTCATAAGGTATGCCTATATATTGACAGCCACCACACCTTTTTGATACAGGACACATACCCGAATTTGTATTCTTTATCCTCTTTTCCATTACATTCTCCTTTAAATCAAACAATGCAATCATTCACCTTAAAACATCAAAAACCCCCAAGATTTCTCTCAGGGGCACATCATCATGCATCTTAAACAATCCCTACTTTCACGCAATCCATACCTTCCACCAGATTTCTTGCAAGTATACTGTCTGCCTCATTGATCCGGACCGTAAAGACATTTTTATTCTCCCAAAGCCTTCTGTCCTGCCATTCTATAAAAAAGGAAATGCGGTTGGTTACCAGCAGTTTCGCCAGCTTATCTTTACTCTCTATGCCATATACCTTGCAAAACGGAATCTCATGATTAAAAAATAATGCATTGAAATTGAGCGCTCCCATGATTCTTCCTCCCATAAAACTAAAATTCTACTGTCGATATTTCTGTTCGATAGCTTTATGTTAACCTGTATGGCAATTATATACTATATATTATATAAAAATCAACCTATTTTAACATTTTCTACAATTTGAACAAATATTTATGTAAATCTTATGAACAATACCGAATTCGCCATATAAGGTCATAATATCATTCGGTAGACCTCACACATCTACTATATCAATTCACAATTCCCTGATATTATAGTACCTCCGAACCGCTTAATCTCTCTTACACTCTGCACTCTGTCCACGGCCGATGCAGATTCTCAATCCAATACTCCTGACGGCTTTCGTACTGCTCATTAAGCCATTTCCGTGCCTGCTCCACCCCTTCTGTAGTCATCGGCACATCTGTCGTTTCTCTGAGATTCTCTGGCGTCTTAATGAGATTCAATGGCTCTGGCCAGATAGTTACCCTGATGATATCTTCTTCTCCGCTTTTACTCCTTTTTAACATATACCGCATCCCGCCCATACTTCCGGAATATTCTTCTTTCTTGATATAATTTAGAGGATGAAATGTTTCCTTGTCCAACATACCTTAGCACTCCTTCCACACCTAACAGTCATATATTTTTCGTACTTGTTATTCAAACCACCATCCACGGTGGAAACAATACCTGAATCATGTCAAAAAATTGCCTGAATACAATTCTTCAAAACAGAGCATGCCCAACCTATGACATCTATTCCCAATGCCCCGGCACAAACATTCTATGAAAAACGTGCGCAAACATTGGATGCACACATGCAGACACAGGCAGGCTACATGTCACATATACATTCTGCTACCCAAAATATTATCCATTGTCTTCATGTCATTTTTCATTATGGCAGACGTATCCCGCTAAACTGTTACTAAAAATTCTGTTACTAAAAATGTTACTAAAAATATGATAAAATCTAAAATAATACTTGCATTTTTTCACCCAAATAGGTATAATAATAAAAGTTTTCGGGATGTGGCTCAGGTGGTAGAGCGCTACTTTAGGGAAGTAGAGGTCGCAAGTTCAAGTCTTGTCATTCCGATATCAGGAAACCTGATAAATGCTGGCAATAGCATTTATCAGGTTTTTCTGTTTACTCATCCATTCTTTTATCTAGCTCCATCGCTTTACGGAACGCTTCGTCAAAGACCGGGTTCTCTTTTTTCAAAGACAACGGCCTGCCCTCCCGGTTCAGGAAGCAGTGTTTACTGCTTCCTGTAGTCCTCAGTTCTCCTGTTTCCTTGTCCAACACCCGATAAGACAGCTCCAGTTTTACACCGTTATACTTCTCCAGCTTGGGCACAATCTCAACGGTATCTCCAAAGTGTACCATAGACTTATAGACACAATTCACTTCCAGGACAGGACTGATAATCCCCGTCTTCTCCATTTCTGCATAGTCCACTCCTATCTGCTTCATATAAAAAATCCGGGCAGATTCAAACCATCTGATATAATTCGAATGATGGATGATTCCCATTTGATCAGTTTCATAATATTGTGTCTGATGTTCATATCCCTTCACACTAATACCTCCATATCCTTCCAGACACAAATTCCCATGGAAATAATGGTACAAGTCCCTGTACATACATGCACATATGCTCGCATGCAGACGAACCGAACAGCATTCCATATCTATCTGGGCGCCTGGTTTTCTTTCTTCTCCGCCAAAACAGCCAGCAAATACTCCCAGACTCTGGCTACCGAATCAATGCTGACACTCTCCTCTGTCGTATGGACATCCGACATATCGGGTCCTATGGAGACACAATCGAGATCCGGAATCTTAGCGGCCAGCAATCCACATTCCAGTCCGGCATGAATAGCCTGCAATACAGGCTTGCGGCCATACATTCTCTCATACACTGCGGATACCCTATCACGCAGCGGGGAATCTTTACGATACGCCCAGCCTGGATAGGAGCTCTTGACAGTTGCTGACGCCCCTGAATGCCCGGCGATCTCCTGCATACGCCTGCACAGTTCCTCTTTCTCCTGATCTATCGAACTTCTGACGGCATAAGTCAGGCGCAAGTTTTCCTGCTCCAAAAGCATAACCCCCAGATTCAAAGACGTCTGCACCAGTCCCTCCACATCACCGCTCATAGCGATAATTCCATTGGGCAGCTCTGTCAGACAGTCCAGGGACTTCTTTGTAATAGAAGACGTGAGACATTTTTCTTTCGTCATATCTGCCTTCATATACTCTACGCAAAGATCAGGATCGGTAGCCTGTAATTCTTCTTTCATCCTATCCGCCACTCTATCGATACAGGCAAGTATGCCTTCTTTTTCTGATAGCTGAATTACAAGCACAGCCTCCGCTTCCCGTGGAATAGCATTATCCGCCTGTCCGCCTTTCATGCCGGCCAGTTTGATCGTAAACTCTTTTGACACTTCATGTAAAATACGTCCTAACAGGCAATTTGCATTTCCTCTGCCCTTGTCTATCTCGCCTCCGGAATGGCCTCCCAGCAAACCTTTTACCCTGACCTGCAGCGCTTCCGTATTCTGTTGTGGTATCTGTTCCCACTGCACGGGAATGCATACGTCCACCCTGGCGCCACCGGCACAACTTGTAATAATAACGCCCTCTTCTTCATTGTCCAGATTGATAAGCTGTCTGCCCTGCAGCATGGACAGATCTATGCCATGTGCGCCTGTCAATCCTGTCTCTTCCTCGGTTGTCACAACCATTTCCAGACGCGGATGGCAGATATCCTCTGCATCCAGCAGCGCCAGAATGTATGCCACTGCAATACCATCGTCTCCTCCCAGACTTGTTCCCTCCGCGCATATCCTGCCATCCTGAACACGCAGGCGCAATGGATCTTTTGTCATATCAATCTCACAATCCGGCGTTTTTACTGCAACCATATCCATATGCCCCTGCAAAATATATGGCTCTTCCTGCTCATATCCAGGCGTCGCCTCTTTTATAATAATAATATTGTACAATTCATCTTGTATGCACTCCAATCCTCTGTCCTGTGCAAATTTCTTCAAATAATCACTGATCTGCTTCTCGTTGCCCGATCCCCGCGGAATACGGCTGATTTCCTCAAAAAAATGAAAAACGCTTTCTGGTTTTAATCCTTCCAACACACCCATTTTTCTTTCCTCCAAATCTCTCCGATTTCTTCTTACTTTTCATCTTATAGTCTAACCACTTCTGCATCATGCTATATACGATCTTCATGCAGCTTTAGAATTTATTCTATCACATTTATTCTCTGCATGTCCACTCCTCGCTATATTGCATCCTATAACTATTGTTATTCAGTTAATCCAATACACAGCATCCGCCAGCTTAACTAACCGTCATTGTTCCCTTACCGTCTCCACAAAAAGAAGAGACAAGACCTCTGTCTCATCCCTTCCATACTTCCATATCCTATATTCAGCATCCCTGAATGCGGTTCTGTCCTTTATTTCAGATTAGCTTTCGCAAGTTCAGCCAGAGAAGTAAATCCTGCGGCATCATTAACCGCCATCTCTGCCAACATCTTTCTGTTCATATCAACGCCTGCATTCTTCAGACCATACATAAACCTGCTGTAGGATAAGCCATTCATTCTTGCCGCTGCATTGATACGTGCTATCCATAACTGTCTGAACTGACGCTTTCTCTCTTTTCTTCCCGCATAGGAAGATGTCAATGCTCTCATCACAGACTGTTTAGCTACTCTATATTGTTTAGATCTTGCGC
This sequence comes from uncultured Bacteroides sp., assembly GCA_964465725.1. Taxonomy (GTDB): domain Bacteria; phylum Bacillota; class Clostridia; order Lachnospirales; family Lachnospiraceae; genus UBA3282. The sequence goes on along the minus strand of CAYXKS010000009.1, from coordinate 14,678 downwards.
CTCTGTATCCTTTCGCAAGCTTCAATACTCTGTTATGTTTCTTCTTAGCGTTTACTCCGCCTTTAATTCTTGCCATGTCTTTTTCCTCCTTATGACTTCATGCTTGTGCCCCATGTCAGCTTCAACACAAACACAGGTATTCTTTTTATGATTGTCTTTACAGATACGGTAAAATCTTCTTCATATTCTTAACATTCGTCGCATCCGTCATAGCAGGTTTTCTGAGATTTCTCTTGGTCTTAGTAGTCTTCTTTGTTAAAATGTGGCGTTTATAAGCTTTATTTCTTTTCAGTTTACCTGTTCCGGTTACTTTAAAACGTTTTGCAGCCGCTCTGCTTGTCTTCATTTTTGGCATGTTAACATTCCTCCTGTACTATATTCTTCAATGGTAAGATATCACTCTAAGATATCAGTCTATTTCAACTAAGCAGCTATCGCTTCTCAGCTAAAAACATAGTCATACTCCGGCCTTCCACCTTCGGTGCCTTATCCACAACCGCAACATCAGAGAGCGCCTGTGCAATATCATCCAAAATATGCTTGCTGTTGTTCATATGCGCCATCTCACGGCCACGGAAACGAAGCGTAATCTTCACTCTGTCTCCTTTACTGATAAACTTTCTGGCCGCATTGATCTTTGTATTCAGGTCATTGGTGTCGATGTTAGGAGACAAACGAATCTCCTTGATCTCAACAGTCTTCTGTTTCTTTCTTGCTTCCTTTTCTTTCCTGGTCTGTTCATATTTGAACTTACCATAATCCACAATCTTGCAGACGGGTGGCTTCGCCGTGGGTGCAATTTTGACCAGATCAACACCTGCCTCCTCCGCCAGCTTCATGGCATCCTTCGTCGGCATAACGCCAAGCTGCTCGCCATTCTCTCCGATTACACGCACTTCTCTGTCTCTAATCTGTTCGTTAATGAATAAATCGCTAATGGTTCTACCCTCCATACCCATAAAAAATAAAAGTGGATAGCATATCTATCCACTTAAAAATTCATTCTATCCGAGATAATACACTCTACCATTATGGCAGACTTAATATCATAATCTACGAATTATGAACACTTGCGAACCTGATTGTTGCAAGGTGAGAGTGGATACTCTGCTTGATTGTCAGTCATATGCTATCGCATCTCTAACAAATTAACACAAGATCCTGCCCGTGTCAACCGGTTTTACAATTTTTTCTAAAAAAAGGATAAAACGATGTTACTATTTACAGTCGAAATGCGCATTAACTGCGCATTTACGACCCAAAGAAGTAAATTTTTTGAGCATTTGCGCCTCGCCGAAGGCGACTTGGAATGCGCAAATGCCGTTACTATGAGCAGCGTAAGCTGTGAATAGTAACAAACCGATTTTACAATTTTTCCTAATATAGCTATAAGCCCTTCTGCAGGGTGATATCTTCAGTTTACCTGAATCGTGGCTGCGCTGGCTTCATATGCATCCATATAGTCATAATCGCTGGTCTGGGAATAAATGACCATATAACTTTTATCTGCATTTATGGCATATTCTAGCTGGGTGATTTCCACCTCTCCCACCTTGTAATGACACAGAATACGGAACGCCGGATAACCGCTGATCTCTGTGTGTTCAAAACTGTCCACCACGATTTCTATCTCCTCATCATAAGTCTTTAGCAGCTCTTCTTCCATCTGTTCCACGAAACTTTCCTCAGTCAACAGCTGCAGGGAAATATCCCCTTCCATAACAGTATAGTAGATGGTCGATGCATCGATTGGATACCTTTTTGTCACATACATGTTATCCACGTCTTCCGATTCCTCAAATCCTTCCGGAATATCGAAAGTACATCCTTGTGTGGATCGTTCCTGCTCCATCACCGAAGTGTCCATCTGCTCTTCCTCAAGAAGCTCTTCTGTCAGTTCCTTCTGCGTCTCTTCATCTATTTCCATTTGATCTTCGGAAGCATCGCGCTGCTCCTGAGAATCCACGTTTTCATTCACCTCTGATCCGGCAGCATTTTCGCCTTCCTCATCTGTGGTGCCTTCTGTCACGCTTTCGCTTTCTGTTGTCTCTTCCTCCTGTGTATCCGCATCCATATGTACTGATTCTGAAGCATTTCCACTACATCCTGCCAGAAGCATTACTGTCCCGATAGCTGCCAGAAACATGGCAGTCCGTTTCTGATTTCTAATCTCCACTCTCTACCTCCTCGCTCTTATCCGGTTTTCTTCTTATCCTTACGCAAACATTTTTCATATTTGTGCCCATATCCTTTTTGATATAGATACTTCATCAAAAGTAGACCCAAATACCAGTACATGCCTGTACATATGCACACAATGTACACAATGTACACAATACACACATGCAGACGAGCTGCATGGACTACATGGCGCATATACACTCAGCCCAGCGGATATTCTAAGCTGTTACACAAGTATCCTTTCCATATTTGCTGTCCACGCCATTATAACATTATAATAAAGAATAGCTTCTGACAGCTACCGGCACTTCCGAAAATTTCATTCCATCATCTCAGACGTATGCCCGTCCTCAGACAATAGAAAAACTTCGGAAGTGCCCGCGCAGTAACAGTTCAGCTTTCGGCTTCACTGTTACGTAACCCGCGCATTCAGCCCTGTCTCTACATCTCTTTGAATGTAGAACACTCTGTCCCGGCACTGTTGCTTGCACCGCCGCCCTTGATATCCACATGTTCTGCATGGCACTTGTAGTTACTATTATACACACATCTGGTTGCTTCGCAATCAATACTGATCGTTTTGCACGGATGTTCCAGGGAACTTGTATAGGAATCATCTCTTTTCTGTGCAAAACTCTCACAGCACGTATCGGAGCAACAATCCGCATGTTTGCCACCCACCATGATATCGCCTTTGCAGCAGCACTTATCCTTGTTGTAGGAACAATTATCCACTCCACATTTTAATTCAGCCATAATAACCTCCTTCTCTTACAGTAAACGCCATTTGCGCATTCAGGGCCGCCCTCGACGAAGCGAAAATGCTTTCCACAATTTACTGTACCTGGTCGTAAATGCGCAGTTTATGTGCATTTCGACTGTGAATAGTAACAACTACTAGTAACAGTTCAGCCTTTGGCTTCACTGTTACGGAATCTGCCAATTGAGCAAAGCTCAATTTTTCCAAGTCGCCTTTGGCGAGGGGCAGATTCCTTTCGGCCCAATTTTCATGTTCTCACGGACTTTGCAGCGAGTGCAAAGTCCTGGGCTGAACTGTTACAACTACTATACAAATTATTACTTCATCTCTTGCAAAAGCATACAGAGCCATATAATAAAAGCCTTTGCAGGATCAAAACCGAGACATCAAATATCGCTAACTATAGAAATTATTCGTCTCCTTAGTTATTATGGCCTTAAATAGAAATTCTATACAGATTAAACCAATATCTTTCTAAAAGATAGCTGCCCTTTTCCTCAATATACAGCCCGTCTGCCTCCCACTCTTCCACGATATCATCCCGGCTGTTAAAGCTGCCGATAAACCATACCTTTCTGCCCTCCTCACACCACGCACGCAACGCTGCGCTATCTTCCACCGCGTCGTATGGTCTGACGATCTCCTGAATCAGTGTCTCCGGCGTCCCACACCAGAGATAGCTGTCCGACTCTTCCGGCAGATAATAGGAAGTTACAGCCTGTACCTGGTCGAAATTATAGATAATAATGTCCTCCGGAGCGATGGAAGACAACGCTTCCTCCGTCTGTCTCATAAGCAGAATCTTATATTCTTCTTCCCCCATAAAGGCACGGTAATCCCGCAAGCCGATAATCATAATAAAAAGAACAATTATCAGAGGCAGTCCGCCAACATTTTTTTTCTTTTTATTGTCATTGTCATCCCCGCTCATCATGCCTGTGCGCCAGATATCATCCAATCCCACCGCAAAGCTCAGCCAAAAACATCCCATGGCCGGGATCATATACCGATACACAAAAATCGGCCTTACAAGTACAGACGCCACATAGCCAAACAGAACCAGGCCGGCCAGCACGCCAATTCCTGCCGCCATAAACACAAAATGTACGATATACTCCCGGTCTTTTTCCCCGTCGTACCCGTGTCCATGTTTCACGGAACCCTTATTCCTGAAAAGACATAAGGAGTGTGCATATGCGCAGGTATGCACTAATCCTTGCACCGTACTTTTCACAGACTGCCTGTGTCTGGAAAGACATGATGTGCAAGTACGAAAAGAAATCCTGTCTGGCGTCTCTGCACACCCACCACGCTGAGCACACAGGCACCATGCAGCGCGGCAGACAAATACACCCATATAAATGATGAACAACGCCACCGCCAGTACCACATTCAAAACATCACTGGTAAAAGCAGGCTTCATCAAAAATTTCACGCAGCCGCCAAAAGTCCGCCAGCTGAGTGGGAGAATCCAATAGTCAGCGCTGACCGCCGTGATCTGATCATACAGTGCGAACAGCCACGGCACATAACAGATGACCGACACAATAACCCACAGCAGCCACTCCTTTATTCTGTGCCGGTCTTTTGCCAAAAATACCAGCAGCACATAAAAATAAACCATAACTACCGCCACGCAGGCAAAATACTGCGTATAGGCCGCTGCCAGTCCATAACACACAAGCGCCGCGCCATGCATTTTCTGTGCATTAAGGCTCTTTCGCTCTGTCCCATAACGTTCCTCATCCTTCGCTTTTTCCATTTTCAGATGGATCGTATCTTTTGCATAAATCGTACCATACGCATGTAAAAAAGCCGCCGTCACAAATAAAAGCGCCCAGCTGTACATCCGCACTTCCACTGTATAACCGCTAAGCTGCGGCATGGCGACAGCACAGAACATGAATAAACCTCCGGTAAAAATACCGAAGTTTTTTCGGATAAAAGTGATACAGTATAGTAACAAGCCAAAATACGGCAGCACCGAAACTATTTTGGCAATGACCACGGTACTCGCCTCAGCCGATATTAGTTTACATAAATCTACAATAAACTTCGTGATCATATAGTACAGCGGCGGATGAACATCCCTCGCCGTAAACCTGATCAATTCACCGTAGGAATGTTCTATCATTCCCACGGTAAATAATTCATCATACCAGATGTCATTGCTAAAACACAGCATCAGGCTTCTGCCAAGCATGACTACGCTGACTCCCAGCAGAAAATATCCCAGGATATCCCTGCCGGATCTCTTTGATTTCTGATCCATACTACAGTGTACTCCATACCGGACAGGAAGTCCTTATCCTGTTCTTAAGAATTTCCTGCCCTTGCCGGTTATTTCACACAATCAATCCATTTTCAGAAGCGAAAACTATTTCTTCTCTTCCTGCGGTAATTCCTGACGGATCTCTTTCGTCCTGATCTCTTTGCAGATCTGGTCGATAAACTCCTGAAGCGGCTTCACGCCCTCGTCTCCCGCATATCGGCTTCTCACAGATACAGTCTTATCCTCTGCCTCTTGAGCGCCTACCACCAACATATATGGAACTTTGGCCAATCTGGCCTCTCTGATCTTAAATCCGATCTTCTCGGAACGGTTATCGCAGGTCACATCAATATCATTTCTTGCCAGTTCTTTCCTGACTTCCTCCGCATATGCCTCATACTTCTCTGAGATCGGCAGGATACGAACCTGCTCCGGGCACAGCCAGGTCGGGAATTTTCCCGCATATTTCTCGATTAACCATGCCAGCGTTCTCTCATAACATCCCAGAGATGTTCTGTGGATAATACAAGGCCGAACCTTATCGCCGTTCTGGTCAATGAAATACATATCAAACTGCTCCGCCAGAAGTGCATCCCACTGTATCGTGATCATGGTGTCTTCTTTTCCATATACATTCTTTGCATTGATATCCACCTTGGGACCATAGAAGGCTGCCTCTCCCACGTCTTCCACGAACGGAACTTCCAGTTCGATCAGAATGTTGCGGATGTGCGCCTCTGTCTCATTCCATACTTCCGGCTCCCCGATATATTTGTCCGGATTCTCCGGGTCCCATTTTGACAGATGCCAGGTGATATCTTCCAACAATCCTAAGGTTGACATAACATATTTTGCAAGTGCGATACACCCTTTGAACTCCTCCACCATCTGATCCGGTCTCACGATCAAATGCCCCTCGGAAATCGTAAACTGGCGCACACGGGTCAAACCATGCATCTCACCGGAATCCTCGTTCCTGAAAAGCGTTGAAGTCTCACCGTAACGAATCGGCAGGTCACGGTAAGAATGCTGTGTATTCTTATAGCAGTAATACTGGAAAGGACAGGTCATAGGACGCAGTGCAAACACTTCCTTGTCCTTCTCTTCGTCTCCCAGCACGAACATGCCATCCTTGTAATGATCCCAGTGTCCTGACATCTTATACAGATCGCTCTTGGCCATCAACGGCGTCTTAGTTCTCACATAACCCCACTCTTTATCTTCCAGATCCTCGATCCAACGCTGCAGTTTCATCACCATCTTGGTACCCTTCGGCAGAAGAAGCGGCAGGCCCTGTCCGATCACATCCACTGTGGTAAACAATTCCATCTCCCGGCCCAGCTTGTTGTGGTCGCGGCGCTTGATATCCTCCAGATGCTCCAGATATGCTTCCAGCTCTTCTTTTTTCTGAAATGCCGTACCATAAATACGCTGCAGCTGCGCCTTGTTGGAGTCGCCCCGCCAATACGCCATGGAAGAAGATGTCAGCTTATATGCCTTGATATTCTTAGTACTCATCAAATGCGGGCCTGCGCACAAATCCACGAAGCCTCCCTGGTCATAGAAAGAAATCTCGGCATCCTCGGGAAGATCGCGGATCAGCTCAACTTTATAAGGCTCCCCCTTTTCTTCCATATATCTAATTGCCTCTTCTCTGGGAAGCGTAAAACGTTCTATCTTATGTCCTTCCTTAATAATCTTCTTCATTTCCGCTTCCAGTCTGTCCAGATCTTCCCTGGAAAATGGCGCCGCGTCAAAGTCGTAGTAGAACCCTTCCTCAATCGCCGGTCCGATGGTCACTTTTGCATCCGGGAAAAGCCGTTTTACCGCCTCCGCAAGCACATGAGATGCCGTATGCCTGATCACCTTAAGTCCTTCCGGGTCATTTGCTGTCAGAATATTCAGGCAGCAATCCTGATCGAGCACGGTTCTCAAATCCTCCACCTTGCCGTCCACCTCACCTGCACAGGCCACTCTGGCCAATCCTTCCGAAATGTCGAGCGCAATGTCATAAATACTCATCGCCTGTGCATACTCTTTACTTGATCCGTCTTTCAATGTAATTTTCATGATTTATCTCCCTTTCTATAATACTAAGCCTCAAATTATTGATTATAAAGGCTTTCTTTGTCTTTCCATTATTTAATCTTTCTATTTTCTTATCCTCATTTCTTATTTGCAGCATTCTTGCTCTTCATCTTCAACATCTTCGCCGTTGCCATTATTATTCCCGTTGTTATTCCCATTATTGCTGCATATGCTTACCCCATGCGTAAAAGGCGCTGTCAGAAGTCCGATGCAAATTCCCGCAAGCAACACGACAGTGGTAAGCAGGATAAAATTAAGCCCGGAAAATGTCACATCCTTTTTCATAACATCAATAGCTCTTTCTTTCAATTCTGTTATACTCATACAGTTCTCCCTTCTTTTCATATAAATACTAATTGTTCCCTATGGCCTCCCCGACATAAATGCCTCATGAAAAGTGATCACAAGTACACAGGTACAGGATAAATCGCTTCTTTCGTAAAGTCAGAAGTCTCGCCGCAAACAATAAAAAATCCCCTGCACTACCACTATGGTAATGCAGAGGACGTATTTACAGTACGCGGTTCCACCTCGCTTGTTCCGTGCGCAGATAACGACTTATCGGGACCTCTCATTCGGCTGTAACGTGAGCCAACGGACCGGATTGGAGCCACTCGGAGTTAGTTTTCAAATGCTTCCGGCAAAGACGCTTCCAGCGCCAGGCGTCTCTCTCTGTTACGTTTCACATTCTACTCTTCTCGTCAACGTGTTAATGATATCATTCAGAAACGTTTCTGTTATATTCGTATTCTATGCCATATCTTCCAAAAAGTAAAGAGGATTATTGATTTTTTATCTCCTATGCAGTAACAGTTCAGCTTTCAGCTTCACTGTTACGGAATCTGCCCATTCCAGATCGCCTTCGGCGAGGGCAGATTCCCTCTTGGCTAAGTTTACACGTTCTCACGGACTTTGCAGCAAGTGCAAAGTCCTGAGCTGAACTGTTACCCTATGCATTCCTGCCGCAGCACTTCTTGTACTTCTTGCCGCTGCCACAAGGACAGGGATCATTCGGATATACCTTCGGCTCCTTATGAATTGTTGTGGATTCCTTCTGCTCCTTATAAAGAGCCTTCCTGGTCTCCTCGTCGTAGATATCATTCCACTCTTCCAGTCCGTATAACCAGTCAGCTCCTGCCGCCACCATATTCTTATAGAGAAGTTCTTTGTCAAAACCAAGGTTAACCTTCGTATCTTCTTCCATCTCTTCGATCGGATTCGCTTCTTTCAGACTGTCATTGATACCGTCCAGGAATCCGGTCATCGTCATAATATCGATACCATACTTCTCTGCCAGTTCTTTTACCGTTCCCTCCACAACCGTATCAGGATCTTTTAAGAGTTCCGCATAGATTTCTTTTTCCTTCAAAAAATAGTCAGACCACAATCTCTGCAGATCACCTTTGTTAGCAGTCTCAGAATACGCCATGTCACGCCACTTTTTTAATAATGCCATTGTATCATACCACCTTTTATCCTATAATCTCAGACAGCGCCATAATTGCACCGTTTCTCATATCCCATATCAGTCTTCCGGCACCGCCACATTTAACAGCGCAGCCCGGCCTCCCTGTCAATCATAAAATCCGAACTGCTGCTGTTCGAAACATAAGTATATAACATTTTTATGAAAATGTAAATTTATATTTCCTTAAGAACAGGATAAACTTATAAACTAAAATTTTTATAAAATCAATGTTTTCTATGGCTTTTTCAGAATAAATTTTCTGGAATCTTGGAATTTTTGTCCTGAAAATCGCATATGGAAGAGCAATTTAACGCTTTTGTAACTTTATAAGCTTATCCTGCTTTAAGAGTATATATGCTAAAAATATATGCAACAGTAACCGTCCAGCATTCGGCTGCACTGTTACGAGTATTTCACTTACAATATTGCTATCAGCTTTTTTACATCCTCCTCATCCGTAGCCCAGCTTGTCGCAAATCTTACCACCGTATGATCCTCATCATACTTTTCCCAGAAATCAAACACAACCTGCTCTTCAAGTTTTTTCATCCGTGTATTCTCCAGAATGATAAATAGCTGATTGGTGGGTGTATCCAGATAAAAGCTATAGCCCTTTTCTGCAAACGCGCGCCTCAGCATACCGGCCATGCGGACAGCATGCCTCCCATTCTCCAGATAAAGTTCATCTGTAAACAAAGTATCAAACTGTATGCCAAGCAGCCTTCCCTTTGCGAGAAGCGCTCCATGCTGCTTAATCAACGTCATAAAATGCGGAGGTGTATTCTTCCTTGTGAATACAACGGCCTCTCCGCACAACGCTCCCACCTTCGTTCCACCGATATAAAATACATCACAGTATTCGGCAATATCCGGCATCGTCACGTCCGTATCCTCACCCGCAAGTCCATATCCCAGTCGTGCTCCGTCCAGATATAACGGCACTTTATACTCTGCACATACCTCCCCGATATCCTTAAGTTCCTGCCTCGTATATAGCGTACCATATTCTGTAGGATGCGTAATATAAACCATTCCGGGAAAAACCATATGTTCATGATTCACATCGCCCCAAAAGGCGTTCAAGTACCTTCGAATCTCATCAACAGCAAGTTTTCCATCCTTCTGGGGAAGCTCCAGCACTTTATGCCCTGTATATTCTATCGCTCCCGCCTCGTGTACGTTGATGTGTCCGGTTTTCGCCGCAATCACGCCTTCATATTTATCCAACATTGAATCTATAACTACCTGGTTGGTCTGCGTGCCACCTGCCAGGAAATAAATATCCGCCTCCGCGCATCGACATGCTGTCCTGATCTTCTCTTTGGCTGACTCGCAGTACCGGTCGCTCCCATAACCCGGCAGACTTTCCCGGTTCGTATCGATCAGTCTCTGCAGTATTTTCTCATGTGCTCCTTCTGCATAGTCATTGGCAAAATTCAACATCTCCCGTCCTCCGCTTCCGATACTTTTACTTTATGCTACAAATAATCTTTCGTCTGTGATACGCCAGAGTAAAATCGAATGATTTATAGTAAACGACATAACAAGTTTCTGTTTCCGGCTCTTGCAGAAAACGTATGCGGAAGCTTCTGCAATACCGAAAACGAAATTTCCAATGTCGTTAACTATAGTACCTGCCGCATATAAATTTGATTATATGACAAAATACTGTATCGGACAAGCTCCGGAATTTATTGCAAGACTCGATTACAGGATTCAAAACCATAGCAATCATATAATCACAGAATAGCCTGCAAATAAAAAGGCAAGCGGAAATTTGTGAACTTTGAAAAATATTTTTAAAAAATTTTTATATTTTTGTATAAAGCCGGAAAAACGGGTTACAATGATAATAGTCAAAAGATAAGAAAAATACTTATCCTCCCCTAAGGAAGCCTCTGGGACTGCGGAAGCCGCGGTTTTAGGGGCTTCCGCTATGTTTATGGCTTCATTTTGGGGCGTTTTTGGGTGTTGCCAAGTGTTGCCAAGCTGGAATCCAGTGTTTATCAGGGTTTCCGGCTTTTTATGATTTTACATAATGTTTGCTTCATGGTCTGCAATGCCAGTATTTCAGGCACTTTCTACATGAAATTTTCTTCAAACGTTTTCATCGAACTTACGTTCTTTTTATGGTATTGGCAACACTTTTTCTGTTGCCATCAACTCTTTTGATAACATTATGCAAACATAGCTTCCACTTGTTCATCGCCAAAGTCGAAATCATATATTTTAAAGATTTCATTCTGTATAGCCAGATTGTCTTCGTAATCGTTCTTGCACTTATAATAGGTGTTCAAGGTTGTGCTTTTATTCTTATGTCCTACATTTTTTGAAACCAATGCCAGCTTCATGCCTTTGTCCAGACAGTTTGTTACATAACTCCTTCTGCATGTATGAGAGGGCTTGTATTCCACTCCGACATAGTTGCAGAAAGCCTTAAATGTACCGGTTACACTGCTCTCCTTTACCATCCTTCCACTGTTTGCCGGGATGACATATTCGCTTTCAATCCCTGCCTGCTCTGTCCTGCGCTTCTGTTCCATCAGCCATCTATAAGTAAAATCATTGATGACTACGGTTCTGCGGGAAGTTTTGTTCTTCGGGGTGCTTTCTTCATATATTTTGGAATTGGTATCATAATCTGTATATTCTGTCTGCGTCCGCTCAATCTTAATAGTTCTGTGTTCCAGATCGACCTTGCTCCATTTTAGTGCAAGTAACTCTCCCAATCTCAAACCAGTTCCACAAAGGATAAAGAGCGCTGGAGAATTACGGTATTTTCTGCATTTATTCCAGCAAGCCATAGAGCCTGACTGCAGGGTATTGATCTCATCATCTTCCCATACGCCAAGCTCCTTGTCTTCCTGCTCTTTGCACCTGTCTTCATTGATTTTTACCTTCCGCATAAAGTTCCAGCTCATGATTTCCCTGTCACAGGCATAATCAAATGCCTGACTGACAATACATTTTATCTGGCATACATAAGAATAAACTATAGTTCCATTTGTCAAGGTACGGATAAAATCATCACAGTGATACTTCTTAATCTTCCGGGCGGGGATTTTCCCAAAGCTGCTATCCTTTACATAATTTACATAAGCCCTATAATATCTGCTGTGGGTCTGCTTCTTGATATCCCCTTTGGCAAATTCCAGAAACATTTCTACCACCTGTGCCACCGTATCATTTTTATGTTTCTCTAAATCCACCTGACCTGTCATAGTTCTTTTTGCTTCCTTGCGAAATTTCTTCTTTACTTCGTCTTCTGAAGCCCCTGTGATCTGGTGGCGTTTTCCGGTTTCTGAATATTTAGTAGGAATCGTGGTATAATATTGTATCTGTAATCCCTTCTGCCGGGAATTGATTTTCGGAATCGTTATCTCGCTCATGGCAATCTCCTCTTGCGTCTTACAAAGAAGGACATCTGCCACGTCCTCTAAATTTATATTTATTATACCACATTTTATCAGATTCAGCAATTCTCTGTTTGAAATTTCGATTTTTAACTAACCTCCAAAGCGTCTCCTTTCTCGAATTTTCTTCTTAGGTACTTTTACCTGCTATCACAAGAAACCGCCCATTTTTCCCATACACACGCCTATCACAGGTGGCAAGGGTGATGATACTGGTGGGAGCGTGATCTGGTTCTTCATAATACAATGCCCTTCCCTGTAACTCTTCCATCCATGCATTGTAGCTTTCCATATCGGCATGGTTCCTGATACGGAAATCCCATTCTTCCAGATCGTCTATGCTGTATTTGACTACTGCCATTACCTGATAAGCAGCAGCACTTCCGTAGGCATCTGTGAAATAAATGGTCTGGTTCTCTTTGAAATAATCTTCCTTCTCATAATCTAAGAGTGTGGAGAACATGGCATCGGAGCCTGTACCCATGTTATGGCCGTAGATGACGCGGTTAAAATCCCATATCTGCGTGTCCTTATCCATAAAAGGGCATCCAGCCTTGTCCTTATCTCCTGAAAAATTATGGGAAAGGTAAAAGGCATTATCATCCGTTCCCACTACAGGGAAATTGATCAGAGTATCCGGGATGCAGAGCCAGCCTTTAATATCCTCATTTTCACTGCCTAAAGCATCCCAATCATAGGCTTCCAATCCCAGCTTCCGCATCTCCGCTTCATACTCCTGCCTGTACCGCTCCGCATCCGCTTCCATTTCTGAAATGAATTCTTCCATCTCTGCCGCCGCTTTTTCCTGCTCCTTTTCCCTTCTTTCTTCAAGAGCTGCGTTAAGCTGTGTGTAGGCATCCGCTATCGCTTGGTATTCTTCAAGCTGCTTTACCGCCTTGTAGCGGAATATCCCCATGCCGGTCATACAGACAAGAGCAAGGGAAATGCCTGCTATGATCTGGACTGTGATCCTCCGTCTCTTCCTCTCCGGCAGGTCAGGGAAAAGTTTCTCCCCAAACCAACCGACAAATTCCTTTATTTTTTCCATGCGCTTCCTTTCTTCTATATACAAACAGCGGCAGATACCAGCACTTTCTAAAAGCCGGATCCGCCGCCATGGTCTCAAATGGCAGGAGCCTAAGCCCCTGCCGCATTTTACGCTGTGAATATTGAACACTACAGCATTATTTATTTCCTGGCTGTTCCTGCATCATAAGACATATCCTTATAATACACATCCGCTACAGGCTGCTTTTCCCGATCTTCTTCCCTTCAAGCACCGATACAGCAGCAAGCAAAACGCCGCACAGCCCAAGGGCAGCAAGAAGAATAAAGGGTGACGCATAGCCGGTCTGGATGACCGGTTCTGTTCCTTTCCCATCATTCCCATTTCCTCCTTCCGTTCTGGTATTGGTATCTGTATTTTTATCTGAATGGCTGCCTGCGGTATTGCCGGAGACAGTGCCGCTTGTATTCTGATTTTTGTCCGAAGTGTTTTTATTGTCCTTATCGTCGGTGTTTTCTGTACTGCTATTGTCCGAATCGTTCTTACCGTCATTCCCTGCTTTTTCCCATCTTGCATAGAGGCTGATGCTCCTGCCGGGTTTATAGGTCTCCCCCTCTGTTCCGATAAATACCTGCCTGTCCGTATACCAGCCCTTAAATATATAACCCTCACGCTCTGCAGCCGGGAGCTTCACACTGCCGCCCTTTACTACTTTGACGGATGCATTCTTTGTCTTTCCTCCGTTGGCATCATATTTGATGGTGTAAGTATTTAAGCTCTCATTAGAATTATCGCCATCCTGCGTATTATCACCGTTGCCGCTTTCATTTCCTGTGTTTCCGCTGTTCCCTGAACCTCCATTATTACCACTGTTTTCTTTTTGCTTCTCCCACTTTGCATAAAATGAAGTGTCTCTGGTAATGCGGTATGTATCATGATATGCCCCTGCAAAATGCGTCAGGTCATCATCCAGATACCAGCCTGTGAAATCATATCCTTCACGCTCCGGCATGGGAAGGTAGAGGCTTCCGTCCTTGATGATAGTAAGCTCTTTTACCTTGATTGTTCCTTTTCCTGCATGGAAAGTCACTTTACAAGTTTCGGGATCAGCGTCATTCTCAGTATCTTTCTCTGATTCCTTTTCCCAGAGTGCATAGGCTGTCATATCCTTAACTGCTTTCATCTCACTGCCGGGAATTCCAAGTAAAATACCACCATCTTTCTCTGTGTACCAGCCAAGGAAGCTGTAACCTTCCTTCTCTGTCTTAGGCAAGCGGATAGTATCACCTTTTGCCGCCTTGATGGGATTTACTTCTTTTCCTCCGTCTGCGTCAAAAGTAATGGTGACTTTCACTGCTTCCTTTTTCTCGAAATGTGCCTTTAAAGAAATATCTCCCTGTACGGTAAACTCTTCACCAGCCTGTCCGGCACAAACATTACTCATACTTCGCACACTAAAAAGAGCTAAAGAGTTATAAAAATCAATTACT
>CAYXKS010000008.1:0-36746 GCA_964465725.1 uncultured Bacteroides sp. | reverse complement strand
TGACTGCGTGTATCTGTTTCCGATTGTCCTTGCAGAATTTCGGGCTGATGCTGGCGCTGATCGTTCTGTCGTCCTTTGTGGCGGCACTGATTGGCCTGTTTATCGGAAAGTTTTCCGAGGGCCTGATGATTGGAGTGGTCTATATCAAGATCGTCATGCTACTGTTCCTGGCTGTACCTCTTGTATGCGCTCTGATCGGGGTAAGCGGGCCACTGGCGGTCATCTGCAATATCGTTCCGTCTCAGCCGGCCTTTGAGGGCATCATGGCCCTGTCCGCCGGAAGTATGGGAACAGCGATGAAAGATACTGGTATTCTTGCGATTCACTGTATCATATGGTTTGCGCTGTATGTTTTAATTTCTACCCGGCGAAAAAAGCTGGCGGTTTGAGCATCCAAAAAAATAAGCCCGGCGACGGTTTCGCTGCCGGGCGACAGTTAGTGGACAATTATGTATAGGGAGAGAGTAACTAAGTTGTAACATTTTTCTGGTATAATAAAAACAAAAAAACAGGTGGTTACCCAAAATGGTCGAATTATTTTATGCTGAGGATGACGCTCATATTGCAGATGTTGTAAAAAAATATCTGGAACAGAAAAACTTTAAGGTAGTGATATATCATACAATTTCAGAGGTCAGACGAGCTTTGGAAATACATGTGCCAACGGTTATTTTGCTGGATTGGAATATGCCGGATGGCCGTGGGGATAGTCTTTGCCAATGGATACGTGGCAGATGGAAGGAACTGCCGGTTATTTTCCTTACGGTTCGGGATGATTCCCAGGATATTGTTTCAGGTTTTCAAAATGGTGCGGATGATTATATAGTAAAGCCTTTTGAATTAAGCGTATTACATTCAAGGATTCAGGCGGTACTTAGAAGAACGGGCAATATGGCGGTGCAGTACCTGTCCTGTGATGAGATCAGGATAGATTTAAACCGCAGGACAGTTATCTGCGGCACGGAAGAAATAGATTTAAGCGTATCAGAGTATGGGTTGCTTTTGTATCTCTTACAGAATAAAGGAAGGACTGTTACCAGGGAAAAAATCTTAGAACAGGTATGGGATGTAAATGGAAACTATGTGAATGACCATACATTGACAGTTACTATGAAACGGCTGCGGGACAAACTGCACCAGCCGCCCTGTCTGAAAACGATCAGAAGTGTGGGATACCGTATGGAGGATACCATATGAGCGGGCGAAAAGATTTAGTGGTTCTCTTTGGGTTTGTAACAGCTGTCAGCCTGATTTCTTCTGCTGTCACGGCAATGATGCTTTCCTGCCATTACAGCAGGCTTCAATTTGATTTGGTAAATGTGATCTGTGGCGAAGTGCTGGAACAAGAGCCGGAAATGAAGAATATCGTTTCTGCCGCATTGAAAGAATATACGGGTGGAAATGATGATGGTGTGGCAATGGGGGATGTATTGTCCGTTTTAGGATACCGCATATCTGATTTTTCTGATTCTTCCGATACATATCACATGATATTTGCAATAACAGGGTTTCTGACAGGAACCGTTCTCTTTGCTGTTACTTTTGCATTCCGTAACAAAACAGAAGCGAAACGAATAGAAGAGCTGTCAGATTATCTGGAGCAGGTTAATATGGGAAAAGCGGTTGTCCTCTCTGTTTCAGGAGAAGATCCTTTTTCCAGGCTGGAAGATGAAATATATAAGACTGTGACATTTCTTTATCAGACAAAGGATGCGGCGGTACAGGCCAAAAATGATTTTGCCGAGAATCTGTCCAATATTGCACACCAGATCAAAACTCCTATTACCGCAATATCTTTATCACTGCAGACATTATCTGAAATGCCGGTGAAAAAAGAATATGAAAAAGACAGGATGGAACAGATAAAGAAACAGTTAAACAGGCTGATTCATTTAGAAGAATCCCTGCTTGTTTTATCCCGACTTGATGCAGGTACATTGATGTTTCAAAAGGAAGAGGTGGATGTTTTTACTTTGCTTGTCCTTGCGGCAGACAATCTGCAGGAATTATTTGCAGATTCTGGCACTTCCATTGATATTCCGGAATCAGGGGAGATGGCAGTAACAGCCGATTTAAACTGGACGATGGAAGCGGTTATGAATGTAATGAAAAACTGTATGGAGCATAATGTGGGCGGAACAGTCCATTGCTCTTATGGGCAGAATCCGCTGTATACAGAAATACTGATTTGGGATGAGGGGCACGGATTTGCGGGAGAAGATATT
The DNA here is from genome assembly GCA_964465725.1 of uncultured Bacteroides sp. Classification (GTDB taxonomy): domain Bacteria; phylum Bacillota; class Clostridia; order Lachnospirales; family Lachnospiraceae; genus UBA3282. The sequence continues at coordinate 34,521 of CAYXKS010000008.1, read as the reverse complement.
CCGCATCTTTTTAAAAGGTTTTATCGAGGAAAGAATGCAGATGCGGGCGGTAATATCCGTGGAGGCGGCATTGGAATAGGATTAGCATTGTCAAAAGAGATCATAGAACATCAAAATGGGACAATAAGGGCTAAAAATCTGCCGAATGGCGGTGCATGTTTTGAAATCCGGTTATATAAGCAATAAATTAAATATCAATTCTGCTGCAGTTACTAAGCTGTAACTTTCATTTGGTACAATGTAGCTTGTAAACAGTTTGCCTGCAGGAACAAAGTTTACAAGCTAACGGGCAGCTTTGCTGCAAGTATGGAAATTCAAAATATCCAAGGAGGAACCAAAATGAATATCTTAACATGCGAAGGAGTCCGCAAAATATACGGCTCCGGAAATAATCAGGTGGCTGCACTGGACGGGATTGATCTGACGGTGGGCAAGGGAGAATTTGTGGCGGTGATCGGAGCGTCCGGTTCAGGTAAATCCACATTGTTGCATATTCTGGGAAGCGTGGATAAACCTACAAGCGGAAAAGTTACCATAGATGGGACGGATTTGTCAAAACTGAACCAGACGCAGGCAGCGATTTTCCGCAGAAGAAAAGTGGGCTTGGTGTATCAGTTCTATAATCTGATTCCAACACTTACCGTGCAGAAAAACATTCTTATGCCGCTTGCCCTTGATAAGAAGAAACCAAATAAAGAGTATTTTGAAAAGATTGTCCATTCGCTTGGACTTGCTGAACGGCTTGAAGCCCTGCCAAACCAGCTATCAGGCGGGCAGCAGCAGAGGGTTGCCATAGCCCGTTCCCTGATTTACCGCCCGGCCCTGCTTTTGGCGGATGAACCAACCGGAAATCTGGACCAGAAAAATTCCAGAGAAATTATTGATATGCTAAAATTATCGAACCGTAACCTGGAACAGACGATTGTGCTCATTACCCATGATGAGAAGGTGGCTTTGGAAGCAGACCGCATCATAACCATAGAGGACGGGCATATCATAAGCGATGAGAAGCGGAGGTAATGGGCTATGTGGAAGGATTATTCATCAGGCTATATTAAAAATAACCGTTCATCGGGCATGTCTGTTATGATAGCGGCATTTATCTCAGCTTTGCTGTTATCGCTGCTCTTAGGGTTATTTTATAACGCATGGAAGTACCAGATTGAAAGCATTGAACAGGAAGAAGGCGGCTGGCAGAGCAGAATTGTCGGGGAATTTACCCAGGAAGATATGGAATCCATAAAAAATTTTGCCCATGTAAAAGATGTGGTTATAAATGAAAAGGAAGCGCAGATTCCGGAAACTATGATAGATATTTATTTTGATGACATGGGGGCTGTTCTGGATGATACGATGCAGATAGCCGGAGTTTTGGGCGTTTCATGGGAAAATGTTATTTATAACCATGAGCTTCTGGCAATGTATATGATACGTGATCCACAGGATACTGCACCGAGACTGCTTTTTCCGTTGTTCATACTGATAGCCGGAATTGCATCCTTTTCACTGATTATTGTAATCCATAATTCTTTTGCAGTGTCTATGAATGCAAGAATCCATCAGTTTGGTATTTTTTCCAGCATCGGGGCCACACCAAAACAGATACGCTCCTGTCTTTTGCAGGAAGCGGCTGCATTATGTATTCTGCCGATTTTGATTGGGAACCTGCTCGGTATTCTAATCAGTATGGGGATGATACATATGGTGAATGGTTTACTGGGGAGTGATGTGGCAGGCAGGCATGAAGCAGTCTTTGGCTACCATCCGTTGGTCTTAGCGGCGACGCTTCTTTTGACAGTGGCGACCATATGGATTTCCGCATGGATGCCGGCCAGAAAATTAAGCAGGCTGACACCCCTTGAAGCGATTAAAAATACAGGCGAATTACAGTTAAAGCGTAAGAAAAAATCTCCGCTGCTTACCTGCCTTTTTGGATTGGAAGGAGAATTGGCAGGAGGGGCATTGAAAGCACAGAAAAGAGCTTTACGGACAGCATCGCTCAGTCTGATATTCTCTTTTCTTGCCTTTACCATTATGCAGTCCTTTTTTGCACTTTCAGGAATCAGCACAAGGGAAACTTATTTTGAGCGTTATCAAGGTGTATGGGACATTATGGTTACCGTAAAGGATACGGATGTGGCTTCTTTTAGTGAGGCACAAAAACTGCAGGAGATTTCCGGAATCAGAAGTGCCATTGTATATCAGAAAGCAATGGCAAAAAGAATCATTGCAGAGGATGAAATAAGCGAAGATATGAAGTCCTTTGGCGGTTTTGCCGTAGCCGGGGATCATGATGTGCAGAAAACGGATGGGGGATGGCTTGTAAACGCTCCCATTGTTATACTGGATGATGCAAGCTTCCTGGCGTATTGCGGACAGATCGGTATTACGCCGCAGCTTGATGGGGCAATCATATGGAATCAGATCCGTGATGTTACAAATCCGGATTTCAGGCATCCACGATATATGCCCTATGTGAAAGGGGAAAATGCGGTAAGCATTTTAAGACAGTCCGGCAAGGAAGAAATGACAGCTGATATCCCGGTTTTGTCCTATACGGAGAAAGTGCCTATTTTAAGGGAGGAGTATGCAACGCTTGATTATTATGAATTGGTGCATTTTATTCCCGTATCTTTATGGAAAGAAATCAAGGGGCAGATTGGAGGCAGCGAGGAGGATGCCTATATCTGTATGCTTGGCAGGGAAAATGTGACAGCAGAGGAATTGGATGCCTTGCAGGGGCATGTGGACAGCCTGCTTGCGGGAAACTATAAGACAGAAAGTGAGAATCGCATTCAGGAAGCAGAAGCGAACGATAAACAGATACAGGGAATGATGGCAATATTTGGCGGTTTCTGTGTCCTGCTTGCGGTGATTGGCATTGGAAATGTGTTTTCCAATACGCTGGGCTTTGTCCGTCAGAGAAAAAGGGAATTTGCAAGGTATATGTCTGTTGGAATGACACAGGGGGAAATCAAAAAAATGTTCTGTGTGGAGGCGCTTACCATTGCAGGGCGTCCGATTTTAATTACACTTCCACTTGCCGTTATTACAGTGGGGTATTTGCTGAAAATAAGTTATGTTGAGGTGGGAACATTTCTTGCCGAAGCACCATTCATTCCGATTCTGATTTTTATGCTGGCTATCTGGGGAATTGTGGCATTTGCATATTATCTTGGCTGGCGTAATATACGCAAAATCAATTTAGCTGAGGTCTTGCGGGATGATACAATGATGTAAAATGCGATGAAGACGAAGAGCCGATGAACTTGTGAGTAATTGTATAGCTTCAGCAATCAGGGAAAAGTGTCAGCCCAGCGGCGGCCTCGCTGCCGGGCTGACAGATTATGATGGGTTTATTCTCCCACTGGGGCCGTATAGTGCGCCTGCACTGCGGCAGGAAGCTCGTCATACTGTACCTCGCTCCAATCCAGGACGCCACGAACCGGCATGACGGTCAGACGGATAAAGGCCCCTTCCTTCAGTTCCCGGGAGGTTCCGAAGGTGATCTCCTTCTCATTGCCCTTTTCATCATAGGACAGCAGCGTATAGGAATAGGGGAGATTGCCTTTGAAGCTGATCACGCCTCCCTTCGCATCCACCTGCTCTACCCTGCTGTTGTCGATTTGAGAATAATACTCGGTGCTGCCGGAGCCAGAGAGGAACCATGCGCAAAATCCGATCAGGACAATGAGCAGGACAGCGACGGCACTTATTGCAATTTTTATTTGTTTCTTCATGATGTTTTACACTCCTTACCAACCTTTTTTCGTGATAACCTGTTTAGGCTTCTTCGCTGTCTTTGGGACCACGCTCTTCTTAGCAGTCACCACAAAAACAGCAGAAACCAGCAGGGCGGCCAACAGACTGAACATACAGAACAACGGATTCCAGTGTACAGCCTCGTCATAGCTGCGGTATCCCACCAGCCCCATGCTTGCGGTTACGGGATACCAATTTGCCAGGGTCATGTTCCCCGCCGCGAACATCCCGCCGTAGCCATAGACAAAGGCCACAACCGCCCCGATCAGATGCCCGTTGGGAATCCGGGCGGCGACAGCGATAATCGGCAGGACTGCGATATAGAGGAACAGGCAGTTGAACGTGATCTGCAGCCCGGCTTGCAGGATGGCCGGCAGAGTCCCGCCGGGGAATCCCAAAAGAAAGGATGCGGACACGGTAAATAAGGTGCTGGCAAGCCCCAGGAACATTGAGAGCAGGCCGCAGACAACCAGCTTGCAAAACAGCATAGCGGGAAAGGACACGGGTATCGTCAGGATGCTTTTCAGTGTGTCATCCGTCCCCTCGCGGTTAATAATATATCCGGTGATCAGGGCGATGCACATGGGGAAGATCGTGGTGATATTTTCCTTCATCACCTGCTCCACGAAATGGGAGAAGGTCCAGACGGTGCCGTCCAGGGCGGTGGTGGTGAAGACAGTGAGCAGGACAGCGAGCAGCATCAGCAGGACGCCCGCCCAGATCATGTGGTACCGTTTCAGCTTCCAAAGCTCAGTTTTTATCGTAACCAGCATTTCAATCGCCCCCTCTCTTTTTATACAGCCGGTCGATCAGCCAAATGGACAGCACGGACATCACACCCAGAATCAAAACCGTCTGCGTGGTGGTGGGGACCAGGTACTCCAGCCGGCCCACGCTCTCCCTGACCCCATGGCGGACCATATCCCCGGCGCACCAGATGTTTAAGAGGGGAAGCGGCATCATCCAGCAGAGGAACCTGGGCAGAACCTCATAGCAGCCCTCGACGGTCAGACTCAGCACGCTGTAAAAGACGCACAGCAGGATGGAGAAAATATAGGTCTTGCTGAAAAAGACCACCAGCACCACCAGGGGCAGGGTGCCCGCCGTGATGAAGATTCCCATCTCCACCGCCACCCACAGCTTGTAGCCAAGCCCGGTCACCTCGGCGATCAGGCTTCCGCAGAAGATGGTGACAGCAGCGGAGGACAGGCTGAAAATCAGCCCGAAGAGGAACAGGACGATGATCTTGGCGAAGATCATCTGGGTACTTGTTACCGGGATGGTCCGCAGATTTTTGAAGGTGTCATTGTCCCGCTCCATGAAGAACAGCATGGCGGCGATGACGCCGATGACGCAGGGCAGAAGCAGCTCTACCGCATAGCCCAGGACAAACTGGTAAAAGGCGTCAAAAAGTTCGGCCTTTGTGTCGTACCGGTCCATCATGCGGGGGGTCAGCATCATCACAGCCAGCGGAGGAGGAAACAGGAACGCGGAAAGGATCACAAAAGGAATGAACTTCTTCCGCCTCAGCTTCTTAAGCTCGCAGGAGATCAGTTTAAGCAATTCCCTCACCTCCAGTCACACGCTTGAAGTAATCCTCCAAACTTTCCTCTACGGTTGCGATCTCCGACACCTCCAGTCCCTGCTGCACAAAGGCGGAAACAATTTTTGCCACGGGAACCCTGGTAGAATCCATCCGCAGGTTATGGCCGTCCTGCGTACTGAACTGCGTTTCGTGAAAAACGTCCCGTAAAATCTCCGCTGCCCGATTTGTGTCGGAAACCGTGAAATGGACATACTTGCTGCTCTTGGCCTCCAGGTCTGCGAAGCTCTCCTCCTCCAACAGCACGCCGTGGTCGATGATGCCGATGTCGTCCGCCAGCAGCGCCACTTCGGATAGAATGTGGCTGGAGATCAGGATGGTCTTGCCCAGTTCATCGCACAGCGCCCGGATAAAAGAGCGGACCTCTGCGATGCCAATGGGGTCCAAACCGTTGATGGGTTCGTCCAGGATCAGCAGCTCCGGCTCGTGCATGACCGCCAGAGCAATCGCCAGCCGCTGCTTCATGCCCAGGGAGTATTGGGAGAAGAGTTTTTTGTCCCTGTAGGGCAGGCCCACCAGTTCCAGGGCGCTTTGGATGGCGTTCTGGTTTTTCAGCCCCCGCAGGGCGGCGAAAATGCGCAGGTTCTCCGTTCCTGTCAGATTGGGATAGAAGCCGGGGGACTCGATCAGGCTGCCGATACGGGGCAGCAGCTTCTTCTCGTTGCCCGGCAGTGGCTTTCCCCAGATTGCCACTTCCCCGGATGTGGGAGGGGTCAAGCCCAGGAGCATTTTCATGGTGGTGGTTTTCCCCGCTCCGTTTCGGCCCAGCAGACCGTAGATGCGGCCCTGCCGGACATGGATGTTCAGCTCTGCCACGCTCTTTTGTGTTCCGTACTGCTTGGTCAGTTGTTTCGTTTCGATTACTATTTCGCTCATAGCGCTTACCTCCTTTGTGAAAGCAGTATACAACGCCATCCTTGAGCGATCCTTGAGGGAACCTTGAGATAACCTTGAGATTGCGCCGGCAGCATATACAATTTGAGGACTCCGCGTTATAATGAGTGCGGACAGGAGGTGTTCCTATGTTGGACAAAGAGATACTTGTCGTAGACGATGAAAAGGATTTGCGGATGATGATCCGATCCATTTTTGAGAGCGCCGGATACACGCAGATTTGGGCAGCGGCCTCTGGAGAAGAGGCATTGGCGCTGATTGCGAAAAAACCCCCCAGTATCATTATTCTGGACGTGATGATGCCGGGTATGGATGGGTTTGAACTGCTCCAGGAGATCCGGACCGTCAGCAAGGTTCCTGTCCTCATGCTCACCGCAAAGGGAGAAGCCGAGGACCGTTTCGCCGGGTTCGAGCTGGGTGCGGACGACTATCTGGTCAAGCCCTTCCTGCCCAGGGAATTGCTGCTACGGGTTCAGGCAATTTTGAAACGGGCCTATCCTGAAAAGAATCGGATCGTTACACTGGATGCGGCTGCAGTGGATCTGGATCGGGCAGAAGTTATCAAAGAGGGGCAGCGGATACCCCTGACTGCCAGGGAGTACAGCATTTTTGAAAAGCTGGCGGAGAACGCGGGCCGGATTGTCACCATCGGCGTCCTGTGTCAGACGCTGTGCGGGGACATCTGGCAGGGGTATGAGACAACACTGATGACCCATATCCGGCACCTGCGGGAGAAGATTGAGGAAAACCCGTCAAAACCCGTATCGCTTCTGAATGTGAAGGGCCTGGGGTATAAGCTGGTAGTAAAGGAGCTGGAGAGATGAAACCTGTGGAACGTTTCTTTCGGAAATACTTTTTATCTATGGCAGGCATCATTGTGCTGTTTGTGCTGCTCAATGTTGTCCTGTTTTTCTCTATGATGATCTGGGCCTGGCAGACCTCGGCCTCGGAAACGCCAGACCTCTCTATAAACGAAATCTGCGACAGCATCATGATGGACGAGGAAGGCCATTTTGCAACGGCTGAGGGACTATCCGGGCTGCTGGAAGAAAATCATGCCTGGGCCATGATTCTGGATGATGCGGGAACCGTCATTTTTCAGAGAGGATTGCCGGAGGAGCTGCCCCGACGGTACACAACGACAGATGTTGCAAAATTCAGCCGGTGGTATTTGGGGGATTACCCGGTCTATGTGCGGGAGCATCCCCAGGGGCTGTTGGTAGTAGGCGGTGAAAAAGGCAGTCGGGCGAAATATTACTTTTCCGTCAATGAGAGCTATGTAAGAAAGCTGTCTGTGGGGCTGGCTGCCGTTTTTCTGACAAATATCATTGTAGTGGTTCTGCTGATTTGGAAGAACACCCGGCACATTGAAAAGGCAGTCACACCCATTTTGCGGGGGATTGAAACAGTCTCCACCGGCCAGCCGGTCAGCCTCCCGGAAAAGGGGGAATTGTCGGAGATCAACAGGCAGCTCAACAAGGCAGGGGCTTTTATTGCCAGAAAGGACACTGCCCGCGCCCAATGGATCAGCGGCGTCTCCCATGATGTGCGGACGCCTCTGTCAGTCATGCTGGGCTTTGCCGGACAGCTGGAGGATGACCAAACCCTCCCGGCATCCGCCCGTGAGCAGGCGGCCTGCATCCGAAAACAGGGAGAGCGGCTGCGGAGTCTGATTTCCGATTTGAACCTTACTTCAAGGCTGGAATATTCCATGCAGCCCCTCCGGATGGAAAAAGTCTATCTGGTGGAACTGGCGAGGCAGGTTGTCTGCGAATTTCTGGACGGTGGTTTGGAGGAGCGATATGGGATAGCGTTCTGCGCTGACCAGGAAAGCGAATCAGTGTCCATCCTGGGTGATGAGGCTCTGCTGAAACGTGCTTTGGGTAATTTGATCCAAAACAGCATCGTTCATAACCCGCAGGGCTGTCGGATTGATGTTTCGGTTCAATGCGGGGAAGCCAGCATAACGGTTGAGGTTACAGACGATGGTGCGGGGGTATCAGCTGAAAAGCTGAAGGAGCTGACCGCAGACCAACGCCACCTGGAGAGTACGGATGAAAAGCTGAACCTGCGCCATGGGTTAGGTGTGCTGCTGGTCCGGCAGATTGTGGAGGCTCACAAGGGAACCATGACCATGGAGAGCGCACCGCAGAAGGGGTTTAGAACTGTGCTGATATTTCCGGTATAAATTATTTTGATTTTTCAAAAGTAGATAAAAAGTTGGAATTTATGTTTTAAAATATCCGGGTGTCAGGATACTTCCTGTGCAGAAACAAAACGGAGGAAGCAATTAGAATATATCCCTGTATGATTTCTCACACAAAAGAGTAATATATGAAATAATTTTTAGATAAGTAGAGGTTAAAGTGAAAAAGATGAAAAAAATGATAGGTGTTGTAATAAGTATGACGGTCTTTCTGGCATTATTGGGAGGATGTGCCCGTACATCTCAGAGTGAAGAACCCTTAAATAATGATTTTGGCAGTATAAATACAGATGCTCAAATGGCTGAGGAACAGGACGAAATAAACCAGCCAGGCGGAACTACGTCAAACACGGAGCAGACAAAAGAACCGGAACAAATGGAGAATGGGAAGGGGATAAAAGAGCCAGAGCAAGTGGAAAATACAGAGCAGACGGAGGTCATGAAGGAAGCGGAGAAGGAAGATGTTACCGGTATCTATACAGATAAGCAGGGCACATCTGATATCTATAGCCAATCGGGTCTTTCCGATGAGATTGCCACAGAAATTTTTTATGCCGTGGAGAGGGAGAAAGAAATAGAGAAAAGACAAAAAGAAGCTGTCACACAAATGGATATGAATATAACTGCCGCAGAGATGTACCAACTGTGGGATGATACCTTGAATATTGTGTGGGGACTGCTGGAGGAGAACCTGAAGGAAGGGGACATGGAAGTTTTGCGGAAAGAGGAAAGAGAATGGATTGCATTCAAGGACGCAGAAGTGCAGGCTGCCGGACAGGAGTGTGCGGGCGGAAGCATACAGCCATTGGAGGAAGCAACGAGAGCGGCAGACTTAACAAAAGCAAGGGTATATGAACTGGCAGAGTACGCAAAGTGAGCGTAGGGCGGTTTGATCAAATATTGATAGGCAGGACAGTAATTCGGGATAGTGGAAATACGGTTATGGTTGCAGTTATTGTTTCGGGTATTCTGGTTTTCCTGATGTTCGGGATGATATTGATATTCTATGTGACGAAGTATATGGAATGGATGCGGGGATTATGAAGAAAACAGAAAGTTAAAAAGAAGGAGGCAAAAGCGATGTACGACAACCCAATTTTATACACCAACGGGAATGCAAAGAAAGAAGACTTAGACCGTATTGAGCAGAAATATCATGTGAAAATCCCGTCAGAGATTCGGGAACACTGTCTGGTCTATAACGGCGGCTATCCGGAAAAGCCCGTTTTTACAGACAAAAACGGCAACGAATACTCTGTGGACTTGTTTATTCCTGTACGGGACGGAAAGAAACGGCCCATGGAAAAAACGCTGGAACTTTTAAGAGCGGATGACGATGTCATTCCGGACTGGCTGATTCCCTTTGCCGAGGAAGATGGGGGAAATCTCTTTTGCTTCAGCGTAAGAGAATCCGACTTTGGCGCCATCTATTATTACGATCATGAGTTTGAATATGGCGAGGACCCGGAGGAGCATATAACCTGGCTGTCGGAAGCCATCACAGCGTTTATCAATGCATTGACCGAGAATGAGGATGACGAGGATGATTCGGAGGACGATGAAGATGAAGAGTAAGCGGCTCAAATACATAGCCGGACTGGCGGCGCTCCTTCTGGTGATCTGTCTCTTTCGGAGGTGCTGTGACGCTTTGTTTGTGGCGAGCCGGGAGGTCTTCGTTTCGCCCCAGGGGACAAACACCATCATCATCGAGTACGACCATGTATGCCGCCCATATGTTTACCAAAAGACCTGGTACGGGAAGCGGGAGATTTGGAGCTATCCGAGCGCCGGCTTTATGGAGACCGTATCTTTTGGTGTGGAATGGCTTTCGGAAAATCAGTTCAGAATGACCTACGATAATAAAAACGATGAATTTGACGAGGAATATATCATTACAATACCAGAATGAACAACGGGAGGAAATGCAGATGGAGCAGAAAATTCTTGCATTTATGAAAGAGAACGGCATCGCCGTCTTTGCGGAGGCGAACCGGGCAACCGGGGCCGTCCACATGGAAAAGCTGGGAGACATGGAAAGTTGGGACTTGTTTCAGCAATTGGTGCTGTACTCTGATGTGGAGGCCCTTTGTGACAATACCCGTAGCCACTTCCCTTTCCAGGTCTGGGACAGGGAGACGCCGGATGTCTGCTCTCCTGGCTGGATGATGGTAGGGCTGCCATGCTGTTTTTCGACAGTGAGCTGTCGGGGCCGGCGTTCACGAAGTGGGTCGAGGAGTTGGATCAGAAGGTGCGTGCGCTTCATTCATGAGCAAAACAGGCAGTCATATGTGTTGCTGTATTGATACATTAGCAATTTCGCTAATTCTGGATGAAACCGCAGAATTTTCTATATTTTAATTGGAACGGTAAATCGGGATTGGAAAGGACACATAAAAATGATTTCTGCAATTTATGACAGACGAAGTATAAGAAAATTCTTAGATAAACCTATATCCCAAGAAGATATTATGGATATTATCCAAAGTGGAGCAAAAGCACCTTCTTCAAAAAATAGACAGCCATGGAAATATATTGTGATACAGGGAAATGCAAAAGTAGAAATGCTAAAAGTTTTCCGACAGGGAATTGAACGGGAAGAAAACGAAAGTGCATTATTACCACAAAGCAAGCAACATATACCAGCGGCAAAATATACGGTGGATATAATGGAAGAAGCTCCAATGATAATTTTTGTTGTTAATTCTTTGGGGAAAGGTATGTTGTCAGAATTGACACCAGAAGAACATATTTATGAAATTTGTAATATTCAATCTATAAGCGCTTCCATACAAAATATGCTTCTTGCCGCTACTGAAAAAGGAATAGGCAGCCTTTGGATATGTGATATTTATTTTGCATATTCAGAACTATGTGAATGGCTAAAGAGTGACGGACAGCTCATCGCAGCGATTGCGTTTGGCTATCCTGATGAATTTCCTAAAGAAAGGCCACGCAAAAAACTTGATGATATAGTTGAATGGAGAAATTAGACTATCAAACCCAAACCGACAATTTCCAGTTATCCATGATAAATTTTAATTTCCAGGAGAGGAGGAAAACAGCTATGCCCGGAAAATTCGATTTCTTTTGGACGACAATGGAGCTGTGCGATTGGAGAGACGAATGGAACAATGAGAAGGTCCTCCGGCCAGTGATCCGATACCTGTCAAAGCAGGATGACCAGATCATTTTTTCGTTTGACGATCTCATGACAGAACTGCTGTATGGCCTGGACACGAAAAAGCTGGCGGAGCAATGCGAGAAGGTTGACCCGCTGATGTGTGACGACACATTTTTGTATTCCAGGTGCGTCGCTTTGATCAATGGGCCGGATTTCTATGAGAAGGTCAAGCGGGGGAGAATGAAAAAGGTATGGGGTATGGATTTTGAAGCCCTGCTCTATGTTCCGGGAAAGGCGTGGGCGTTAAAGCACCGGCGTTCCGCTGACGATTACCCCCATAGTTCTCCATTGAGCTATGAGACCGGCAGCAATGAGGAAGGTTGGAATAAATAGATTCCAATTTGTTGGAGCCATTGCCAAGTTGCGGGAGGATGTATACGATGGACAAAAAAGCAGTCGCCGCAGAAATCAAAATGCGTTACCAGTACAGCACCAGAGTGCTGCAAACCTGTGCCGATGATCCGGATAAAGTCAAAGAAGCCGCTGAGATCTTGAAGGAACTGGCTGAAGGGGGCCATGTGGAGGCGCAGCGCAGTCTTGCCGATTTCTATTCCCAGGGCTGCTATATAGAACCGGATCAGGCCAAGGCAGCATATTGGTATGAGGAAGCCGCAAAAAGAGGGAGCCTAAAAGCTGCTGAGGCCCTGGCGGGCCTGTACTGCTGTCACGCTCCTGATGGGATGTCCCTTGAACAGGCGTCGGAGCTGGCGCTGAAATGGCATAAAAGATGGTTTTCCATGCTGGAGGCGAAGGCCGAAAAAGGCGGTATCAAGGAAGCCGAGGCCCTGATGAATGGCTATATGTATCAGCCTCCCGCTGACATGGAGGGAGAACAGGCCACGGCACTTGCCCGTAAATGGTATGAGAAATGGATTGCACTGCTGAGGGCCAAAGCGGAGAAAGGGAGCATCCGGGCCAAGAAGAAGCTGGCCGATGTTCTGTATTCCGGCAATGGTGTTCCAGAGGAACTGCTGTCGGAATTTTCCGACGAGGAGGATGACCACAGCCTGGAACAGTCTGTAGAACTGTACGAGCAGCTGGCCGCCCAGGGTGATGCGGAGGCATATTTCTCCCTTGGATGCGCCTACGACTATTTTGAAGCGCCGGAAGAGGACCTGAAAAAATCTTTTGCCTATTTTATGAAAGCCGCCCAGATGGGTTATGCGCAGGCGTATACGTGTTTGGGCTCGGCATATTTCCGAGGCAAAGGCGTGGAGAAGGACTGGATAAAGGCCAGAGAAATGTACCAGGCAGGCGCGGCTATGGGGAATCCTTTAGCCGAACTTCAATTCGCAAACTGCCTCAAGCGGGGAACTGGCGGAGAAAAAGACTATTCGGCGGCAATGACGTTGTATCTCCAGTTGGCGGAGCATCGAAATGATGACGCTTTATATGAGTTGGGAGATATGTACTTAAAGGGCCTGGGAGCAGAGGCCGATTTACAGAAAGCCTTTGACTGCTTCACAAAGGCGGCTAAGCACGGAAACCGTGCCGCTAGAAACGCACTGAACAGCAAGAAATTCAGAGATTTCAAAAAATAACAGGATTGTAAATTTTTTTAAGAAAGGACAGATCGTATGACAGAGTGCAAAGTGATGATGAAAGCCCCCATGAAAAAGGTAAAGGCCCGGTTCTCGGACTATGAGGATATGGAGTTTGAAAAGCGGGGAGACTGGACGCTGGCGGAGGATTACTCCGGTACCCAGCTCTTTGGATGGAGAATCTCTGACTGGGTGGAACTGGCCGGAGAGGATGAATTGATTTACGCTTACTATGACGAGGACATGAATGCGGAGTTTATTCACGTAAGGGATGGCGTCTGCTTACGGGCCTACACACAGTATGATGACGAGGTAGATACCGATGAGGGAGAAGACGCAGAGACTTCTGTCAGGGAGTGGTCCGATGTAGGTGATTACATGGATAAACATATGGTTTGATTTTTGAACCTGATGGACAGGATACAGGAAGGGATTGTATGAGAAAGGCAGTCATTTTATGTGTGGTATTTTCCTGCGCAGCAGTTCTGACAGCGTGTACAGGCAATGGTGGCAATACCCATACAACAGGCGATGCCGGGGCAATGCCTGAAAACGTATTACCGTTAAAGATTGGGGAAACAGATGCACCGGAAACAATGCTGCCATTTGATCCAAAGCTTCCCATACAGTATTCTCCTGATGGGAAATCGGCGCTTATTACCGAGGATAACCATACAGACCAGGTAAAGAGACTGTATCAGGTCAATGAACCAAAAGGATGCATGGAAGAGACGCGGTGGTGGAAACTGCAAAAAGAAATCGGGCAGCTTGAAATCTGGGATGCTCTGGAAAATCAGAGTATATTTGAAGGCCCCGTGTCTCTGGATGAAACCGGGAATCTGGTTAATGAAAAGTATTATGACAGGCTTTTGTGGGAAGGACTGTGTCAGCTTTGGGATTACACGGAAGAGACCTCTATTCGGACATGGGTGGACAGTAACAGGACAAAAGACCACATGAGGGAGTATGAAAGCCGGGAAGCTTTCTTGTTGGAGGCGGGATTTGAGGACGCTGTTCCCATGTATCAGTATTATGACAGGTATCATAATCTGCGTCTGGAATTGTACATGGATGAATCTGCAGAACAGCTTTGCGGGCTTGTATATTGCTATTATTTTAACAGTAACAGAGAAAAATGTGTGGACAGATATGGATTTACGATTGACGATGTGGGAGAACGGGACTGGGAAGAAGATACTGTATTTTCTCTGAAATCAGTATATGGAACAGATGGAGCAGATGCTGTGGAGGATTTTGAGGAAACCGTGGAGTACACAGAGGCCGGAAACCCTGACTTTTATAAATCCCAGGGACTTATGGAACACAGGCGGGATGAGGATGGGGCTCTGGAACTGGCATCCGTCTCTGTTTTGGAACTGGATTATGTGTACCGGGATGACGGAACCTTATATTACCGGGATTATACCCATAATCCTTCCATATTCGGGACAACGCTCTGTTCGCTGGAAAGCTATTATGACGAAAAAAGGAGAGTGGTCTATGAAAGCGGATATATTACTCATGGGCAGTTGGAATATTTTTATATTTATGGAGAGGAAGGGGAGAAACCGGAATATTTTCTGACAGTTGATTATGGCGGGGGCTATGCGATTCCCACAATGGAACGATATCGCTGAAAGCGGACAGAAGGGAACGTAATGACGGAAAGGAAAATGGAGGTGATTTTATCATATGAGTAACCTGCTGCTTCTTGAGGATGACCGAAGCCTGATCAACGGATTATCTTTCGTTTTTAAAAAACAGGGCTTTGAACTGGCGGTTGCAAGAACGCTGAAAGAGGCAGACATATTGTGGGCAGACGGAAAGTATGACCTGCTGGTGTTAGATGTATCACTGCCTGATGGTTCAGGATTTGAATTCTGTAAAAAGGTACGGCAGCTCTCCAAGGTACCGATTATCTTTTTGACTGCGTCTGACGAGGAAATCGATATCATTATGGGACTGGACATAGGCGGTGATGATTATATTACAAAACCGTTTAAGCTGGGGGTTTTTATATCGAGAGTCAACGCTCTGCTTCGCAGAGCAAAGGATTTCCATTCGCAGGATACTGAATTACAGTCAAATGGTATTGCTGTGCATTTATTAGAAGGGCAGGCATATAAAAATGGAAAGCCGCTGGAGCTGACGGTTGCAGAATATAAACTGCTTTGTCTGTTTATGAAAAATTCCAATATGCTGCTTACGAAGGAACAGATATTAGACAGGCTATGGGATTGTGAAGGCAACTATATCGACAGTAGTACACTGGCTGTATATATACGCAGGCTCCAGGTGAAGATAGAGGACAATCCAGGTGAACCTCAAATGCTTTTAACCATGTGGGGTATGGGTTACAAATGGAATGTTATAGATTGAGGAGCTCTATGAGAATCTTTGTGAATAAGGATATTAAAAATTTATTCCTTGCATTATCAGCTGTCTGGGCAATATTTCTCTTGTTAGCGGAAGCCTGCGTTTATCTGCTTTGTCAAAGTTTTTCACTGCTGATGCTCTTTTTCGCTTTACTGACAGCAGAAGCATTGTGGACAGCTTGATCTGGAATGTCTTGTGAGAGATAAATTACTTCAAAAAGGCAGCAATATTTCAAAAGTATATGGGAACGGCAGATACGTCCTTGCAATCACCGATATGGACAGTTCTCTGAAAATGGGCACCATGATTCAAATAGGAAATGAGGAACTTGAAATTGCAGGGATATTAAAATACAACCCATTTACAGATGACGGAAGCTCGGACGGCAAAGTAACCCTGATCACATCCGACGAAACATTTTCCCGGCTTACAAGTAAAACGGGTTATGCGTCACTTAGTTGTCTTCTTGGCTGTACAGTTGGATTAGTGCTTAGTAAATGGATGTATGACAGCCTGATCACAAGCCATTACAGCTATGCTGTATGGAAAATTCCTGTGCCTTCTCTGGCAGTGATATTATTGCTTGTTACAGGATCGGCTGTCCTTGCAGTTTATGCCCCGGCAAAACGTATTCGGAACATATCCATAACGGACACGATCAATGAACTGTAATATAGAGAGTTATATACGGCTATTTCAACCTGATTTTGGTATTGGACGAGAGGTGACTTTATGAAAAAGATAATGACTCTGTGTATGATATTTTTTTGTGCAGCAGCTTTGTCCGCATGTACAGGAAACGCTGACAATACAAATACAGTAAATTCTGCCGGAACAGCAGTTGAAACAACATCGGAGGAAAACCTGGAAGATCATTTTAATGATACAGAAAAAAACGTTGATAATAAAGCCTCATGGATTCAAGAGTATGAATATCCTTCAAAATTTTCCATGGGGGATAATTTAAAAACTGCGGTCATTCAGTTAGCGCTTTGCTATGATAACTTTGATAAAGATTCCGTCTGCAGTGAAGAGTGGAAAGAAGTCTTTATCTCCAGATTCATTCAGAATACAAGGTCATCTTTTGACTATCTGGATATGGTCTCCGGGAAGAATGATGGGCAGATCGGCGTGGATGAACTGAACTATATCCAGTATTCCCTGACAGGCATCGAACTGGATTTTTCCTCTTTCGCAAGTGACGGACTGGACAGATATGATGCGGCAAGCCCATTGAATTATGGCTCGATAACCGGATACGATTATGAGGATACGGATCAGGGAGTGATTGTCACTGCCGACTTTGAGGTTGGATATGATGGAACGGCTTCAGCACAGGAACGTGAAATTACAGTGGAACTGGTTAAAAATCCGTACAGCTGTTTTGACGGTTATAGTGTGGTTTCGATTTCATCAAAAGTAATCATGACTGCATGTGCCATGCAGGAAGGAAGTACCTGTGTATTTTACGGAACAGATATGATGGAAGAGGATCAGGGCGTATTTCCTTTTGAATTCTCCTGTTCGGAGGATGACTTGTTATATGGACATTTTGTTTACGTGGATATGACGCAGGCACCGGAACTTGCGGAATTTGTAAGGAAAAATGCAGGGGGTGACTTTAAGATTACATTCATCTGGAGCGGAGAAGAAATGGAACGGACCCGGCGTGTGATGCCGGTAGACATTACGCTTGACGATAAGGAATGGATACGAAAATAATTGCAGGGTTCAGAGATGGAAAATCCGGAAAACCATTATAATGAGGTGAAAAAATGAAGGACAGGTTGCTGATAGCGGATGACGAAGCGGATATTGTGACAATGCTTACTTCTTTTTTTGAGGGGAAGGGGTATGAGGTCATGTCCGCTTCTGACGGGATAGAAACTTTAAAACAGGTAGAAAAGAGGCCGGATCTGATTCTGCTGGATATCAGCATGCCGGGCTTAAGCGGGTTGGAGGTCTGCAGGCGCATCCGGGACCACATCGACTGCCCTATCCTTTTCCTTACCGCAAAAATAGAGGATATGGATAAGGTAAAGGGCTTTTCCGTTGGCGGGGATGACTATATTGTGAAACCTTTCTCCCTTGCGGAGCTGGAGGCAAGGGTAAGCGCCCATCTGCGCAGGCAGGCACGGCACAGCATGGAAACTTTTGTGAAATTTACCGGGGACCTGACCATAGATTTTGCCCAGCGCAGCCTGTTTTACGGAAAAGAGGAGATTGTCCTTTCCAAAAAGGAATTTGATATTGTAGAGCTGCTTTCCCAGAATTCGGGGCAGGTGTTTGATAAAGAACGTATCTATGAACTGGTGTGGGGATATGACAGAGAGGGTGACAGCATGGTGGTGGCGGAGCATATCCGCAGAATCAGGACAAAAATCGCCGCTTACACAGACCGGCCTTATATTGAAACAGTTTGGGGGTGTGGTTATAAATGGAGCCGTTAAAACGCCGGTGGCGCGATCTCTCCCTTCGGAAGACCCTGGTAGTCTATATTACCGCCGCCGCCCTTCTGGCCCTGGTCCTGTGTGGGATGACCAACGACCTGTGCGGCATGGGGATCAGGGAGATCCACGCCGGCTATCTGGACAGCATGGAAAAATACTACCTCACAAACGAGCGGGGGGAGCGGCTGGGGGAGGGGGCCTACATCGGCACCGATGCGATCCCCTTGTCTCCCGAGGACCAGCGGACAGTGGACGTCCTCCGGGCCCTGCCCACGGCGACGACACCGGTGTGGTCATCCCTCTGCATCCTGGGGGCGGCGCTGCTGTTCTACCGGAACAAGCTGAAACGTCCCCTGGCAGAGCTGCGGCTGGCATCGGAAAAGATTTCCCAAAACGACCTGGACTTTACCGTCACCGCCCACAGCAGGGATGAGCTGGGTCAGCTCTGCGCCTCCTTTGAGACCATGCGGGCGGCCCTGGCCCGGAATTTTTCGGAGATGTGGCGGCAGATGGAGGAGCGCAAGCGGCTGAATGCCGCCTTTGCCCACGACCTTCGGACGCCGCTCACTGTCCTGAAGGGATACAACGAGATGCTGCAGACCAGCAAAGATGAACAGACCCAGACCACCGCCGTCACCATGCAGCGGCATATTTTCCGGATGGAGCATTATGTGGATACCATGAGCCAGCTGCGCCGACTGGAGGACACACAACCCACCTACCGGCAGACGCCGCTGAAAGCTCTCGCGGCCTCTCTGTATGAAAGCGGGACGATTATCTGCGAAAGGGCAGGAAAGCGTTTCTCCATGCAAAACCGGGTGGCTTCGCTGGCTCTGTCATTGGATGGAGATCTGATTTCTCAGGTATACGGCAATTTGACAGCAAATGCCACGCGGTATGCTGTCTCATCCATCGAACTTTGCCTGGAAGAAACACAGGAGGGGCTTTTGCTGTCTGTATCGGATGATGGCCCCGGTTTTGATAAAACCAGCCTGGAAAAGGCGGTTGATCCTTATTTCACCAGGGAAAAGAAAGACCACTTCGGCCTTGGCCTTTACACCAGCAAAATGCTCTGTGAGCATCATGGCGGCTGGCTGCGGATTGAGAATACCCCTTCCGGAGCCAGGGTAAAATGTTTTTTCAAAACATGTTTTTTTCAAAAGTAGATAGAATATTGGAAATTGTCTTCTATACTCTCTATGTACCCCATAGAGAGTATTTTTTCCCAAAATATCTGAACAAAGGGAGGAGTTTTTATATGGAACTGAGCGCAGTCAATCTGACAAAACGATATGGCTCAAAAACAGCCGTGAATCGTCTGAATGCTACCTTGACGAATGGTGTGTACGGACTGCTGGGGGCCAACGGCGCGGGAAAGACGACCTTCATGCGCCTCTTATGCACTGTCCAGCGCCCTACCTCTGGAAAAATTGCTTTGGACGGCAAGAGCATCTGGAAGCTTGGAGAGAGGTATCGGGATGTTCTGGGCTATCTGCCCCAGCACTTCGGATACTATCCCGATTTCACCGCTTTGGATTTTTTGCTGTATGTTGCGGCATTAAAAGGGCTTGACAGCAGAAAAGCAAAGAAAGTTTCCAACAAGCTGCTGGAGGAGGTAGGCCTGTCCGGGGAAAGACAGCGCAGGATCAAGACCTTTTCCGGCGGCATGAAACAGCGTCTGGGAATTGCACAGGCCATGCTGAACAATCCGCATATTTTGATTCTGGATGAGCCAACAGCGGGACTTGATCCGAAAGAGCGTGTACGTTTCCGCAATCTCATCAGCGCCTTTTCCAAGGACAGGATCGTGATTCTATCGACGCACATTGTTTCTGACATAGAATTTATCGCAGAGAAAATCATGATGATGAAGGACGGCGAGATCATCCACTTCGGCAGGCCCCATGAGATCACCTCCAGAATAGGCGGCTGTGTCTGGGAATGTACTGTCCCCACAAGCCGGGTGGAGCAATATACTGTTTCTCTGAATATCAGCAATCTGCGCAATGAGGAGAACGGCAGAACGGTACTCCGGGTGATTGCGGACCAGCCTCCTGTGGCCGGTGCAGTCAAGGTACAGCCCAATTTAGAGGATCTGTTCTTATACTACTTCAAGGGGGAGGATGGACAATGAAAAAACTGATTCGACTTGAATTGCGGAAAATTTTTTCCAAACGCTTTACGCTGCTTGCTTTGGCTGCTGGATTGCTCTTGTCGGCATTCCTTGCCTTTTCGACCTATCAGAATAAGTATGCCTCTGACGGTGCAGGCAAAGAAGGAACTGGCCGAACTGCCGTAGAAATTGATAAGGCGATTGCCGCAAGATATTCCGGGACTTTGACGGACGAAAAGGTGCAGCAGATGATCTCAGAGATCGTCCCTAAATCTGGAGAAAACGGGCTCAACGCAATCTACCTTTATCAGAACACCATACAGTCCGCAGTGTCTGCCCGTTTTTCTGATATATACGGGAACTGGAATGGTCTGCGGGTTTCCGATGTGTTCGGTGACGAGAACATTAAAATTGGATATGTGGACGGCTGGCTGAGCACAAGCCAGAACATGACCAGGGTCCTGGTGATTTTCTCGTTTTTTATCATTGTGATGATCGCTCCGGTTTTTTGCGGTGAATACAATGGAGTTGATAATATCATCTTGTCCAGTAAATATGGAAGGACAAAATGTGCAGCGGCAAAGGTGATTGCAGGGATTATGGCTGCTCTGATCACAACCGCCATTGTTTTAGCGGTGAATCTCCTGATGGGATTCGTCTTTTATGGTAGCGAGGGACTGGACTGCAGCATCCTGTTTGCCCAGCTGACTTACATTGAGGGAGGCATTCCTTTCAACATCACCTGCGGCACGCTATTGGCATATCAGGCGCTGTTGGCTGTTACATGCGTGCTTGGGGTGACCGGTATTACATTGCTCTTTTCCGCAGCCTGTAGGAACCAGATGATCGCATTAGTGGCCTCTGCCGCTGTGTACGCTCTGCCGATTTTGTTCCCGGTGGCGGAAAAAAGCACACTGTTCAGGCTGGTCGCACTTCTTCCAATCTACCACGCACAGTTTGTTTCCCTTATGTCTGTGGAGCAGGTGAGGGGTATGCTCCTGTATGCGATCTGGGCTGTCCCTGCGGCATTGATCCTCATTGCGGCCGGGGGTATTTTCTCCCGCAGAATTTTCGCAGGGCATCAGATCTCATAGAACTTTGGCAGAAAATCTTTTTACATACTCTTCTGCTCACCTTTTGCATTTTCCGGGGGGATCCCCTGTAAAAGGATGCACTATAATGGCTTTATCAAAAGAAAGGAGCGATGCTCATATGAAAAAGAAAATGAAAAATAGTTGTCTGTTTCCCTTGACGGCCTTGTTTTTCGCAGTTGCCTTAACGGGCTGCGGCACTGTTGAACCTGCCGTTCCTGACAGCGGCCTGATTCAAAGCCCCGATACAGATACCGAACCATCCGCGGTGATATCCCAGGACGATGCCGGCAATGTCAGCAATATCAGTAATGCCAGTGATGCTGGCGATATGGAGCTTCTGCCTGCAGTATATGCCAAAAATCTTCTCAGTCTGTCGGATACCGCCACCGGCAACGGTATCTCCTATTCCATTCTGGATGTCCAGCGCACAAAAGAGTTCGGTGACCGGACTCTGGAAAATCTGATGGATCTTTCCCTCGACGGAACAGATGAGCAGGGGAATCTGCTGGGGGACGAAGAGTACCTGTTCCTCACGATTCAGTTTACGAATACTACGGATCAGGCAGTTGAAATCCTGCGGAATCAGGGAGGACTGCGTGAGATTGACTCCGAAGGACGAGTCCTGCATTGCAACAGCGAGGCCGTGTATTGTGACCAGAAGTGGGAGGGAGGCACTCCCGGCGAGGCATTCCATTGGGTGCTGGCTCCCAATGAATCCGTCACCAGCGAAATGGGCTGGCTGGTATGGAAGCGGGAGGAAGATTTCCGTGAACTGTTGGGAGACAGCCGGGATCGGTCTCTGTACTATGAGGTGGAAGCATCGGAGGACAGCTCCGAAAATTATTACATTGATCTGAATTTGGAGGCAGAGTGAGGCATGAGACACTACCTTAGACTGGAACTGGATCGTGCTTTCCGCAACCGGTATATGGCAATCGCTCTGTTGGTGGGCTGCAGCCTGAGTCTTTGGCACTTTTATGACTACATCTGGCCGCTGCGCAACTGTATCCTCCAAGGGAGCTATCCCTTATCCTCCTTTGATCGCTGGATTGGTGGGGAAAACTATTCCCTTCAGGCTAAAATCTATTTTATGTTTCTCCCCATCCTATGTGCCCTTCCTCATGGAGCCAGCTGGTTTTTTGATGGCGTTTCCGGTTTTGGAAATCAGGCTATTGTGCGTCGGAGCCAGAGGGACTATGTGCGGGCAAAATACCTTGTCACCTTTTTGAGCGGTGCGTCGGTGGCTGTTCTTCCCATGCTGTTTGACTTCCTGGCCACAAATCTGGTGATTCCGGCGGCATGTCCTCAGGCGGGGTATGGCCTTTCGCCCATCAACGCAACAAAGCTTTGGGGCGATTGCTATTTTTCACATCCTTTTTTGTATTTGCTGGCATATTTGCTGCTGGATGGTGTTTTTTACGGGCTGTTTACAACGCTGTCATTGACGGGGACAATTTTTCTGAAAAACCGTTACCTGGTTCAGCTGACACCGTTTCTGGCTTATATGTTTCTCTATTGTGTGGGAGCGACGACGGGGTATCTTTCCATGTGTCCTCCGGCATTCCTGCGGCCAAGCCAGCTTTTTATCGCCAAGCTGCCCTGGGTGGCAGGGGAAGCGGCGCTTCTGCTGGCGGGTGGCATACTATTTATATGGTACTCTGAAAGAAAGGAGATGGGACTGCCATGAAGAGGAAACGCTTTCTGGCACTGCTGTGTTACGACCTGCGCTATGGGTTTCAAAGCAATCGGGGCAAATGGTTGTTTGCGCTGTTGGTTCAGGTGTACTTCTGTACCCTGGCAGGGCGTCTCAGTCTGATTTCGAATACCTGTATCGGGTTTCTGGAGAGGCTGACTTTTCTGTTCCAGGGCCTTCCCGAATATCGTCTCTCTGAGGCAGGGGTGTTTGAACTGCCCGTTCACTGGCTGATCTTCCATGGCTTTCTGCTGTTTCTGGTGGGCTTTTATCCGGTTCAGGAGCTCACATACAGCGGCGGGCAGGCTTTTGTCCGTTCGGGCCGGCGGGAATACTGGCTGCTCAGCAAGGTGTTGTGGGTCTGCTTTACTGTGGCTGGATATTATCTGATGCTGGCCGCTGTACTGGCTGTATGCAGTCTGTTAGCAGGGGATCCTGGAACGCTGTCTGAGGTTATGACAGTCCTGTTCGGAATTGACACGAGCGAATTGGGTATCGGTGAGATTGTGCTATACTGGTGGGCCATGCCCATCCTGGTGTCTGCAGCCCTGTGTCTGGCAGAGGTAGTGATGACACTGTTCATAGAACCGTTACTGGCGTTTTTCGCCGTACTGTCCTATCTTGTCGCCTCTGTATTTTGGACATCCCCTGCGCTCATAGGCAATTATTCCATGCTGCAGAGGGGGAGACTCCTGGGGGGAAATCCGGCCATATCCGTTCAGAACTGTTTAGCGTTCTCCTTGTCCCTGATCATGATTGCCCTTATTTTGGGGATAAAGCTCTTCCGGGGCAAGGATATTCTTCTTGCGCAAGGAGGACAGAGATGAGAATCAAGATTACGAACCTATGCAAAGAAATACACGGCTCCATCGTGTTGAGAGACGTCAGTATGATGTTGGAAAGTGGGATGGTGTATGGCCTGCTGGGGAAGAATGGTTCAGGGAAAACGATGTTGATGCGGGCAATCTGCGGACTCATTCAGCCCACAAGCGGAGCCGTTGAGATTGACGGGAAGGGAATTGGGAAAGATCTGTCTTTTCCCAAAAGTATGGGAATGCTTTTGGAAACGCCGGTCTTTCTGCCAGAAAAGACCGGATATGATAATCTGCGCCTGTTGGCCTCCATCCGGGGCGAAATTGGCCCCTGTCAGGTCAAAGCGGCTTTGGCGCGGGTGGGACTGGATCCGGAGGATGCCCGGAAGGTAAAAAAGTATTCTCTTGGCATGCGCCAGCGCCTTGGCATCGCTTGCGCCATTATGGAACAGCCAGCGCTCCTGCTGTTGGACGAGCCGTTTAACGGCCTGGATGAAAGCGGATGTCTGCTGGTACAGGAGATTATCCGCGAACAGCGTGAGAGAGGCTGCCTGATTCTTTTGGCCTGCCACGACAGGTCAGAGCTGGAAACGCTGTCAGACTGTATTTATCAGGTCGCAGATGGCAGATTCTCTCTGGTGCAGAAAGGAGCCAAGAGTTGATGGATTTTAAAAAGCGGTGGATAAAGACGCTGGTTTTGCCCATATTGGCAGTGTTCCTTTTATGTGGAATCGGGTATCGCTTATTCTGGATCAATTCCTGTTATCCCAGTCCACAAACTCAAACTTATGGCCTGCATGAATCCTTTCGGATTGGCGGCTACACCATCCTGTTTTCTGATTGGAAATGGGCAGATGGGGATGAGAATCCAGTATCCGGAGAACGGACAGGTATCGCTGAACTGACGTTTTCTAAAAGAACAGCTGATGAAAGTGCAGTGGATCTGACCTGCATTTCTTTTGAATCCGGCGCATGGGGAAGTCAGTTTGATGCAGAGCTGATGTTTGAACTGAATCCTGACCTTGAAAGCCTGCTGCTGGAAATGGACGGCGGGGAAAGCAGGAAAATCCTTTTTCCAGTCACCATGATTGACCAACAATTCACGGCACAGTTATGGAACAGGGTGGATGAACGGATTTTTTATATTGTGTTACAGTATTACCCTGAAAAGCTGCGGTTTGAATGTCCGGTTCATTATGGAGACTGATTATCTAAAGGACTTATAACTTATAACAGGAATAAAATGTGGTTTCTATAGATAAAAAATAGGAATTTATGTTTTAAAATCTTCTTACAGAATAAGAAAAGGAGATTTTTTATGTCTATCTTACAAACAGTTGATCTGAAAAAACACTACAGGCAGGGGGATAACGTGACGAAAGCTTTGGATGGCGTAAGCCTCGCCGTCGAGGAAGGGGAGTTTGTTGCTATTGTGGGCACCTCCGGTTCCGGGAAATCCACGCTGCTCCACATGATGGGCGGGCTGGATACCCCTACGTCCGGAAATGTGCTGATTGGCGGAAAAGAGATTTCTTATAAGAATGAGGAAAAGCTGGCCGCATTCCGCCGCCGCCACATCGGTTTTATCTTTCAGAACTACAATCTTGTTCCGGTTCTGAATGTGTATGAAAACATGGTACTGCCCCTGCAGCTGGACGGCCGGAGGGCAGACCAGAAGCTGCTGGAACAGGTGGTCCATTCCCTGGGACTAAAGGATAAGCTTCAGAACCTTGCAAACCATCTTTCCGGCGGGCAGCAGCAGCGGGTATCCATTGCCCGTGCGCTCCTTACAAAACCGGAGATCATCCTGGCTGACGAGCCTACAGGAAACCTTGACAGCAAAACCAGTGCGGATGTGCTTTCCCTGCTGAAAGCATCCAGCAGAAGGTTTCAGCAGACCATTGTGATGATCACCCATGACAGGGAAATTGCACGGATGGCTGACCGAAGTATCCGGATTGAGGATGGAAAAATAGTGGACAGCCCGCCGCATGGGCAGCCCAGGTATTCGATATAGAGAGAGGAGATGGAGTAAGTGTCGGGAAAAAAGGAACATACCGGAAAAAGTCTGTCAAAAAAGGCAGTCAGGGCGCTTGGAAGACGGAGTTTCCGGGCAGGACGTACACAGAACCTTCTGATTTCCATGGCTGTAGTGATTGTGACCATCCTGATCACGGCCGCCTGCAGTGTTTTTTATAATATCCAGAGATTCGGACAGATGCAGGAATTGAAGGAGACCGGCGCCATGACGGATGTTGTACTGTCAGGCCCGGATGGGAAGCAGCTGGCATTCCTTTCGGAAAGCGCTCTGGTACAGCAGCCGCTGTTTATATCTCATAAGGTAGGGCGCCTGGTGGGGAACCCGGGGCAGTCAGGGTTAAGCCTTTACCTGTACGCAGAAGAGAACTGGGATACCTGGAGCCGTCCGCTTTTTACGGACATCCAGGGGAATTATCCGGTAAAGGAAAATGAAGTGATGATGTCAGTCTGGCTGCTAAAAAGGCTGGGGATAGAACCGGTGATTGGCAGCGAGATTCCACTGTCGGTTACATGGGAGGACCGGGATGTGGCGGAGGAGGAAACCTTTGTCCTTTCCGGCTATTATACGGATACCTCTTATATTGATACGGCTTCCAGGCAGAAGGTTCTTGTGGCAGAAGAGGCGCTTCAGAACCATAACGGACAGACAGAGTTTGTGGGCTTTTCCCTCACTGCCGGGCAGTTTCAGAAAAAGCTGGCCAGGGTCCGGGAGGAATTACAGATATCAGAACAGCAGAATTTCAAGGTTCTGGGCGGCCAAGGTTTTCATCTGTCATTTAAGGATATGGGAACCGCCCTGGCCGTAATCCTCTTTTTTATGCTGGATGGGTTCCTGATTATCTATAACATTAATACAATTTCCGTTACAAAGGATATTCAGTTTTACGGTCTGCTCAAAACCATTGGCACCGCGCCCGGTCAGCTGAAATGGCTCATGTACTATCGGATGGGTAATATCCTTCTGACAGCACTGCCGGTGGGCCTTGTGCTTGGCGGTATTATGACACAGTGGATTGTTCCGTTGATCCTGGGCGGTATTCTGGAGGGATTTTCACAGACACGGTTCCATCTGATTATTCCGTTTACAGCGGCATTCTTTTCGGGTTTGATGATCTTTGTCAGCTTTTTTATGACAGCCAGGAAGGTGATGGCCGTTTCCGCCATTGGCGCCCTGACATTTGCGGAGGGCAGCAGCAGACGGAAGACGAGCCGTGGAAGTGACCACACCGGGCTGTTTCAGATGGGGCTTAAAAATGTATTCCGACAGCCCCGGAAGGCATGGCTGGTCATAGGGACATTTTTCTTAAGCAGCGTGACTTTCCTGCTCTGCATGACCGTGCTTGGCGGGATGTCTCTGGATGAATTTATTGATTATAATACGGCCCATGATCTTGCTCTTTATAACAGCATGAGCAGGGCATCCTTTTCCCCGCAGGAGGAGCAGAGCTTTACGCCGGAGCTTGTGAAACGTCTGCAGAGTCTGGAGGGAGTGGAGAGCTTTGAAATGACAAAGGTTGTGCCCATTTATGAGCATTATTCAGAGGAAGTCTATGGAGACTGGCTGGAGATTAAAAATGAGTTTGAGCAGGCAAACGGAATGGAACCCACAGATACTGGTATCTGGCTGGACAATCCGAAGGCAACCTTCTGGAGTCTGCTTGTGGGGATTGACAGCAGGGTGATTGAGGATTATAACCGGTCTGCGGAAACGCCCATTGACATAGAAGGGTTTGAAAAAGGGGAGTTTCTTCTTACCACAGATATGAACGGGAGCGGACTGCACAGCGGGAGCAGGATTCCTTTTTCCGTGATGGATACGGATGAACAGTTTGAGCTGCCCGTCGGAGGGCAGATTCCCCTTGAAAGAGATGGGATGAACAGCGGCGCGGCCCCGTGGCTGGTGGTATCCAATCAGGTGATCGACCGGTACAGGGAAGATGCCATTATTTATTCCATCAAGATTGACAGTGATTCCGAATATGAGGAAAGCACCCTGAATCAGGTAGCGGAACTGACAGAGGATATACCCGCCATCTCAAGGACATCAAAGGTGGAACTTGCCAGATCCCTGGAAGAGACCAAAGGTGCACTGTCAAAGCTGTCCGCATTTCTTACCATTGTGCTGTTTACTGTTGGCATCCTGAATTTTATCAATACCATGAGCGTCAGCATTCTGAGCAGAGCGCGGGAATTTGCCACTATGGAAGCGGTAGGCGCCTCCAAAAAACAGATGCAGAAACTCACCACGTGGGAGGGGATCTGGTATTTCCTGCTGACATTAGCAATGTCTGTTACCTTAGGTTCCGGAGCTGATTTCCTGATTTTTCATGTGGTCAGGGAAAATGTAGGGTTTGGGACATTCCGTTATCCGGCTCTTCCGATGACGCTTTATATGCTACTATCGATGCTTCTGTGCATGATTATCCCGGCAGTTGTCTATAAAAGGGCAGGAAGCCGGAGTATTGTGGAGCGGCTTCGGGATAATTAACTGTGCCGCAGGAATTGGTTTTCATTATGTCTGTTTCGCAGATAAAGGACGAAATTCTTTTTGCGGTGTTTACCATACCGATATCTGTCTTGCTTGCAGCAGTCGGATATTGGACTTCGTGTAAAATTTTTGCAGGTCATCAAGTGTTTTAAAAGGTCCTGAAAATGGGCCAAAAGTATTTATACTATTCAGCTGAAACTTATACCATTGCTTAAAAACAGACATGGACAGCCTTTCCATGTGACCTTACAAAAAAGCCAGCGGAACAGATAACAAAATCTGGGCGCCGGCTTTTAATTTTTCGTGATTATTTTGTCAGTTATAAGTATCATCGTTTGAGCTATGGGATATAGAATTGTGCTCTGCCCCTATGAGTGCAGCAGCTGTGGCCACCAGAACAGATAAGGCTTTTTCATCACAAAGCGGGAGCAGCCTTAACAGCTCCTGGTATGTAGAACCGGTCCTGTCATGGTTGTCCTGAAAGATACAGTCATCTGCGGATATATCCAGCGTTCTGCAGATATGGTAGAAATTTTCAATGCTTGGGGAGCAACGGCAGCGTTCCAGATCTTTTTGAAAAGACACGGAATGGTCAAGCAGTTCTGCACACTGCGCCTGGGTTAGATGCTTCTTCTTCCTGCCTCTCTTTAAGGCAGCACTGAAAACCTGGGCATCACTGATAGATAGAGACATTGTGGTCACCTCCTGTAAGTAGTGTAGTGCCACACCTTATAAAAGTAAAAATGGTATAGACACTCTAAAAAGTAGAGTATCAGACTACTAAGCATCCAGACATCTGGTGAACAAAAAAAACATGGTTCATCAGGGTTTTGTTTGGGTGCCTTTTTGCGGCCATGGGAGAGGTGCATGGTCTGCAGTGAGGAATTTCTATAAGCTGGGCTATAACAAGGGAATTTCGTTAAAAAAATCATAAGCTTCCAGAGGGTGTTCCGCCCCCGTTGTAGTAGTCTGACACACTACTTTTTG
Organism: uncultured Bacteroides sp.; assembly: GCA_964465725.1. Lineage (GTDB taxonomy): Bacteria > Bacillota > Clostridia > Lachnospirales > Lachnospiraceae > UBA3282. The sequence continues at coordinate 5,281 of CAYXKS010000008.1, read as the reverse complement.
GAGGAAGGTATAAATTTATGGGAAAAGGGCGTCTATCCGTGCTTTCGGGCGGATAAATGCTCTTTTATTTTTGCGACTAAAGCCTGCATAAGTCATTTTACCAGAGGACCTCCGGTTCTGCGGTTCACAGGGAAACGTGGAAAAAGACTGGAGGACGAAAGAATGAGAGAAAAGCATAACGATTCCGTGCAGAACCGATTCACGGCATACCTGATGGCGGCGGTGGATAACACGCGGAAGAAATACTGGGAGCGGAAGTATCGGCTGCAGGGCAGGGAATTTATCCGGGAGGATAACCTGGAGCGCAACTATACGGATTTTGAGGAACAGTACCGTGCCTACATAGGGGAGCATACGGATTTTATCTTCAGGGACTGGCAGAGGTACGGCGAGCTGCTGGAACTTTTGGAGAGCGACCGGCTGGCAAAGGCCATAAGCAGGCTGAAGGACAAGGACAGGGAGATCCTGTTTGCCAGGGTTTACGGGGAGCTTACCTTTATGGAACTGGGGGAGCGGTTCCATATGGAGCCGAAACAGGCAGAGATGGCATATTATTATGTGCTCAGGAAGCTAAGGAAGGAGATGAATGGGAATGACGGATTTTGAGGAGCTGCTGGAGCGTGCGAAGGCGGGGGATAAGGAGGCGCAGGAGGCGATCTTCCGGATGTACCGCCCGCTCCTTATCAAGAACGCCATGGAGCAGAATGTATTCGAGGAGGATCTGTACCAGGAGTTTTCGGCAACCCTGTTAAGCTGCATCCAGAAGTTCAGGGTTTAGCCGGTGAGGATATTATAATCCGGCTTCAGGATTTTTAGGTGATTGCGCAGGGGATTGTTGCGTTTCGGGCGTCTCCTGCGTATAAAATGATGTGTCGCAAAAGGTATCAAGCACATCTACGACATCGCAAAACGCAAAAAGGGCTTTTTGCGACAGAAAAACAGGGGTGTATGCCTGCCGGAATAGATATCTCCAAAGGTATACCTTTTGCGATACGGATTTTTACGGAAGGAGGGCTGTCATGGCAACAAAGAAGTTCGGATATGTGCGCGTATCCACCCGTGAGCAGAACCCGGAGCGGCAGATCCATATCCTGCGGGACGAGGAGGGCATCGACGAGCGCGACATCTATGTAGAGAAAGAGTCGGGGAGACAGTTTGAGCGCCCGGTGTACCGCTCCCTGGTTGACAACATCCTGCGGGAAGGGGACCTGCTGGTGGTGACGGAGCTGAAGCGCTTCGGAAGGAACTACGGTGAGATCTATAAGGAGTGGTTCCACATCACAAAAGAGATCGGCGCTGACATCAAAGTGACGTCCATGCCCATACTGGATACCACCCAGTCAAAGGAGCTGGTAGGACAGCTGATCACGGATGTGGTGCTGGCGGTGTTCGCATATGTGGCGGATGAGGACTGGACGGAGCGCCATGAGCTGCAGCGCCAGGGCATCGAGGTGGCAAAGGCAGGCGGGAAGCACCTGGGCAGGCCGAGGGTGGAGTACCCGGAGAACTGGGAGGACTGCTACGGGAGATGGAAAAGCGGCGTGATCTCGGCAAAGGAGGCAATGATGCTGACCGGGCTTAAGAAAGACAGCTTCTACCGGCTGGCAAAGAAATATGAGTCGGAGCTGAAGGGTGCAGAGGAGGAAGAGCCATAAACAGAGGTTTTGCAAAAGAATTTGCGAAAAAATTCAAGAAAATAAGAGAAAGGGACTCTTTATTATATAGAAACATATTTTAAGAAGGAGGACGTTTATGAAGCAGGGAACATTATTTTATGACAGGGAAAGCGGCAGGTACAATTTCCATTACACGGATGAGGACGGTGACAGGCGTGATTATGGCGGAATCCACTGTGGGGAGGTCTTTGAATTCTGCCTGAATGATGTATGGGTTCCTGCCCGCATGGAGATGGGCATGGATGACAGATGGTATCTGGTGGGGCTGCCAGGGCTTACGCTGGACGGGCTGGAGGTGAGGCAGGGATAGCAGACTGTATTAGAAGCAAATTGCCAATATGGTGATGAAACAGGGATTGGTTTTATAAAATTTCACTATTAGAGTGAAAGCGATAAATAGAGTAAAGCTAATGACAGAAGGGGGAATATGTAGTTGTTTGTGTTATATTAGGGACAAGTTTGGAAAACCTGCAAAATCAAGGGGGTGCACTGACTTGTCCTCTTATTTTTTGCCCGAAAGGGCAGACATAACCATTTCACTTCTGGTTTCTGTTCGGAAACTGTACATACATTGCTGGTCAGCGGTATGAAAATCTGATAGTGATTAAAGCAAAAATACCACCATCTGGAGAATGGGAACATGGCAGGCCTTTGACGTGAGGTACAGGCCGAACTTGACCGTATGCAGGAGATGGCTGGTCCGGAGGAGATAATGGATGTGGAGTTGGCAGGGCGTTTTGTGTTAGAGACCTTCGATGTGGACAGGCTGAAAGCACCGAGTAAAGTGGTCGTATATGATGAGGACGCTATAGAGATTGTATGGAAAGTGCGGAATCCGTTTGAAGGTGAAGTTTCTGTATGAAATACAGTTCCAATTTTGAAGGAGCAGTGGTAAAATATGAGCCATAGGCAGAGATGCCTGTGGCTTCGCCGCTTTTGAAACATAAAGGATATAGACATGAAAGGCATATTTTTCTTGTAAGAAAATGATAGTTAGATTAAGGAGATGGGTGGGCAGTGACAAAGACGGAGTTGATAGAATTACTGGATGAATATAAAATGGGGTTGATGTCAAAGGCGACAAATGGAACGATTGACGATAAATATTATATTCAGACAAGAAATTCTCTGTTGGAAAACGCAAGTATTAAAGATCAGATCCCCAAATTTATCAAGAGCTGCAGAACGGCAGATGAATTTAGAAGGTATATGCAGAGTGAGTCCGGTGACTACGCTGGAAGAAGAAAGTTAATCACAGATTCAATAAATGGTTTGGTTGAATACATAGAAGAGCATTTTAATGAAGAAGCTGATCCATTTTTGCAGATAAAGCAATATAATAAGGTTGATCAGATTGGTTCGGGAGGATTTGGTTCAGTCTTTAAATATCATAATGAATGTTTAGATATGGACTTTGCAGTGAAAGTGTATTCGCCTATTTTTGTTTCATCGGATGAACAGAAAAACGGTGAGAGGCGTTTTTTCAGAGAAGCCAAAATGTTATTCCAGTTGAATCATACAAATATTGTTAAGATATATGATGCTGGAAGAATGGCAGAAGGTCCGTTCATAAGGATGGAATATATCGAAGGCTATGATTTGATTGGATTACAGAAAAAGTATGGTGCATTAAGTTTTGAAAATAGTGTAAAAGTAATCAAACCTATTTTAAATGGATTGGAATATGCTCATGGAAAGGGTATCATACATAGGGATTTAAAGCCAAGTAATGTAGTGTTCTCTACGAAGGAGAAGTTGTTTAAGATTATTGATTTTGGTGTCAGTGCTTTTTTAGATACAGATAATAATACAAAACTCACCAAAACAGGAGAAGCTGTGGCGGGCGGAACCTTTATCGATCCTTTATTGCAGGAAAATCCTAAATTGAGGGATTGCAGGAGTGACATATATTCGATAGGGGCAATCTGGTATTGGTTGCTTTGTGGGAGGGCTCCCCATGGGGGTGATATGAAATCATATTTAGGCAACTCCGCACCGCATTTGTCAGATGAGCAGATTGATGCTGTGATGAAGTGTCTGGCAGGGGATTTGGAAGATAGATATAGGAACTGTAGAGAGTTATTGGCAACGATTAGTTAAAAAATATAGAAAGAAGGTTTAGTATGCAACAGTTTTTTATGGCAGGAAATCAGTTTCAAAATCATATGTGGGCAAAGTTTAATCTTGACATTACTTCGGCATCAGCAAATATGTCAAATGTCAAGGGCAAAGAAAATTTGGTATATGAATATGTAAGGGATATAGCATCTCTTTTTCAGCCAGTGCAATATGGTTTGCAGGATAATCCGATGGGGCTTTACTCTGACTATGATTGTTTTAAAAAACATTTTGTTAGGTATTGGAAGAGGGCGTTAGATATTTCTCAGGCAGATTTAGATAAGGTTAGGGATATTTTTGATAATGAATTATCTAATCAGGAGAGTTGCAAAAAGCGACCTATTACATCAGTGTTTTTTGAGAATGGCAAGGCATTAACAATAGAAGATTGTCTAAATGCAGTTTACGAAGTGCTGGAAACAGTATAAAGGGGACTTTGAAAGGGATAACCCTTACTCGACATGAGTAGAAAACAAATTACTTGAGTAAGAGTGATAATCCACATCAACACTTTACAATTCTTATCAGCCATGAACTGTTTATGTTTTATGGGTAGCGTAAATGCTGCAAAAGGCATCTATAAAATTATATTACTGGTATAATGACAAATCCGGAAATCGGTGTTATAGTGGTTACAGTAGAAAACAAAGAGGACGGATAAGTCCGGAAAGGAAACGATCATGGCAACAGTTAATTTCGCCGCGAATGGCTTCGCATATTATCTGCATAGCGAACATTATGAGACACTGTTCAGTAAAGAAAAAGAACAGAGTCTGGTCAAGGTGCGCTCATGTAAGATAAGGAAAAGGCGAAAAACTGTGTGATGTCTGAAGGCGGGTCTTCTGGAAGGCTGCCGGGAACAGACCATAGATTTCAAGTACCGCTTATCTTAAATGAGGTAGGCGGTATTTTTTATGCTCCATTAGCTCAGATGGGAGAGCACTCGACTTTTAATCGAGGAGTCATGGGTTCAAGTCCCATATGGAGCATTGCCGCCTGGATATTGATTTCAAATAGCAGGAGGTGAGAATCATGGTGAATCTGCCGGTTATAGATATGGTAAGGACAGGGCAGAACATAGCAAGGCTGCGGAAGCAGGCAGGGCTATCGGTAAGGGATCTGCAGGATGTTTTCGGCTTTGCCACTCCGCAGGCCATCTACAAGTGGCAGCAGGGGGTTGCCCTGCCGACCATAGACAATTTGGTGGTGCTTGCGGCGGTTCTGCAGGTACGCCTGGATGATATTCTGGTTACGGATACAGTGGCGCAGATACAGATCAGCGCATGAATGGAAGATAAGAAAGAGAAACAATAAGAGAACAGCAGGCTGGAAAATGCCTGCAGTAGGATCCCCTGGTCTAAAGGTCAGGACACCGGCCTTTCAAGCCGGAGGTATTGGGTTCAAGTCCCATGGGGATCATTATGGCTCCTTGGTCTAAAGGTCAGGACGTCGGCCTCTCAAGCCGGAAATGTCGGGTTCAAGTCCCG